>NZ_WHPN01000300.1 GCF_009735685.1 Streptomyces lycii | reverse complement strand
GCCCGCGCCCGCACGGGCCGCCGTCCCCGTCACCCTGACCGCGGCCGTCGCCCTCGCCGCGGTCCTGGGCATCGTGCTCTCCGGCGCCCCGCAGCTCGTCCTGCGCTTCGCCTCGGCCGCGCTGCTCTGACGCACCCGTCCCCCGCGACCGGGCGGCGGCCCGGGCGGCCCGGCGGTCCGAGTGACCCGGGCGGGCCGGGGCGGCCGGGGGCGCGAGCTGTCCGGGCTCCGTGCGGGCGCTGTGCGGATGCGCGGGCGGTGCGGTGGCGGTGCGGGGGCGGTGCGGGGGTGGTGCGCGGCGGCCCGAGCGGCACGGGACGGCCCCGGGAGGCCCGAGCGGCGTCCCGGTTCCGGCGCGCGGGGGTGCCCTGTGCCCCGCGCCCCTCCGGCGGGCACGGGGAACCCACGGCTCCCGCCTGGCGTTGACCAGGTGTGGAAGGTCCACTGGAAGGTGGAACACCAGCAGGTGGTTCCCCGCCGCAACACCAGGAGGGCGTACCGTGCACCGCCGGCACAACGGGCTGAAGACCGCCGTACTCCTCGGGGGACTGTCCGCACTCATCATCCTGATCGGCAGCTTTTTCGGCCGCACGGGCCTGGTCGTCGCGCTCCTCGTGGCGCTCGGCACGAACGCGTACGCCTACTGGAACAGCGACAAGCTCGCCCTGCGCGCCATGCGGGCCCGTCCCGTCAGCGAGTTCGAGGCACCGCAGCTCTACCGCATCGTCCGCGAGCTCTCCACCGCCGCCCGCCAGCCCATGCCCCGGCTCTACATCTCGCCGACCATGGCGCCGAACGCCTTCGCGACCGGCCGCAACCCGCGCAACGCCGCCGTGTGCTGCACCGACGGCATCCTGCGCATCCTCGACGAGCGGGAGCTGCGCGGCGTACTCGGCCACGAGCTCAGCCATGTCTACAACCGCGACATCCTGATCTCGTCGATCGCCGGTGCCCTCGCCTCGGTGGTGCTCTTCCTGGTCAACTTCGCCTGGCTGATCCCGATCGGCCGCACCGACGACGACGAGGGCCCGGGCCTGGTCGGCATGCTGTTGATCATGCTGTTGGGTCCGCTCGCGGCCTCCGTGATCCAGCTCGCCGTCAGCCGTTCCCGGGAGTACGAGGCGGACGCCTCCGGGGCCGGGCTGACCGGCGATCCGCTGGCGCTGGCGAGCGCCCTGCGCAAGCTGGAGGCCGGTACGAAGCAGCTGCCGCTGCCGCCGGAGCCGCGCATCGAGACGGCCAGCCACATGATGATCGCCAATCCGTTCCGGGCGGGCTCCGGCATGTCGAAGCTGTTCTCCACGCACCCGCCGATGGCCGAGCGCATCGCGCGGCTGGAGCAGATGGCGGGCGGACGCCGGCAGTAGCCGGGGACGGGCCGGGGACGGGCCGGGGACGGGCCGTGCGTCCCGGCCTCCGGCCCGCGGCCGCCCGTCCGGCCCCGGGGGGAAGCAACTATCCGGCGCCGGGGCCGGTCTTCTCCACAGGCGCCTGTTTCCGGGGCGGCCCCCTTGTCCGGCGGACGGAGAGTGCTCCTCTGATGAAACGTTTCCGGAACGACGACTTACGACCCTCGCGCGATGCCCGCCCCTCCGGCCCCGGCCGGGCCCCGGGGCCCTCCCGGTCACCGGCGCCCGGCCGGACCCGCGGGCTCGGGGGCGCCCGGCTGTGCGCCGCGGCCATCGCGGCGGTCCTGCTGAGCGCGTCCGGCGCGAACGCGGCGGCGGCCGACTGCGCGGACGGCGGCGAGGACACCCGGCAGACCACGCGGACGGCCGGGCAGGAGACGACGTACTACATCTCCCTCGGCGACTCCCTCGCCTCCGGCTACCAGCCCGGTGCGGGTGACACGGACGTCTCGTACACCGACCGGCTCCACGAGGCCCTCCAGAAGCGCGAACCGGGCCTGGAACACATCCGCCTCGGCTGTGCCGGGGAGACCACCGAGACCCTGCGGGACGGCGGGATCTGCGAGTACCCGGGCGGCGGTTCCCAACTCGACGCGGCCGTGCGGGCGCTGACCGAGCACCGCGGCAAGGTCGCGTACGTCACCCTCGACATCGGCGCCAACGACACCGGCGGCTGTGTGACCGGTACCGGCGCGATCGGCCAGGAGTGCCTGGCCGCCGCCAACGAGACCATCGCGAAGAACCTCGCCGAGGCCACCCGGGCGCTGACCCGGGCGGGCACCGAGCAGGTGCGGTACGCGGGCATGACGTACTACAACCCGTATCTCGCGGCCTGGCTGCTGGGCGAGGAGGGGCAGCGGACCGCCCGGGACTCGGCACCGCTGGTCGCGGGGGTCAACGGGACCATCTCCGGCACCTTCGAGGCGGCCGGGTTCGAGGTGGCGGACGTCGCCGGGGCCTACTCCTCCGGCGACTTCGAGAACACCGTCGAGCTGCCGTCGGCCGGCGAGGTCCCCGTCAACGTCGGCGAGATCTGCCGGCTCACCTGGATGTGCTCCGAGCAGGACATCCACGCGAACCCGGAGGGTCACCGGGTCATCGCGGACGCCTTCACCGCCGTACTGCCGGAGGTGCCGCCGCAGGAGGAGTGCCCGTCGCCGTCGCCGGCCCCCGACCCGTCGCCGAGCGGCAACACCCCGGACGCGGACTCGGAGAGCCGGAAGCCGGTCCCCGGCGAGCCGCTGTCCCCGGGAGCGGGCGGCGAACTCGCGGACACCGGCGCGCCGGACAGCACCCCGTTGATCGCCGGCCTCGCGGTGGCGGCGATCGTGCTGGGAGGCGTCACCGTGCTGGTCGTCCGCAGGCGTACGGGACCGGGGCGGACGGAGGACGAGGACTGACGGCCGGAACCGAGGGATCCGGAACCGACAGCTCGGGGGCCGAGGGCGCCGGGGCCGGCGGCTCTGAACCGGTGGCTACGGGGCCGAGGGTCCTGGGAAGACGGTCCCGGGGGGACGGTCCCGGGGGACGGATCCGGTCCCGGGAGGACGGTCCCGGGAGGGCGCCCGAGGCGCGTGCGGGCGCCCTCCCGTGCACCGGCTCGCCCCGCACCGCGCCCTGCCCGGGACGATCCCGCCCCGGCGCCCCGTGCACACCGACCGAACGACTGACAGGCTGGTGCCGTGAAGACAATCCTGAACCTGATCTGGCTCGTGCTCTCCGGCTTCTGGCTGGCCCTCGGCTATGTCGTGGCCGGCATCATCTGCTGTGTCCTGATCATCACCATCCCCTTCGGCATCGCGTCGTTCCGGATAGCCGGATACGCCCTCTGGCCGTTCGGCAAGACCACCGTCGAACGCCGCGACTCGGGCGCGGGCTCCGCGATCGGCAACGTCGTCTGGATCATCTTCGCGGGCTGGTGGCTGGCGCTCGGGCACGTCCTGACCGGTATCGCGCTGTGCGTGACGATCATCGGCATCCCGTTCGGCATCGCGAACTTCAAAATGATCCCGATCTCCCTGATGCCGCTGGGCCGCGAGATCGTCCCGACGAACGCCCCGTTCGCCACTCGCTGAGCGGACGGCCCGACGGGCGGGGGTCCGGCAGGCGGCGGTCCGGCGGACGGCGGTCCGGCGGTCGGCGGTCCTGCGGGTGGGCCGACGCGGGGCAACGGGGTTCCACGGATGGTGCCCCCTGCGGACGGTGCCGACATGCGGGGCGGTGCCGGCATGCGGGTGGTGCCACATGAGGCTCCACCGGCCCGCCCCGTGAGCGGATGAGCAGGACCGGGCGGCACGGACTGATACGGCAGCACGGGGGCAGCGCGGAGGCAGGCGCGCAGAGGCAGCATCCGAGCGGACCCCGGCGGCGGCCCGCCCGCCGGATGGCCGACAGCGGCCCCGGCCGCGGATGCGGTCCCCGCCGCCCGGTGGTTGCATCGATCGCGACGCCGAGGGCGAGTCCGGGATGCTTCGACGGCGTCCTGACGACCCGCCTGGAGGCCGCATGCCACGTCGACGAGCGGCCCCGCCCGTTTCCGGCGGCTGCCGGGCCGATCGCAGGCACGGCCCCGCGGTGCGCGGACACCACCCGGGCCGCCGGCGGCTCGCCCGGGCGCTCGCTCCGGCGCTCCTGGGAGCCCTGGCCGGTCTCCTGCTCACGGCCAGTGCCGCGGCCAGTGCCAGTGCCGCTGCCACTGTCAAGGCCACTGCCACGACCAGGGCCAGTGCCACGACAGAGGCCGATGCCACGCCCAGGACCGGGGCCACGACCACGGCCCATGCCACGCCCAAGGCCACGGCGAGCAACGGGCAGCAGCCGACCGTGCTCGCGACGCGCGTCGACGGCAGCATCACGCCGGTGGCCGAGGACCATCTCGCGGAAGGGCTGCGCCGGGCGGAGCAGGAGGGCCACGCCGCCCTGCTCGTGGAGATCGACACCCCGGGCGGAGGACTCGCGCCGACCCGGGAGATCGTGCAGAGCTTCCTGGCCGCCCGGGTGCCGGTCGTGGTGTACGTCGCCCCCTCCGGCGCGCGAGCGGCCTCGGCCGGCGCGTACATCACCATGGCCGCGCACATCGCGGCACTGGCACCGGGCACGCACATCGGCGCGGGCACACCGGTCACCGGGCAGGGCGAGACGGCGAGCGACAAGATCGTCAACGACTCCGCCGCGTTCGCGGTCTCGATCGCCGAACGGCGGGGCCGGAGCACCCGGTTCGCCGAGGACATGGTGCGCGAGGGCACCTCCGTCACCGCCCGTGAGGCACTGCGCGACGACGTCGCCGACCTCCTGGCACCCTCCCGGGACGCCGTGCTGGCGGAGGCCGACGGCCGCCGCGTCACCGTCGGGGAGGGAGACCGGAGCCGGCGGGTCGTACTGAACACGGCCGGGGCGCGCGTCGTGGAGCACGACCTCGGCTTCCTCGGCCGGTTGCGCGAGCTGCTGGCCAACCCGGAACTCGCGTACCTCTTCCTGTCCGTCGGCACCCTGGCCGTCATCTACGAGATCGCCGCCCCCGGCATGGGGTTCGGCGGAATCCTCGGGGTCGTCCTGCTGGTCCTCGGCTTCGTCGCGCTGAGCGTCCTGCCGTTCAACGCCGCCGGGCTCCTCCTGGTCGGGCTCGCCGCCGCCCTGTTCGCCGGTGAGGTACTGACGCCCGGGGCCGGGGTGTTCGCGGCGGGCGGCACCGTGTCACTGGTGCTCGCGGGGATCTTCCTCTTCCGCGGCGAACAGGGCGTGGACCCGGCGGTGATGTGGCCCACCGCGCTGGTGGTCGGGGCCGGTTCGCTGATCGCGGGCCGGTTCGCCTGGCGCGCCCGCGGTGCCCCCGTCGCGGCCGGCGGGGAGACTCTGATCGGCCGCGAGGCCGTGGTCCACAGCGCCGGGGCGGACGGCAGCGGCCGGGTGCTGCTCGACGGCGCGTGGTGGACGGTCCGGGGCCGCGGCGCCCCGGTGACCCCCGGACAGCGCGTCCGGGTCGTGGACCGCGACGGACTCGTCCTCGTCGTCGACAGCGCCGGTCCCGGCGACGGCCGGCCCCCGCCCCCCACAGAAAAGGAACCCCCCTCATGAGTTCAGCAGCGGTCGGCATCCTCGCCGCCGTGGTCGTCCTGCTCCTGCTGGCGATGGCGGCGATCAAGATCGTGCCCGAATACGAACGCGGGGTGATCTTCCGGCTCGGACGCCTCATCGGGGCCAAGGGCCCGGGACTGTTCGTGATCATTCCCCTGGTCGACCGGATGATCAAGGTCTCCCTGCGCACGGTGACCATGGACATCCCGCCGCAGGACATCATCACCCGCGACAACGTCACCGTACGGGTCAACGCCGTGACGTACTTCAACGTCGTGGACCCCAACCGCTCCGTCGTGGCCATCGAGAACCACATCAAGGGCACCTCGGAGATCGCGCAGACGACTCTGCGCAGCATCCTCGGCCAGGTGGATCTGGACGAGCTGCTGATCAACCGGGACGAGATCAACCAGCGGCTCCAGCAGATCATCGACGACGTGACCAACCCCTGGGGCGTGAAGGTGACCCTGGTCGAGGTGAAGGACGTCGAGCTGCCGCAGCCCATGCGCCGCGCGATGGCCCGCCAGGCGGAGGCCGAGCGGGACCGGCGGGCCAAGGTGATCCACGCCAAGGGCGAGTACGAGGCCGCCGAGACCCTGGCCGACGCCGCGGGGCGGCTCGAAGCGCACCCCGCGGCCATGCAGTTGCGCATCCTGTCCACGATGGCCGAGGTCACCGACGAACGCAGCTCGACGCTGATCTTCCCGCTCCCGATGGAGATCCTGCGGCTCGTCGACACGCTGCGGACGGCGGTGGACGGCCGGCACGGTGCGGGCGCCGAACAGACGTGACGCAGAACGGGCAGGCCCGCCACCGGCCGGGTCTCCGCCGGCCGGTCCCGCGCCGGTCTTCGGTGCCGGAGCCCGGCGGGTGTTCGCCGGGGACCGCGGAACCGCCGGCCTGTCCGAGCCGCTCGCGCCGAAGACGGCCGGGCCGGGCCTGCCGCAGGCCGCCCCGTTCCCCTCGGGAGACGGAACGGGGGCGCGTGCGGCGGGCCCGGCCCGGAGGGGCTACCGGTAGTTCACGAACTGCAGCGCGAAGTCGAAGTCCTTCTCCTTGACCAGCCGCTGCACGGCCTGGAGGTCGTCCCGGCTCTTGGACGTCACGCGCAGCTCCTCGCCCTGCACCTGCGCCTTGACGCCCTTCGGGCCCTCGTCGCGGATCAGCTTGGCGACCTTCTTGGCGTTCTCCTGGGAGATGCCCTCCTGGATGGAGGCGAAGATCTTGTACTCCTTGCCGGACAACTGCGGCTCACCCGCGTCCAGGGCCTTGAGCGAGATGCCCCGCTTGACCAGCTTGGACTGGAAGACGTCGAGGATCGCCTTGACCCGCTCCTCGGAGCTGGCCTGCATCAGGATCTTCTCGCCCGACCAGTCGATCGACGCGCCGACGTTCTTGAAGTCGTAGCGCTGCGAGATCTCCTTGGCGGCCTGGTTGAGGGCGTTGTCGACCTCCTGCCGCTCGACCTTCGAGACGATGTCGAAACTGGAGTCGGCCATCGTGAGTTGGCTCCTCGTGTGTAGGTCCATCAGGGATGCGGAGCCGTGCCCGGCTCACGGCGTCCAGCCTAGTCAGCCGAGCCATGATCCACCGGCGGCGAACCGGGTGGCGGAGCACCCCGGTGCATCGGGTATGGTTTACGTCGTTGCCACAGAGCACCGCCGACGCGCGGGGCACGGGCAGCGAAATCCCAGGCGGTGTGCCCGAGCGGCCAAAGGGAGCAGACTGTAAATCTGCCGGCTCAGCCTTCCCAGGTTCGAATCCTGGCGCCGCCACAGGATCGGAAAGGGTCCATGATCAGCATCATGCTGATCATGGACCCTTTCGGCGTTCCCGGGAACTCGCGGACGGTTCGGCGGCCCGTCGGCTTCCAGGGTCGCGAGGCTGCCGCGCTACTGGGTCAGGACCAGCCAGCGGCGGCCGTCCATCAGCTCCCGCGCGGCGTCGAGGTGGCCCGCGTGGCAGGCGGTCTCGGTGATGACGTGCAGCAGGACGTCACGCAGGGTGTGCAGGTGCGGTTCGCCGAAGAGATCACGGGGCCACCAGGCCGGGGCGGCGTCCGCAGGCGTGGCCGTGATGACGGCGTCGGCGAGCTGGGTCTCCCGCCGGTACCGGTCGAGTACGTCGGCGGCCGGCGTCTCCGGGTCCGCCTGCCAGGCGTCGGCGCCTTCCGGCAGGCCGCGGATGACGTCCTCGTCACCGGCGACGACCGCGCGGAACCAGAACTGCTCCACGTCCAGCGCCAGATGCTGCACCAGCCCCAGACAGTCCCACCCGGACGGCAGCACGGGCCGCCGCAGGGCCTGGGGGTCCAGTCCGTCGAGGATGCCGAGCACATGCCGCCGCTGTCCGTCCAGGGCGGTCAGAAGGGCCGCGATCTCGCTGTCCGTGGTCGTTCGGGTCATCGCTCCGCTCCTCAGAACAGTGTCGCGGCCGGTTCGTGGCCCTCGGCGACGCCGGGCAGCGCGTCCTGCCAGGCGAGGGACTCCGAAAGCGCCAGCTGTCGCATGCTGCCCTCGCACAGGCTGAGGGAGCGGCGGTCCTTCTTGTGGTCGTGGACGACGCCATAGCCGGCTCGACGCGTCGGCATGAGGGCGACCGAGCGTCCGCAGGCCGGGCACTGGGCTCTGGGTGCACGCATGAGGGCCAGTGTGCCCGAGGGCACCGACAGCGGGCGGCCGACGGGGGAGGCCCGATGGCGTACGCACCGAGTTCCGGCCCCCCAGGACGTACGCAGCGCGTCCCCTGGCCGGCCTCATGACGTACGCACCGCGTCCCGTGCCTCCGTGAAGTACGCACCGCGGCCCCCGGCCTCATGACTTACGCACCGCGTTCCGTGCCCCCGTGGCGTACGCACCGCGTCCCGTACGCCGCTGGCATGCGCACGCACCGCATCCCGTGCGCCCCGGGCTGCGGGACTCCGGAGTCCAAGGGCCCGGGCTTCCGGCGGGCCCGGCATCCCGGAACCGCGGCACCCGGGACTGAGGCACTCGAACCCGCGCCCCCCGAACCCACGGCCTCCGAATCCGCGCCCCCCGAATCCACGGCCTCCGAACCCGGGGCACCCGAACCCGGGGCCCGATCCCCGATCCCCCGATCCCCGATCCCCCGATCCCCGATCCCCCGGACCCCGATCCCCCGGACCCCGGACCCCGGAGGACCGGCACCCTCGCCCCCAGCCCTCCCCGGGTCCGCGTCCGGGTCCGCTACGGCACCGGTTCGATCACGAACACCTGGCCGTCCTCTTCCGTGCAGCGCTCCGCCACCGCCTCCGCGCCCTCGGACGGGTCCGAGTTCCGGATGCCCACACACGCGTCGCCGTCCGCGTCCGCGTGCAGCACGTACCGGCCGCTGTCCTCCTCCCCGGACGCCTCGATGCGGAATGCGTCGGCGTCGGCGCAGGCGTCGCGCGGTTCCAGCAGCTTGGCGCCCGGGCCGTCCGGCAGGACCTTGAGGCAGCCCTTGCCGAACTCCGGGTGGTGCCACTGGATGCGGTACGTGTCCGCGCCGACCTGCTCCAGCACGGTCGTCTGCGGCGGCACGTCGTCGCACGGGCGCTGTACGGCCACCAGCGTGGGGTACCTCCCGTCCCGTACCTCCCCGTCGGTCAGGCACAGGTCCGGAGCGCTGAGAGGGCGGATACGGATCGCGCCGCTCGGCAGCTTCGGCGGGCCGTCCTGGGGCCCCGCGGATGCCGGGCCCGCGGTGGAACCGGTGTCCGAGCCGTGGCCGGTTGTCGCCCTTCGCTCCGGGTCGTTCCCGGCGGTCAGCCACCAGACCGACACCGCGGCCACGAGCGTGATCCCGGCCGCGGCGAGCAGGAGCGGGGCCCGCCCGGCGAGCCGCGGCCGACGCGACCCCGCCCCGGAATCCGCCCCGGCTCCCGCCCCGGCCCCCGCCCCGGAATCCGCCCCGGAATCCGGACCCGACCCCGGTCCCGGTCCCGCCTCGGGCTCCGTGTCCCGGCGCGGTTGCCGGGCCGGGCCGGTGCCCGCCGCCGCCCGGGCGGCGAGATCGTCCCAGGCCCGCAGCCACTCCTCCGTACGGCCGCCGTCACCGCACGCCCTGACGAAGGCGGCCAGTTGCTCCCGGCGCGGTGCCGTCTTTCCGGCCAGCACATCGGCCAGCGTGCTGCGCGGCAGTACGTCGCCCCGCGCGGCCGCCCGCTCCTCCAACTGCCGGTAGGTCAGTCCCGACCGTTCCTTGAGGAGCCGCAGCAGCCCGGCGAACTCCGTCCTGTCCCGTGCTCCGTGCGGCGACAGACGTTCAGAGTGGCTCATGTTCGGCATCCTCGCCGGGGCCGGGTTGATCGACAATGTCGCTTTCGGCCTCTCCGGCGACGATCGTTCCCCCGCTCTCCCGCCCGGACAGCGAACCCCGGACAAGCGCCCCGCCGGCCCGGACGGCCCCGGACTGTCCGGGACAGCGGACGGCCGTAGCCGCGTGCGGAACCGGGCGGCAGGCTGTGGGCCGGAGGCACCCAACGGGCCGGGGACACCGGGGCCTTGCAGACCCCACGGCCCGGGAAGCCCCACGGCCCGGGAAGCCCCACGGCCCGGAAAGCCTCACGGCTCCGGGGCACTCACGGCTCCGGGGCCCGCACCGCTCCGGGGCATTCACGGCCCGGGGCGCCCACCGCCCGGCGGCGCGACGGAAGCCGGGGCGCCGAGCTGGTCCCGCGACGGGGGCGGGACCAGCGCCGGCCGCCCGGCGCGGCAGCCCCGAACGGCCCCCGCGGGCTCGGCCCCGGAGGCCGCTCGACCGTCCGTATCCCGCCAGGAGACGGTTCCGGCGGCCATGACATGACTCACAGGAAAAGTGCCGGAACCGTGGGCAACTGTCCGACTTCACGGTCTTTCTCCGCCGCACGGGCGACTCCTCCCGGAACAGCGGACCGTCAAAGCCCTGTCCGAAACGTTTATTCCGGTCCTACGATCACCGCCAGCCGCGACGCGCGCGCCGACGTACCTCATCGATCTGCGTCATCGACCTGCGTCCCCCCGCCCGGCAGCCCAATCCTTTCGGACCGAAGAGGTCACCTTTGAAGATCCGTCGCATTCTCGCCACGGCTGTGGTCGCCGCTGTGGCCGCGCCCGCAGCCCTGCTCACCACGACGCCCGCGTTCGCCGCCGACGAGAAGCCGGCCGCCGAGGCGCAGAGCAAGCCGTCCATCGCGGAGTTGGAGAAGGCCGCGGCCGAGGCCAAGAAGGCCTACGACAAGGCCGTCGCCGACGAGAAGGCCGCTCTGGCCGCCGTGGAAACCGAGGTCTCCGACACCGCGCCGCTCGCCGTGGCCGCCAAGGAGGCGCTCGACAAGGCCTCAACGGCCGCCACCGCCAAGGCCGTCGCCGACCGGGCCCTCACCGACGCCCGGGCCGCGCTCGACGCGCTGCCCGACACCGCCACCGAGGCGGAGCGCACCGCCGCCGAACAGGCCGTCACCGACGCCGAGGCCGCCGCCGGGGCCGCGGCCGAGGCCAAGACCGCCGCCGACACCGCGGCCGAGCAGGCCGTCACCGCCCGGGACGACGCCCGCGTCGCCGCCCTCCGGGCACTGGACCAGGCCCGCAAGGCGGTCACCAAGGCGCTCGCCGCCATGGAGGCGGCCGACCAGGCCCTCGCCGACGCCAGGGCGGATGCCGGGGAGGACCCGGGCGAGGGCGGTGGCGACTGCGTTCCCGCGGCCCTGCTCTCGACCCTGCACGGCCTGCCCTCCAAGATCGCCGCCGGTTCCACGGTCGACTTCACCCTCCGGGTGACCAACGACACCGGCCGCACCCTGGACCAGGTCATCCCGCTCGTCTTCGTCCACGCGACGGACAAGACCGGGTTGAAGGACACTGACCACCTGCTGAGCCTCAAGTGGTCCGACGACTCCACCAAGGGCTGGAAGGACCTCGGCCCGAACCACCGGACGGGGACCATCAACTCGCTCGAACAGGGCGAGCACGGCGACATCGACCTCCGCCTGACGATCGACGCCAAGGCACCGGTCGGCAACGGCGCGGCCTTCGCCGTCAGCGACTACGTCAACGACGACGGCACCTGCGGCGGCAGCCCCGACCTGTCCATGTACGAGTTCGAGATCGGCGCCCCGGGCAGCAAGCCCGGCCCGGACGCGAAGCCGTCCGACGAGCCGGGAACGGACCGGGACGTGAAGGCGCAGGGCGGCGCCGACAAGGCCGCCTCCGACGCCGCCGGCAGCCTCGCCGAGACCGGTTCGTCCTCCGCCGTGCCGCAGCTCGCCCTCGCGGGCGGCGCCGCGATGCTGCTCGGCGCCGGAGCGGTGTACGTCGTCCGCCGCCGTTCGGCCGACTCGCGGGTCTGATCCCGACCGGCGGGAAGCCGACGGGTAACCGGCGGAGAATCCGTCGGGAAGCGGCCGGGAAGCGGCCGGGCAGCGGCGGGGAAGCCGACGGGAAACCGCCGAAGAGCCGCCGGGGAAACCGCCGTGGAAACCGGTTCGAGAGACACCAGGCGCGGCCCCCGGCCGTGGTGACGAACAGTCACCACGGCCGGGGTGCCGCGCCGGTCCGTGTACGCCGCGCCGGTCCGTGTACGCCGCGCCGGTCCGTGTACGCCGCGCCGGGCCGTATCCGCGGTGCCGGTCCGAGGACCGAGGACCGAGGACCGAGGACGGCGCGGACGCGTGAGTTGTGCCCGCAGCGTGAACCGCCAGAATCGCGTGTGCCGCCTGGCTCGCGTGTGCCGCCTGAGCCGCCTGGACCGTGTGAACCGCCTGAACCGCGTGAAAGGCCCCCCGGGACACCGGGGGGCCTTTCCCATCTCCTCCGCTTCGGGTCTTCCCTTCCCCCGCCGGGAGGGGTTCCGCGCGCGGACCGGGCTCACCCGCCCGTCCGGCGCCTCCCGCCGACCGTGATCAGGGCGCCGCCACGGCCTTCACCGCGTCGGCGACCGGAACCGTGCCGCCGACCAGTTCCAGCGTCCGCCCGGCCGTGCCCGGCTCGTCCAGCAGGGCCACCAGCACCGCCGCCACGTCGTCACGGGTCACCGCGTCCCGGCCCGTCGACTCCGCCAGGTTCACCAGCCCCGTGCCCGGGTCGTCCGTGAGCCGGCCCGGCCGGAGGATCGTCCAGTCCAGCTCCGCACGGGCCCGTACGGCGGCGTCCGCGGCGCCCTTCGCCCGGAGGTACGCCGCGAACACCGGATCGGTGTCCGGCGGCGGCTCCCGGTCGGCGCCCATGGAGGAGACGACCAGGAACCGCCGTACGCCCGCCCGCTGCGCCGCCTCGGCGAACAGTTCCGCCGCCGCGCGGTCCACCGTGTCCTTCCGGGCCTCGCCGCTGCCCGGGCCCGCGCCCGCCGCGAAGACGGCGGCGTCCGCGCCCTGGAGGTGCGCCGCGACCTCCTCGGCCGAGGCCGACTCCAGGTCGCACAACACGGGTTCGGCGCCCGCCTCCCGGAGATCGTCCCCGTGATCGCGGTTGCGGATCAGCCCCGCGACCTCGTCACCGCGCCCGGCGAGCAACCGCTCCAGCCGCAGCGCGATCTGACCGTGTCCACCTGCGATGACAATGCGCATGGGAACGACCGTACGCCCGGGGCCCGGTCGGCGCCGGACGGCCCGGGGGCCGCGCGCCCCGTTCACCCGTCCGCCCGCCGGGTTCCGGACAGCCGACGGCATCCGCGCCCGCGCGAACCGCGTTCCGGAGCGGCCGACGCCTCCTGGGCGTCCGGCGCGTCCGGCGCGCGGGCCCCGGACCGGCCCGGACCCGGCACCACAGCACCGCCCGGACCGGACCGGTCGGCACAGCACCACCCCCGGTCGCCCGGCCCCCGGCAGCACAACACCGGCCCGGCCCCGGCGGCACAAACAGCACCGGGTGACACGGCACCGGGCTGCGGGAACCTACCGTGCGCCGCCGCCCGGCTGGCGCCCCTGCCGGGGCAGGTCCAGCGCCGCGACCGCCTCCGAGTCGCAGTATTCGCGCACCGCGCTGGTCCGGGCGACGACCCGCCCCCGGTGCACCACCAGCCGGCTGTAGGCGAGCGACAGCACCCCGGCCAGATCCCGTCCGCGCACCGCCAGCAACTCGGCCGGAAAACCCGCCTCCAGACGCACCTCCGGCAGCCCCATCGCCTCCCGGGCCCGGGCGCACACCGCCGCGTACGCGTCCTCCACCCGCTCCCCGGCCTGGGCCGCCAGCAGGAAGGCCGCCTCCAGCGGATCGCCCCGGCCGACCGGATTGGCCGCGTCCCGCAGCGCCCCGCTGCCCGCCGCCACCCGCACCCCGGCCGCCCGCAGCAGCCGTACGAGGGCGGCGGCGGGAGCGGACGGCGGTGGCGGCACGGTGCCGTCGCGCTCCATGGCCGGGCAGTCGCCCTGCGGCAGGCAGACGACCGTGACCCCCGCGGCGGCGAGCCGGTCCGCGGTGCGGGCCGCCGTCTGCCGCGGGAGCAGCCCGAGCCCCGTGCAGGGCCCGATGGTGACCCCGGGCCGCAGCCCGCCGGCCATCGCGGCGAGCCGGGCGAGACGCACCGGATCGTCACCCTCGGTGTGCAGGTCCACGGGGCAGCCGTGCTCGGCGGCGACGGCGAGGACCGTCTCGACGTACCCCGCCGGGTCCGGATCGAGATCGGGGCAGCCGCCGACGACGGCCGCGCCCATCTTCAGCGCGTCCCGCAGCGTCGCGAGCCCGTCCGCCCCGGCGATCCCGGTGAGCACGCGCGGCACGGCGACGGCCGTCAGGTCCGTCAGCCCGTCCAGCGCCTGCCGCGCCTGGAGCGCCCCCTCCAGCGCGCCCAGCCCGTGCACGCCGCCGATCCGGACATGGCTGCGCACGGCGGTGGCCCCGTGCCCGAGGGCGAGCAGCGCGGCCTCCGTGGTGCGGCGCTGCACGTCGGCCGCGGTGTACGAGGCGGGGCCGCCGGTGCCCGCCGTGAGCGCGGTGTCGGTGTGGGCGTGCGGCTCGGCGGGCGCGGGGAGCAGCAGATAGCCGGTGAGGTCGATCCGGGCCCGGGGCGCCGCGGCCGGTGCGGGTCCGGCCGCGGGTACGCCGTTGCCCCGGCCGGGCCCCGTGTCCCGGCCGGGATCGGCGCCCCGGGCCCGCCCGGGCCCGGGAGCGGGGGAGGGCCCGTCGGGGCCGGTGAGGCTGCCGGCCGTGCCGACCGCTTCGACGCGGCCGCCGCTGAGCCGTACGTCGACGGTCCGGCCGTCCGGGAGCCGGGCACCGGACAGCACCAGTACGGGTGCGTCGGGGGCCGCGCCCTCACGCCCCGGGGGCTGCGGTCGGCTGTCGGGCATCGCGCTCCTGCGGGTATGCGGTATCCACCGGTTCGCGCCAAAAGATCACGAAGCGTGGGTCGAGCCTAGAACGCGTGCGGGGCGGCTTCGAGGAGGAGGCGAATAGTCGTACCGGAGGGGTTGGCGGGGCGCACGGTGTGTGACGGCGCACAGCGGCCGGGGCGTGCCGATACGGATTTCACCTTCGGCGGTTCAGCGTGTAATGTCTTCATCGCTCGCCCCAATAGCTCAGTCGGCAGAGCGTCTCCATGGTAAGGAGAAGGTCTACGGTTCGATTCCGTATTGGGGCTCTGATGTGGGAACAATCCGCCCGCCCGGGCGGGTTGTGATCATATCGAAGCGGTGTAGCTCAGTCGGTAGAGCAAGCGGCTCATAATCGCTGTGTCACCGGTTCAAGTCCGGTCACCGCTACTAACAGTAGCCGATTGCAGGCTAGGTCCTTCGATCGGCTACTCTTTCTGCGTTCATCCCCTCTGTCCGTCAAGGAGCACTCACGTGGCTGCCACCGACGTCCGCCCGAAGATCACGCTGGCCTGCGTGGAGTGCAAGGAGCGGAACTACATCACCAAGAAGAACCGGCGCAACAACCCGGACCGTCTTGAGATGAAGAAGCACTGCCCGCGCTGCAACTCGCACACCGCGCACCGCGAGACGCGATAACAACAGGCTCGTTCATGAGGCCGTCCCCCACAGCGGGGGCGGCCTCGTGGCGTTGCGGGCCGGGTCCGCCGCCCGGCTCCTCCGGTCCCGCCGGGGCCCCGACCAGCCAGCTCCTTCCAGGAGGTGCCGAGCAGATGCCGCTTGACCAGTCCTTCGTCGGCCGGGTCTATCCGCCGACCCCGCCCTACGAGGTGGGCCGCGAGAAGATCCGGGAGTTCGCCGAGGCGGTCGGTGACGCCAATCCGGCGTACACCGACCCGGAGGCGGCCAAGGCGTTCGGGCATCCCGACGTCATCGCCCCGCCGACCTTCGTCTTCGCGATCGCCTTCAAGGCGGCCGGGCAGGTCGTCGACGACCCGCAGCTGGGCCTGGACTACAGCCGGGTCGTCCACGGCGACCAGCGCTTCGTCCACACCCGGCCGGTCCGGGCCGGCGACCGGCTGTCGGTGACCACCTCGATCGAGTCGGTCAAGTCGCTCGCCGGGAACGACGTCCTCGAAGTCCGCGGCGAGGTGTACGAGGAGTCCGGCGAACACGTGGTGACCACGTACATCAAGCTGGTGGCGCGCGCCCCCGAGAAGGAGAGCTGACATGGCGGCGGTCATTGCGTACGACGACGTGGCGGTCGGCACCGAACTGCCCGCGCAGAGCTTCCCGGTGACCCGCGACACCCTCGTGCGTTACGCGGGCGCCTCCGGGGACTTCAACCCGATCCACTGGAACGAGCGGTTCGCCAGGGAGGTGGGACTGCCCGACGTCATCGCGCACGGCATGTTCACCATGGCCTCGGCCGTCCGCGTCGTCACCGACTGGACCGGCGACCCGGGGGCCGTCGTGGAGTACGGGGTGCGCTTCACCAAGCCGGTCGTCGTCCCGGACGACGGCACGGGCGCCCTGATCGAGGTGTCCGCCAAGGTCGCGGCCAAGCTCGACGACGCGGCACGCACCGTACGGGTCGACCTGACGGCGACCAGCGCGGGCCAGAAGGTGCTCGGCATGTCCCGGGCCGTCGTCCGGCTGGCGTGACCGCCGGAGCGTTCCGCGGGGGCCCGGGGCGTCGCCGCCCCGGGCCGCACGCGCCGTAGGCTGGCTCCGTGCAGGAACTCCACGACGCCCCTCTCGCCCCGCTCACCACCTTCCGGCTCGGCGGACCGGCCGGCCGGCTGGTCACCGCCACGACGGACGACGAGGTGATCGCCACCGTCCGCGAGGCCGACGCCGAGGGCACCCCGCTGCTCGTGATCGGCGGCGGCAGCAACCTCGTCATCTCCGACAAGGGCTTCGAGGGCACCGCGCTGCGCATCGCCACCGAGGGTTTCGACCTGGCCGGCACCCGGCTGGAGCTGGCCGCGGGCGAGAACTGGTCCGACGCGGTGGCCCGCACCGTCTCCGCCGGACTGGCCGGGATCGAGTGCCTGGCCGGAATCCCCGGCTCCGCCGGTGCGACGCCGATCCAGAACGTCGGCGCGTACGGCCAGGAGGTCTCCTCCGTCATCACCGAGGTCGTCGCCTACGACCGGCGGGCCGGCGAGGTCGTCACCCTGCCGAACGCCGACTGCGGCTTCTCGTACCGCCACAGCCGCTTCAAGGCCGATCCGGACCGCCATGTGGTGCTCCGCGTCCGGTTCGGGCTGGAGGACGCGGGCGGGCTGTCCGCGCCGATCCGGTACGCCGAGACCGCCCGCACCCTCGGTGTCGAGCCCGGTGAACGGGTCGCCGCCGCCCAGGCCCGGGAAACCGTGCTGAAGCTGCGCGCGGGCAAGGGCATGGTGCTGGACCCGGAGGATCACGACACCTGGTCGGCGGGCTCCTTCTTCACCAACCCGGTGCTCGGCCCCGACGAGCACACCGCCTTCCTGGCCCGCGCCGCGGAACGCCTGGGCCCGGACGTCGCGCCACCCGCGTACCCGGCGGGGGAGGGGCGCGTGAAGGTCTCCGCGGCCTGGCTCATCGACAAGGCAGGCTTCACCAAGGGCTACGGCACCGGGCCCGCCAGGATCTCCGGCAAGCACACCCTGGCGCTCACCAACCGCGGCTCGGCCACCACCGAGGACCTCCTCGCCCTCGCCCGCGAGGTCCGCGACGGGGTCCGAGGCGCCTTCGGGGTGACGCTGGTCAACGAGCCGGTGACGGTGGGGGTCAGCCTGTAGCGGGCACCGGCCGGGCGGCCGGTGGCTGATGGCCGCACGGGCGGCCGGTGGCTGATGGCCACCGGCGGCTGGTTCTTCGCTCCCGCCCGCGCGCCCCCGTCCGCCACCACCACCGCCTCGTCCGCGGTCACCGCTCTGCCTGCCGTCACCGCCTCGTCCGCCCCGGGCCCGTGCCCGTATCCGCGTGCGGACCCCCGCCGCCCGCCGCCCGCCGTCAGTACGCGACACCCACCGTCCGCCCGACCGTCGCCGGGTCGTCCAGCACCGCCAGCATCGCGTGCGCCAGGTCCGCCCGGGAGATCGTGCCGCCGCGGGGGACGATCGCGCCGACCGCCGTCCGGTAGACACCGGTGACCGGCTTGTCCGTCAGCTTGGGCGGCCGCACCACCGTCCACGCGGTGCCGCTGCGGCGGATCTCCTCCTCCATCGCCGCCAGGTCCGTGTAGACCGGCCGCAGCACCGCGCCGACGAGCGGCCGGACGATCATCCGGTTCGGCAGGCTCTCCCCGGCCGGAGTCGGCCCCACGGGGGCCGCGCTGATCGCCACGAACCGGCTGACCCCGGTACCGGCCAGCGCGGTCAGGATGTGCCGTGCCGCCGTGTGCGCGATGCCGGCGCGGGCCTCCTTGACGCTGCGGACGCCGACGCCCGACAGCACCGCGTCGCTCCCCTCGAAGGCCGGACGCAGCGCCTCCGCGTCGGCCAGGTCCGGGACGGTCGTCGTGCGCAGCCCGGGACGGTCGCCGACCGCCAGCCGCGCCGGGTCGCGCACCACCGCTGTGACCTGGTGCCCGCTGTCCAGCGCCTGCTGGACCACGTGTCGGCCGGTGCCGCCGGTGGCACCGAGGACCGTGAGTTTCACGACTGCCTCCCCATTGGGTGGGTAAGTATTCACTCACCGATAGAGTGAGTGTTCACTCACCTCGCGTCAAGCGCCCTCGGAGCCGCCATGCAGTCCACCCGCGCCCGCATCCTCGAAGCCGCCCACCAGCTGCTGCGCACCGCCGGGCTGGCCCGGACGACGACCAAGGAGATCGCGCGCGCCGCGGGTTGCTCGGAGGCCGCGCTCTACAAGCACTTCTCCGGCAAGGAGGAGATCTTCGTCCGGGTCTTCCAGGAGCGGCTGCCCCGGCTCGGCCCGCTGCTGGCCGAACTGACCGAGCGCCCCGGCGAGGGCGACCTGGAGGAGAACCTCACCGAGATCGCCCGGCGCGCCGCCCGGTTCTACGAGTCCAGCGTGCCGATCGCCGCCTCGCTGTACGCGGAGCCCGCGCTGCTCAAGCGGCACCGGGAGGGCGTACGGAAAGCGGGCGGCGGCCCGCGCACGCCGGTCGACGCGCTGGCGCGCTACCTCCGGGCGGAGCGCGACGCGGGACGCGTGCGCCCCGACGCGGATCCGGACGCGGCCGCGTCGCTGCTGCTGGGCGCGTGCTCCCAGCGGGTGTTCCTGCTGGACCCGGACGGCGACCCGGGGGAGCCGCTGGAGGAGTTCGCCCGCAGGATGGCCCGCGCCGTGCTGCACGGCGTCGGCTGACCCGGCGGCAGCCGCGCCGGGCGCCAAGCCGGAACAACCCGCGGCCGCCGTGCCGACGGGAGGGGGCGGGCCCCGGAGGAGGGGACTTCCCGAGCCCCGCGCCCCGCGCCCCGAGCCCTCAGCCCCGGGCGGCCGGCGGGCCGGGGACCGGAGCCGCCAGCCAGGCGTCGATGTCCGCCAGCATCCCCCGCCGCACGTCCTCCGGCGCCCGGGAGCCCCGTACCGACTGCCGGGCCAGCTCCGCCAGCTCCGCGTCCGTGAAACCGTGTGAGACCCGTGCCAGCTCGTACTGCGCGGCCAGCCGTGAGCCGAACAGCAGCGGGTCGTCCGCGCCGAGGGCCATCGGGACGCCCGCGTCGTACAGCACCCGCAGCGGAACGTCCTCCGGCTTCTCGTACACGCCGAGGGCCACGTTCGAGGCCGGGCAGACCTCGCAGGTCACCCCGCGCTCGGCCAGCCGTTGCAGCAGCCGCGGGTCCTCCGCCGCCCGCACCCCGTGGCCCACCCGCTCGGCGCCCAGATCGTCCAGGCAGTCCCGGACGCTGCCGGGACCGGCCAGCTCGCCGCCGTGCGGGGCGGCCAGCAGACCGCCGTCCCGGGCGATGGCGAACGCGCGGTCGAAGTCGCGTGCGAATCCGCGCCGCTCGTCGTTCGACAGCCCGAAGCCGATCACCCCGCGGTCGGCGTACCGCACCGCGAGCCGCGCCAGCGTGCGGGCGTCCAGCGGGTGTTTCATCCGGTTCGCCGCGACGAGCACCCGTATCCCGATCCCGGTGTCCCGGGAGGCCGAGTCCACCGCGTCCAGGATGATCTCCATGGCCGGGATGAGCCCGCCGAGCCGCGGGGCGTACGAGGTCGGGTCGACCTGGATCTCCAGCCACCGCGACCCGTCCGCGGCGTCCTCCTGCGCCGCCTCCCGCACCAGCCGCTGGATGTCCTCGGCGGTCCGCAGACAGGACCGGGCGATGTCGTAGAGCCGCTGGAAACGGAACCAGCCGCGCTCGTCGGTCGCGCGCAGCTTGGGCGGGGCGCCGCCGCTGAGCGCGTCCGGCAGGTGCACACCGTGCTTGTCGGCGAGTTCGAGCAGGGTGCCGGGCCGCATCGAGCCGGTGAAGTGCAGATGCAGATGGGCCTTCGGCAGCAGGCTGACATCGCGCACGGCGCGGTCGGACGTACGGGAGTGCGGTCGGTGTCCGCCGGGAGACGTCAACATCCCAAGATCCTGCCGCATGAGCGGACCGGCCCGGTAGTGGGTTCCCGGAAGGAGGGGCGGCCCGAATGTCTTTCCGGAGGCTTTCGCTCCGGCCGGAGCCCGGACGCGCCGCGGGCGCACCCCGGGGGCGCCCGCAGGCGTCCCGGAGTGCGCCCGGTGAACACGGCGCCGACGGTAGACATGGCGCCGACGGTGAACACGGCGCGCCCGGTGACACGGCGCGCCCGCGTGCCGGGCGTCGTTACGCGCGCGCCTCGCCCAGCAGCTTCTGCAGCCGGGACACGCCCTCGGCGAGGTCCTCGTCACCCAGCGCGTACGAGAGCCGCAGATAGCCCGGGGTGCCGAAGGCCTCGCCCGGCACGACCGCGACCTCGGCCTCCTCCAGGATCACCTCGGCCAGCTCGACGCTGCTCCGCGGCCGCCTGCCCCGGATCTCCTTGCCGAGCAGGCCCTTGACCGACGGGTACGCGTAGAAGGCGCCCTCGGGCTCCGGGCAGTCCACACCGTCGATCTCGTTGAGCATCCGCACGATCGTGCGGCGCCGCCGGTCGAAAGCCTCGCGCATCTTCGCGACGGCCTCCAGGTCACCGGAGACGGCCGCGAGCGCGGCGGCCTGGGCGACGTTGGAGACGTTCGAGGTGGCGTGCGACTGGAGGTTCGTCGCGGCCTTGACGACGTCCTTCGGGCCGATGATCCAGCCGACGCGCCAGCCGGTCATGGCGTACGTCTTGGCCACGCCGTTGACGACGACGCACTTCTCGCGCAGCTCCGGCACGGCGGCCGGCAGCGAGGAGAACTCCGCGTCGCCGTAGACCAGGTGCTCGTAGATCTCGTCGGTCAGCACCCACAGGCCGTGCTCGGCGGCCCAGCGGCCGATCTCCTCGACCTGTGCGCGGCTGTAGACGGCACCCGTCGGGTTGGACGGCGAGACGAACACCAGGACCTTGGTGTTCTCGGTCCGCGCGGCCTCCAGCTGCTCGACGGAGACCCGGTAACCGGTGGTCTCGTCGGCGACGACGTCCACCGGGACACCGCCGGCCAGCCGGATCGACTCCGGGTAGGTCGTCCAGTACGGGGCCGGGACGATGACCTCGTCGCCCGGGTCGAGGATCGCGGCGAACGCCTCGTAGATCGCCTGCTTGCCGCCGTTGGTCACCAGGATCTGGGACGCCTCGACCTCGTAACCGGAGTCACGGCGGGTCTTCTCGACGATGGCGGCCTTGAGCTCGGGCAGGCCGCCCGCCGGGGTGTAGCGGTGGAACTTCGGGTTGCGGCAGGCCTCGACCGCCGCCTCGACGATGTAGTCGGGCGTCGGGAAGTCGGGCTCACCCGCGCCGAAGCCGATCACCGGGCGGCCGGCCGCCTTGAGGGCCTTCGCCTTGGCGTCGACGGCGAGCGTCGCCGACTCGGAGATCGCGCCGACGCGGGCGGAGACCCTGCGGTCGGCGGCGGACTGTGCGGAAGGGGTTGCAGCGGTCATGGGGGCATCGTCCCAGACGGCCCGCCTCCGCGGCACGTGTGTTCCGGCACGCGGCCGGCCGGGACGCCCGGCGCCCTCCGGCGGGCCGGTGCGGGCCTCCGCGGACGCATCCTGTTCGACGCCCGGCCGCGGAACACGTACACTCACTCGTCGTTGGCCTCCGACGGCCGTCTCCACCTGTGCACTCCATGCAGCAGGCCGGATGCGGTAGGTTGGAGGGCACCACCAAGGGTCGTAGCTCAATTGGAAGAGCACTGGTCTCCAAAACCAGCGGTTGGGGGTTCAAGTCCCTCCGGCCCTGCTACACGCATCTTCGCCAGGATGTGTGCGCATGTACGTACTGCAATGCACCGCCGTGCGGCTCCACCGGGCGCGGCACGGCCACGACCCGGGATCAGGTGAGGACGAGTGACGGACGCCCTGGGCTCCATCGACACGCCTGAGAGCGGTCGGTCCGACGGCGACGGCGAAGATCCGCCGAAGAAGAAGACTCGGCGCGGCGGAGGCGGCAAGCGCGGCAAGAAGGGCCCTCTGGGCCGTCTCGCGCTGTTCTACCGCCAGATCGTGGCGGAGCTCCGGAAAGTCGTCTGGCCGTCGCGCAATCAGCTCACGACGTACACCACTGTGGTGATCATCTTCGTTGTCATCATGATCGGTCTCGTGACCGTGATGGACTATGGATTCGGCGAAGTCGTCAAGTACGTTTTCGGCTGATGCCCGCGTCGGACGCCGCACCAGACGACCGTCCGACGCATGTTCGACCCCTTAAAGCCAGGAAGAAGCAGCCACAGTGTCTGACCCGAACCTGAACGACGCCATCGAGCCCGAGCAGGGTGAAGAGGCTGCTGCGACGGCCGAGCCGGCCGGAGCTGCACCGGAGACGGTCGGCGACAGCACCGCGGAGAGCACCGCCGAGGGGGCGGACGAGACCGGCGACGACACCGGGACGGACGAGGCGGGGGCCGCGGAGGCCGCCGACGAGGAGTCCGGTGACGCCGGTGCCGAGGAGTCCGGCGAGGCCGGTGAGGGCGCCGGGGCGGCAGCCGAGGAGCAGGCGCCCGAGTCCGACCCGGTCGAGGAGCTCCGCCGTGAGCTGCGCCTCCTGCCCGGCGAGTGGTATGTCATCCACACCTACGCGGGCTACGAGAAGCGCGTGAAGGCGAACCTGGAGCAGCGCGCCGTATCGCTCAACGTCGAGGACTTCATCTACCAGGCCGAGGTGCCCGAGGAAGAGATCGTCCAGATCAAGAACGGCGAGCGGAAGAACGTCCGGCAGAACAAGCTGCCCGGCTACGTGCTGGTGCGCATGGACCTGACGAACGAGTCCTGGGGCGTCGTCCGGAACACCCCGGGCGTCACCGGCTTCGTGGGCAACGCCTACGACCCGTACCCGCTGACCCTGGACGAGATCGTCAAGATGCTCGCCCCGGAGGCCGAGGAGAAGGCCGCCAAGGCCGCCGCCGACGAGGCGGGCGTCCCGGCGCCGAGCCGCAAGGTCGAGGTCCAGGTGCTGGACTTCGAGGTCGGCGACTCGGTCACCGTCACCGACGGGCCGTTCGCCACCCTCCAGGCGACGATCAACGAGATCAACGCCGACTCGAAGAAGGTCAAGGGCCTGGTCGAGATCTTCGGCCGCGAGACCCCGGTCGAGCTGAGCTTCGACCAGATCCAGAAGAACTAGCGCTTGCGGCGGGCCGGACACCGGCGCCGCCGCCAGGACCTCCGGGCAGGTCGGAACGGCNGAAAGCCGTTCCGACCTGCCCGGTTTTTGGCCGCACCGCCATACCCGTTATCGTGGTGCGGTATGCCTCCATCCGGATGATCCGGACCGGAGGCGGAAACCTCTCACTAGGACCCGGAGAGAGCAATGCCTCCCAAGAAGAAGAAGGTCACGGGGCTGATCAAGCTCCAGATCCAGGCCGGTGCCGCGAACCCGGCCCCGCCGGTCGGCCCCGCGCTGGGCCAGCACGGCGTCAACATCATGGAGTTCTGCAAGGCCTACAACGCCGCGACCGAGTCGCAGCGCGGCATGGTCGTGCCGGTGGAGATCACGGTCTACGAGGACCGCTCCTTCACCTTCGTGACCAAGACTCCGCCGGCCGCGAAGCTGATCCTCAAGGCCGCGGGCGTGGACAAGGGCTCCGGCGAGCCGCACGTCAAGAAGGTCGCGAAGATCACCCGCGACCAGGTCCGGGACATCGCCACCACCAAAATGCCCGACCTGAACGCCAACGACCTGGACGCCGCCGAGAAGATCATCGCCGGCACCGCCCGCTCGATGGGTGTCACGGTCGAGGGCTGAGCCCCGCCTCCGGTCGAGGGCCACCTCGCACCGTCACCGTGGCTGCCACAGCCACCGTGGGAGGGCCGGCGCGGCCCGCACCACGACTCCACAGAACTCAAGGAGCAGCAGTGAAGCGCAGCAAGACTCTCCGCGCTGCGGACGCCAAGGTCGACGCCACCAAGGCGTACGCACCGCTCGAGGCCGTCCGTCTCGCCAAGGAGACCACCACGACCAAGTTCGACGCGACCGTCGAGGTCGCCATGCGCCTGGGTGTCGACCCGCGCAAGGCCGACCAGATGGTCCGCGGCACCGTGAACCTCCCGCACGGCACCGGTAAGACCGCCCGGGTCCTGGTCTTCGCGACCGGTGACCGTGCTGCGGCCGCGGAGGCCGCGGGCGCCGACATCGTCGGCTCCGACGAACTGATCGACGAGGTCTCCAAGGGCCGTCTGGACTTCGACGCCGTCGTCGCCACCCCGGACCTGATGGGCAAGGTCGGCCGCCTCGGCCGCGTGCTCGGTCCGCGTGGTCTGATGCCGAACCCGAAGACCGGCACCGTCACCCCGGACGTGGCCAAGGCCGTGACCGAGATCAAGGGTGGCAAGATCGAGTTCCGTGTCGACAAGCACGCGAACCTGCACTTCATCATCGGCAAGGTCTCGTTCGACGAGAAGCAGCTGGTGGAGAACTACGGCGCCGCGCTCGAGGAGATCAACCGCCTCAAGCCGTCCGCCGCGAAGGGCCGCTACATCAAGAAGGCGACCCTGACCACGACGATGGGCCCCGGCATCCAGCTGGACGCCAACCGCACCCGCAACCTCCTCGCCGAGGAGGACCCGGCCGCCGTCTGACCTTCGGGCAGCAGCCGCAGGAGCCGCACGAGCCGGGCCCGCATCCCCGTCGGGGGGGTGCGGGCCCGGCTCGCGTCATGGACGGACGGGAGGCGGCAGGAGGCGGCAGGAGGCGGCAGGATCGGTGGGAGGCGCAGGACCGGCAGGTGCAGCCGTACGGCATGCGCGTCGGGGCACGGCGGTGGCCGGGCGGGGCGGCACGGCCGGCTGCCGGGACAGCGGGTACGGGCGGGACGGGACAGGGCGCGTCGGGGCGGCGGGAACGGCAGCAGCGGGGGCGGCGGGCCCGGGCACGTCCGGCAGGCACCGGGGCGTGTCCGGCGGGACCGGGCAGGTGTGGTGGGACCGGGCAGGTCTCGTGGGACCGGCCGATTTGGATTGCGGTGACACGTTCGCGTAAGCTGTGCCGGTAGCCAAAGACCGCTGGTCGTTGCTGTGCGCCCCCGGGTGCGCAGTGGCCGAAGGATCCGCTTCCGCGGACGGCCCGTGCAGGTGAATGTGGATGAACTCCCGTGACGGACCCCCGGGTCCGGCCGGTCGAGTCACGCCCCGTGCGCCTGCGCAGGGGCGTTTCGTTTTTGTTGAGCCCCCTTCTTCGTGTGCCCGATGCGGGCGGTCCGGCGACGTGTGCGACCGGTCGCGAGACCGGTCGAGGACCATCACCCGGAAGGAGGCCGAGGCTCATGGCGAGTGCCGACAAGGTTGCCGCCGTCGAGGAGATCAAGGACAAGTTCCAGAACTCCAACGCGGCCGTTGTGACCGCGTACACCGGTCTCACCGTGGCACAGCTCAAGGAGCTGCGCCGTTCGCTCGGTGAGAACGCTCAGTACCGTGTGGTGAAGAACACGCTGACCAAGATCGCGGCCAATGACGCCGGGATCAGCGAGCTGGACGACCTGTTCACCGGGTCGTCGGCCGTGGCCTTCGTGACCGGAGACCCGGTCGAGGCGGCCAAGGGTCTGCGTGACTTCGCCAAGGAGAACCCCGCTCTTGTCATCAAGGGCGGCATCGTCGACGGCGCCAAGTACGACGCCGACGAACTGAAGAAGCTTGCGGACCTCGAGTCCCGCGAGGTGCTGCTCGCCAAGCTGGCCGGCGGCATGAAGGCGTCCATGGCCAAGGCCGCGGCGACCTTCCAGGCGCCGCTCACGAAGTTCGTCCGTACCGCGGACGCGCTTCGCGACCAGCGCGAGCAGGGCGGTGCCGGTACGCCGGCTCCCGCCGAGGCCGAGTCCGCCGAGTAATCGGGCGCGACCCGGTCCAGCGGGCCCGAGTACGCCCGCCGACATGTACATCCGGCACCTGCCGAATTAGTGGAAGGACGCCATCATGGCGAAGCTGTCCCAGGACGAGCTGCTCGAGCAGTTCAGCGAGATGACCCTCATCGAGCTCTCCGAGTTCGTGAAGGCCTTCGAGGAGAAGTTCGACGTCGAGGCCGCCGCTCCGGCCGCCGTCGCCGTCGCCCCGGGCGCCCAGGGTGGTGCTCCGGCCGAGGCCGCCGCCGAGCAGGACGAGTTCGACGTCGTCCTGACCGGCGCCGGTGACAAGAAGATCCAGGTCATCAAGGTCGTGCGTGAGCTGACCTCGCTGGGTCTGAAGGAGGCCAAGGACCTCGTCGACGGCACCCCGAAGCCGGTCCTCGAGAAGGTCGCCAAGGAGGCCGCGGACAAGGCTGCCGAGTCCCTCAAGGCCGCCGGCGCCTCCGTCGAGGTCAAGTGACACCGGTGAACTGACCGGGCCCGTCCCGCGCCCTCGCGGCGCGTGCGGCCCAGCAGCTCCCACCGAGGGCGATCACCCGCATGGGTGGTCGCCCTCGGGCGTTTCCGGAGCGGGTGTCCTTGTCTTGTCGGTCCCGGCGGGTAGGGTGATCACCGCTGGTCCGGCGGCTGCCGTCGGCGATCGCAAGTGATCGCAGGCGATCTCCATGAGCTTGGGGGGCCTTGACGAACGGCACGCAGCGCGCAATCTTAAGGACGCGTCGTCAACATCGTTCCAAGGTTCGGTGCATGGGGATGCATGGTTCGCGGGCGAAGCGGGCAGTATCGATATGCGCTCGGCGGCGCGTGGATCGATGAGCGCCCGGCGGCGTGAGGATCGGTATGCGCGTGGCAGCGCGCGACCCGTTCGCGGGCTCGAAGAAGGCAGTGAAGAACAACGAGGCGCGGCCCCTCTCCGAGGCGGCGGCCGCAGCCTCCCGGAGGGAGAGAGTGGTACTGCGCCGGTCTCCGGAATCCCCTTCTGGACATCAGTGTGCCAAGTGGCTACACTGACCCTTTGCGCTGCCTGTTAGCTGCCCTCTGCCCGTCACCAGGGGCATGACCCGTTTCCGTGCACTGCTGAAGATGTCTCTGACCAGGGATTTTCCTTCAGCCTCTCGCGTGTGAGACGGGGCCGGTACGCGCGTAGTGAGTCCGAGCCCTCGGAAGGACCCCCTCTTGGCCGCCTCGCGCAACGCCTCGACCGCCAATACGAACAACGGCGCCAGCACTGCCCCGCTGCGCATCTCCTTTGCAAAGATCAAGGAGCCCCTCGAGGTTCCGAACCTCCTGGCGCTGCAAACCGAGAGCTTCGACTGGCTGCTCGGCAACGCCGCCTGGAAGGCTCGTGTCGAGTCGGCCCTGGACAGTGGACAGGACGTCCCCACCAAGTCCGGTCTGGAGGAGATCTTCGAAGAGATCTCCCCGATCGAGGACTTCTCCGGGTCGATGTCGCTGACCTTCCGCGACCACCGCTTCGAGCCGCCGAAGAACTCCCTCGACGAGTGCAAGGAGCGCGACTTCACGTACGCGGCCCCGCTCTTCGTCACCGCCGAGTTCACCAACAACGAGACCGGCGAGATCAAGTCCCAGACGGTCTTCATGGGCGACTTCCCGCTCATGACCGACAAGGGCACCTTCTGCATCAACGGCACCGAGCGTGTCGTCGTCACGCAGCTCGTCCGCTCGCCGGGCGTCTACTTCGACAGCTCCATCGACAAGACGTCCGACAAGGACATCTACTCCGCCAAGGTCATCCCGTCCCGGGGTGCCTGGCTGGAGATGGAGATCGACAAGCGCGACATGGTCGGTGTCCGCATCGACCGCAAGCGCAAGCAGTCCGTCACCGTGCTGCTCAAGGCGCTCGGCTGGACCACCGAGCAGATCCTCGAGGAGTTCGGCGAGTACGAGTCCATGCGCGCCACCCTGGAGAAGGACCACACCCAGGGCCAGGACGACGCGCTGCTGGACATCTACCGCAAGCTCCGTCCGGGCGAGCCCCCGACGCGCGAGGCCGCGCAGACCCTGCTCGAGAACCTCTACTTCAACCCGAAGCGCTACGACCTCGCCAAGGTCGGCCGCTACAAGGTGAACAAGAAGCTCGGCGGGGACGCGCCGCTCGACGCCGGTGTGCTCACCACCGAGGACGTCATCGCGACCATCAAGTACCTGGTCAAGCTGCACGCCGGCGAGACGGAGACGGTCAGCGGCGAAGGCCAGACGATCGTCATCGAGACCGACGACATCGACCACTTCGGCAACCGCCGCCTGCGCAACGTCGGCGAGCTGATCCAGAACCAGGTCCGCACCGGCCTGGCGCGCATGGAGCGGGTCGTCCGTGAGCGGATGACGACGCAGGACGTCGAGGCGATCACGCCACAGACGCTGATCAACATCCGGCCGGTCGTCGCCTCCATCAAGGAGTTCTTCGGCACCAGCCAGCTGTCCCAGTTCATGGACCAGACGAACCCGCTCTCCGGGCTCACCCACAAGCGCCGCCTCAACGCGCTGGGCCCGGGTGGTCTGAGCCGTGAGCGGGCCGGCTTCGAGGTCCGTGACGTGCACCCCTCGCACTACGGCCGGATGTGCCCGATCGAGACGCCGGAAGGACCGAACATCGGTCTGATCGGCTCGCTCGCCTCGTACGGCCGGGTGAACCCCTTCGGTTTCGTCGAGACCCCGTACCGCCGCGTCACGAACGGTGTCGTCACCGACGAGGTCGACTACCTGACCGCCGACGAGGAGGACCGCTTCGTCATCGCGCAGGCCAACGCGCCGCTGACCGAGGACATGCGGTTCGCCGAGGAGCGGGTGCTGATCCGCCGCCGCGGCGGCGAGGTCGACCTGATCCCCGGCGACGACGTGGACTACATGGACGTCTCGCCGCGCCAGATGGTGTCGGTCGCGACCGCCATGATCCCCTTCCTGGAGCACGACGACGCCAACCGCGCGCTCATGGGCTCCAACATGATGCGCCAGGCGGTGCCGCTGCTGAAGGCGGAGGCCCCGCTGGTCGGCACCGGCATGGAGTACCGCTGCGCGGTCGACGCCGGTGACGTCATCAAGGCCGAGAAGGAGGGCGTGGTCCAGGAGGTCTCCGCGGACTACGTCACCGTCGCCAACGACGACGGCACCTACACCACCTACCGGGTGGCGAAGTTCTCCCGCTCGAACCAGGGCACGTCCTTCAACCAGAAGGTCGTCGTCGACGAGGGCGCGCGGGTCGTCGAGGGCCAGGTCCTCGCCGACGGGCCGTCCACCGAAGAGGGCGAGATGGCCCTCGGCAAGAACCTCCTCGTGGCGTTCATGCCGTGGGAGGGCCACAACTACGAAGACGCGATCATCCTCAGCCAGCGGCTGGTGCAGGACGACGTCCTCTCCTCGATCCACATCGAGGAGCACGAGGTCGACGCCCGTGACACCAAGCTCGGCCCCGAGGAGATCACCCGGGACATCCCGAACGTCTCCGAGGAGGTCCTCGCCGACCTCGACGAGCGCGGCATCATCCGCATCGGTGCCGAGGTCGTCGCCGGTGACATCCTGGTCGGCAAGGTCACCCCGAAGGGTGAGACCGAGCTGACCCCGGAGGAGCGGCTGCTCCGCGCGATCTTCGGCGAGAAGGCGCGCGAGGTCCGTGACACCTCGCTGAAGGTGCCGCACGGCGAGACCGGCAAGGTCATCGGCGTCCGCGTCTTCGACCGCGAGGAGGGCGACGAGCTTCCCCCCGGCGTCAACCAGCTGGTCCGCGTCTACGTGGCCCAGAAGCGGAAGATCACCGACGGTGACAAGCTCGCCGGCCGGCACGGCAACAAGGGCGTCATCTCCAAGATCCTGCCGGTCGAGGACATGCCGTTCCTGGAGGACGGCACCCCGGTCGACATCATCCTCAACCCGCTCGGCGTCCCGTCCCGGATGAACCCGGGACAGGTCCTCGAGATCCACCTCGGCTGGCTCGCCAGCCAGGGCTGGAGGGTCGAGGGCGAAGAGGACTGGATGAACCGCCTGAAGACCATCGGCGCCGACCACGTCGAGCCGGGCACCAACGTCGCCACCCCGGTGTTCGACGGTGCCCGCGAGGACGAGATCGCCGGTCTCTTCGAGTCCACGATCCCGAACCGCGACGGCGACCGCATGGTGCAGCCGTCCGGCAAGGCGAACCTGTTCGACGGCCGCTCCGGCGAGCCGTTCCCCGAGCCGATCTCGGTCGGCTACATGTACATCCTCAAGCTCCACCACCTGGTCGACGACAAGCTGCACGCCCGGTCGACCGGTCCGTACTCGATGATCACCCAGCAGCCGCTGGGTGGTAAGGCCCAGTTCGGTGGCCAGCGCTTCGGTGAGATGGAGGTGTGGGCGCTGGAGGCGTACGGCGCCGCTTACGCCCTCCAGGAGCTGCTGACCATCAAGTCCGACGACGTCACCGGCCGCGTGAAGGTCTACGAGGCCATCGTCAAGGGCGAGAACATCCCCGAGCCCGGCATTCCGGAGTCCTTCAAGGTGCTCATCAAGGAAATGCAGTCCCTCTGCCTCAACGTGGAGGTGCTGTCCTCGGACGGCATGTCCATCGAGATGCGTGACACCGACGAGGACGTCTTCCGCGCCGCGGAGGAGCTCGGTATCGACCTGTCCCGGCGCGAGCCGAGCAGCGTCGAAGAGGTCTGACGGTTCGGCCGGGGCCCCGTCGTCACCACGAGACGCGGCCCCGGTCAGCCCGGACCGTACAGACCACGATGAAGACACAGCCGCCGCCGGGACGCCCCCCTCGGCAGCGGCGACAAACCCCGAAAGAGGGATTGACGACAAGTGCTCGACGTCAACTTCTTCGACGAGCTGCGGATCGGCCTGGCTACCGCTGACGACATCCGTCAGTGGTCGCACGGTGAGGTCAAGAAGCCGGAGACCATCAACTACCGCACCCTCAAGCCCGAGAAGGACGGACTCTTCTGCGAGAAGATCTTCGGTCCGACCCGGGACTGGGAGTGCTACTGCGGAAAGTACAAGCGCGTCCGCTTCAAGGGCATCATCTGTGAGCGCTGCGGCGTCGAGGTGACCCGCGCCAAGGTGCGCCGTGAGCGGATGGGCCACATCGAGCTGGCCGCCCCCGTCACCCACATCTGGTACTTCAAGGGCGTCCCGTCCCGGCTGGGCTACCTGCTGGACCTCGCCCCGAAGGACCTCGAGAAGGTCATCTACTTCGCCGCGTACATGATCACGTACGTGGACGAGGAGCGCCGCACCCGCGACCTGCCCTCGCTGGAGACGCACGTCTCCGTCGAGCGCCAGCAGATCGAGCAGCGCCGCGACGCCGACCTGGAGGCCCGGGCCAAGAAGCTCGAGACCGACCTGGCCGAGCTGGAGGCCGAGGGTGCCAAGGCCGACGTGCGCCGCAAGGTGCGCGAGGGCGCCGAGCGTGAGATGAAGCAGCTGCGCGACCGCGCGCAGCGCGAGATCGACCGCCTCGACGAGGTGTGGAACCGGTTCAAGAACCTCAAGGTCCAGGACCTGGAGGGCGACGAGCTGCTCTACCGCGAGCTGCGGGACCGCTTCGGCACCTACTTCGACGGCTCGATGGGTGCCGCGGCGCTGCAGAAGCGCCTGGAGACCTTCGACCTCGACGAGGAGGCCGAGCGCCTCCGCGAGATCATCCGGACCGGCAAGGGCCAGAAGAAGACCCGTGCGCTCAAGCGCCTCAAGGTCGTCTCCGCCTTCCTGCAGACCCGCAACAGCCCCAAGGGCATGGTGCTGGACTGCGTCCCGGTGATCCCGCCGGACCTGCGTCCGATGGTGCAGCTGGACGGTGGCCGCTTCGCGACCTCCGACCTGAACGACCTGTACCGCCGTGTCATCAACCGGAACAACCGCCTGAAGCGGCTTCTCGACCTCGGCGCGCCCGAGATCATCGTGAACAACGAGAAGCGCATGCTCCAGGAGGCCGTCGACGCGCTCTTCGACAACGGCCGCCGCGGCCGCCCGGTGACGGGCCCCGGCAACCGTCCGCTGAAGTCGCTGTCCGACATGCTCAAGGGCAAGCAGGGCCGCTTCCGGCAGAACCTGCTCGGCAAGCGCGTCGACTACTCGGCCCGTTCCGTGATCGTCGTCGGCCCGCAGCTCAAGCTGCACCAGTGCGGTCTGCCGAAGGCCATGGCGCTGGAGCTGTTCAAGCCGTTCGTGATGAAGCGCCTGGTGGACCTCAACCACGCGCAGAACATCAAGTCGGCGAAGCGCATGGTCGAGCGCGGCCGCACGGTCGTGTACGACGTGCTGGAAGAGGTCATCGCCGAGCACCCGGTGCTGCTGAACCGTGCGCCGACCCTGCACCGCCTCGGCATCCAGGCCTTCGAGCCGCAGCTGGTCGAGGGCAAGGCCATTCAGATCCACCCGCTCGTCTGCACTGCGTTCAACGCGGACTTCGACGGTGACCAGATGGCCGTGCACCTGCCGCTGTCCGCGGAGGCGCAGGCCGAGGCCCGCATCCTGATGCTGTCCTCGAACAACATCCTCAAGCCGGCCGACGGCCGTCCGGTCACCATGCCGACGCAGGACATGGTGCTGGGCCTGTTCTTCCTCACCACCGACGAGGCGGAGCGCGAGGTCGTCGGAGAGGGCCGTTCGTTCGGCTCCACCGCCGAGGCGATCATGGCGTTCGACGCCCGGGAGCTGTCGCTCCAGGCGAAGGTCGACATCCGCTTCCCGGTGGGCACCGTTCCGCCGCGGGGCTGGACCCCGCCGGCCGGTGAGGGCGAGGCCGGAGACGGCGCGACGGCCGGGGGGAGTGACTGGCAGCTGGGTGACGGCTTCCGGCTCCGTACGACCCTGGGCCGGGCGCTCTTCAACGAGCTGCTGCCCGAGGACTACCCGTTCGTCGACTACTCGGTGGGCAAGAAGCAGCTCTCCGAGATCGTCAACGACCTGGCCGAGCGCTACCCCAAGGTGACCGTGGCGGCGACGCTCGACAACCTGAAGGCCGCCGGCTTCCACTGGGCCACCCGTTCGGGTGTCACCGTGGCCGTCTCCGACATCGTCGTCCCCGAGGCCAAGAAGGCCATCATCGAGGGCTACGAGTCGCAGGACGAGAAGGTCCAGAAGCAGTACGAGCGCGGTCTGATCACCAAGGACGAGCGCACGCAGGAGCTCATCGCGATCTGGACCAAGGCGACCAACGAGGTCGCCGAGGCGATGAACGTGAACTTCCCGAAGACCAACCCCATCTTCATGATGGTCAACTCGGGCGCTCGCGGAAACATGATGCAGATGCGTCAGATCGCCGGCATGCGTGGTCTGGTGTCCAACGCGAAGAACGAGACCATCCCGCGGCCGATCAAGGCGTCGTTCCGCGAGGGTCTCTCCGTGCTGGAGTACTTCATCTCCACGCACGGTGCCCGTAAGGGTCTCGCGGACACCGCCCTGCGGACCGCCGACTCGGGTTACCTCACCCGTCGTCTGGTGGACGTCTCGCAGGACGTGATCATCCGCGAGGAGGACTGCGGCACCGAGCGCGGCCTCAAGCTGGTCATCGCGTCCAAGGGCGCGGACGGTGTGCTCCGCAAGGCGGAGGACGTCGAGACGAGCGTGTACGCGCGGATGCTCGCCGAGGACGTCGTCGTGGACGGCAAGGTCATCGCGCCGGCCAACGTCGACCTGGGCGATGTGCTCATCGACCAGCTCGTCGCGCACGGTGTGGAGACGGTCAAGACCCGTTCCGTCCTCACCTGTGAGTCCGCGGTCGGCACCTGCGCCTACTGCTACGGCCGCTCCCTGGCCACCGGCAAGCTGGTGGACATCGGCGAGGCCGTCGGCATCATCGCGGCGCAGTCCATCGGTGAGCCCGGCACCCAGCTGACGATGCGTACCTTCCACACCGGTGGTGTGGCGGGTGACGACATCACGCAGGGTCTGCCGCGTGTCGTCGAACTCTTCGAGGCCCGTACCCCCAAGGGTGTGGCCCCGATCAGCGAGTCGGCCGGCCGGGTCCGCATCGAGGAGACCGAGAAGACGAAGAAGATCGTCGTCACCCCCGACGACGGCTCCGACGAGACCGCGTACGCGATCTCGAAGCGGGCCCGTCTGCTGGTGGGCGAGGGCGACCACGTCGCGGTCGGCCAGCCGCTGACCGTGGGTGCCACCAACCCGCACGACGTGCTGCGGATCCTCGGCCAGCGCGCCGTCCAGGTGCACCTGGTCGGCGAGGTGCAGAAGGTCTACAACAGCCAGGGCGTGTCGATCCACGACAAGCACATCGAGATCATCATCCGGCAGATGCTGCGCCGGGTGACGATCATCGAGTCCGGCGACGCGGAGCTGCTGCCGGGCGAGCTGGTGGAGCGTACGAAGTTCGAGGGCGAGAACCGTCGCGTGGTGCAGGAAGGCGGCCACCCGGCCTCCGGCCGGCCGCAGCTGATGGGTATCACCAAGGCTTCGCTCGCCACCGAGTCGTGGCTGTCGGCGGCGTCCTTCCAGGAGACGACCCGGGTGCTCACCGACGCGGCGATCAACGCCAAGTCGGACTCCCTGATCGGCCTCAAGGAGAACGTCATCATCGGCAAGCTCATCCCGGCCGGTACGGGCCTGTCCCGCTACCGCAACATCCGGGTGGAGCCCACCGAGGAGGCGAAGGCCGCGATGTACTCGGCCGTCGGTTACGACGACATCGACTACTCGCCCTTCGGCACCGGCTCCGGCCAGGCGGTCCCGCTGGAGGACTACGACTACGGTCCGTACAACCAGTAAGGCGCCGCGGGGCCCGTCCGGGCCCGGCAGCCGCTCACAGGGCGGCCATCCCTCCGGGGGTGGCCGCCCTGCGGCGTACACGGCCCTGCGGCGTACACGGCCCTGCGGCGTACGCGCCCCTGCGGCGTACACGGCGTACGCGGCGTACATGGCGTACGTGGCGTGCCGCGCGGCGGCAGAACGGGGCGGCGGCAGCACGACAACGGTCCGGGGCGGCGGGCCGGTCCGTGACGGCGGCGCGGAGCGCCCACGGCGGCCGGTGTGAGCGGCCCGGCGCGGCGGTGCGCGGGCCGGCCGGGGCGGTGGCGCGGTCCGCCCCGGGCGGTGGTGGCGGAGTGCCCCGGGCGGCGGTCCGGGCCGTCCCGGCGGGGCGCGAAGCGGCATTCCTGTACCAAATTGGTCCCGGAACTCTCCGGGCACGCCGAACGTCGGACATGATGGGTGGGGAACGACGGCGGGGAGGTCGTGCAGGTGTCATTCCAGGCCTGGCAGGGCGACAGGGGCGGACAGCCCGTGCAGCACCCTCAGATGTCGATGATGCGCGCCTCGAACGCCGACCGGGAGCGCGCGGTGGACGTCCTCAAGGCGGGATTCGCCGAGGGACGGTTGTCCCAGGGGGAGTACGAGCAGCGGCTCGGACGGGCGTATCAGGCGCAGACGCACGGCCAGTTGCAGGCGATCGTCGCCGATCTGCCGCAGGGGCCGGTGCCGCAGCCGGTCCCGCAGGCGCAGGCCGTGCTGCCGGTGCCGCAGACCTTCATGCCCGCGCCGCTCCCGCCGCCGACCAACGGCTCCGCCACCGGCGCCCTGGTGTGCGGCATCCTGTCCCCGATGACCTGGGGCCTGACGGCCGTCCCGGCGGTGATCCTGGGCCACAAGGCCCGCGCCGAGATCCGCAGGACCGGGGAGAGCGGCGAGGGGCTGGCGCTCGCGGGGCTGATCATCGGCTGGCTGAGCATCGCCTTCGGCGTGGCGATCGTCCTGATCGTGACGGCCGCCGCGGCCGCGGGAAGCAGCTGAGGAAGCGCTCCCCGGGAGAGCGGGGAGCGGGCGGGCGGACCACCGGGAAAGGGCCGGGCGGCCGCCGCGGCGGACGGCCCGGGCGGACGCGGGGCCCGGAGTGGCACGGCGTGTCCTACGCGTGTGCATTTGTTTTGACCGGAGCCCATGCGGTAGGTACGCTCTGACCTTGTGCCTGGGGTGTCCCTGGGCTCCCGCGCGCCAATCTTCCCCGGTTTTCCGGCCGGGAAGAAGAAGAGCCGCTCGGGCGCCGGAGACCGTTACGGTCCGCGACACCGAATTCTGTGCCTTCCCCGCCTCGCGGGGAGTCTGCAGCCTTCGACACACCCGACCGCGTGGGTCGGGCCGTGGTCCGGATCTGTACGAAAAATCCCAGGTTAGCTTTACCGAGACGGCACACAGAAACCGGAGAAACGGTGCCTACGATCCAGCAGCTGGTCCGGAAGGGCCGGCAGGACAAGGTCGAGAAGAACAAGACGCCGGCACTCGAGGGTTCCCCTCAGCGTCGCGGCGTCTGCACGCGTGTGTTCACCACCACCCCGAAGAAGCCGAACTCGGCGCTGCGGAAGGTCGCACGTGTGCGCCTGACCAGCGGCATCGAGGTCACCGCTTACATCCCGGGTGAGGGACACAACCTGCAGGAGCACTCCATCGTGCTCGTGCGTGGCGGCCGTGTGAAGGACCTGCCGGGTGTTCGCTACAAGATCATCCGCGGTTCGCTCGACACCCAGGGTGTCAAGAACCGCAAGCAGGCCCGCAGCCGCTACGGCGCCAAGAAGGAGAAGTAAGAATGCCTCGTAAGGGCCCCGCCCCGAAGCGCCCGGTCATCATCGACCCGGTCTACGGTTCTCCTCTTGTCACGTCGCTCATCAACAAGGTGCTGCTGAACGGCAAGCGTTCCACCGCCGAGCGCATCGTCTACGGCGCCATGGAGGGCCTCCGCGAGAAGACCGGCAACGACCCGGTCATCACGCTGAAGCGCGCGCTGGAGAACATCAAGCCGTCCCTGGAGGTCAAGAGCCGCCGTGTCGGTGGCGCCACCTACCAGGTCCCGGTCGAGGTCAAGCCCGGCCGTGCCTCCACCCTCGCGCTGCGCTGGCTCGTGGGTTACTCCCGCGCCCGCCGCGAGAAGACCATGACCGAGCGCCTGATGAACGAGCTGCTGGACGCCAGCAACGGTCTGGGCGCCTCCGTCAAGCGTCGCGAGGACACCCACAAGATGGCCGAGTCCAACAAGGCCTTCGCGCACTACCGCTGGTAGTCGCTACCCACATCGAGACCGAGAGAAGACTGAGCCATATGGCCACCACTTCACTTGACCTGGCCAAGGTCCGCAACATCGGGATCATGGCCCACATCGACGCGGGCAAGACGACCACCACCGAGCGGATCCTGTTCTACACCGGTGTGAGCTACAAGATCGGTGAGGTCCACGAGGGCGCTGCCACGATGGACTGGATGGAGCAGGAGCAGGAGCGCGGCATCACCATCACGTCCGCCGCGACGACCTGCCACTGGCCGCTGGACGACGTCGACCACACCATCAACATCATCGACACCCCCGGGCACGTCGACTTCACCGTCGAGGTGGAGCGTTCGCTCCGCGTGCTCGACGGTGCCGTGACGGTGTTCGACGGCGTCGCCGGTGTGGAGCCGCAGTCCGAGACCGTGTGGCGTCAGGCGGACCGCTACGGCGTGCCGCGCATCTGCTTCGTCAACAAGCTGGACCGTACCGGTGCCGAGTTCCACCGCTGCGTCGACATGATCGTCGACCGCCTCGGTGCGGTGCCGCTGGTCATGCAGCTGCCGATCGGTGCCGAAGCCGACTTCAAGGGCGTGGTCGACCTCGTCCAGATGAAGGCTCTGGTCTGGTCCGCCGAGGCGTCCAAGGGCGAGATGTACGACGTCGTCGACATCCCGGACACGCACGCCGAGGCCGCCGAGGAGTGGCGCGGCAAGCTGCTCGAGACCGTCGCCGAGCACGACGAAGAGATGATGGAGATGTACCTGGAGGGCCAGGAGCCCACCCAGGAGCAGCTCATGGCCGCGATCCGTCGCGCCACCATCGCCTCGACGCACACCGAGAACGAGGGTCAGCCGACCTTCACCCCGGTGTTCTGCGGCACCGCGTTCAAGAACAAGGGCGTGCAGCCCCTGCTCGACGCGGTCGTGCGGTACCTGCCCTCCCCCCTGGACGTCGAGGCCATCGAGGGCACCGACGTCAAGGACCAGGAAAAGGTCATCCAGCGCAAGCCGAGCGAGGACGAGCCGTTCGCCGGTCTCGCCTTCAAGATCATGAGCGACCCCCACCTGGGCAAGCTCACCTACGTCCGCGTGTACTCCGGCCGCATGGAGACCGGCACCTCGGTGCTGAACTCCGTGAAGGGCAAGAAGGAGCGCATCGGCAAGATCTACCGCATGCACGCGAACAAGCGTGAGGAGATCTCGGGTGTGGGTGCCGGCGACATCGTCGCCGTCATGGGCCTGAAGCAGACCACGACCGGTGAGACGCTGTGCGACGAGAAGTCGCCGGTCATCCTGGAGTCCATGGACTTCCCGGCCCCGGTCATCGAGGTCGCGATCGAGCCCAACTCCAAGGGCGACCAGGAGAAGCTGGGTGTCGCCATCCAGCGGCTCGCGGAGGAGGACCCCTCCTTCCAGGTGCACACCAACGAGGAGACCGGCCAGACCGTCATCGGCGGCATGGGCGAGCTTCACCTCGAGGTGCTGGTCGACCGCATGAAGCGGGAATTCAAGGTCGCGGCCAACGTCGGCAAGCCGCAGGTCGCGTACCGCGAGACCATCCGCAAGTCGGTCGAGAAGGTCGAGTACACGCACAAGAAGCAGACTGGCGGTACCGGCCAGTTCGCCAAGGTGCAGATCGCGATCGAGCCCCTGGTCGACGCCGAGGGCGGCGCCACCTATGAGTTCGTCAACAAGGTCACCGGTGGCCGCGTGCCGAAGGAGTACATCCCTTCGGTCGACGCGGGCGCGCAGGAGGCCATGCAGTTCGGCATTCTGGCCGGCTACGAGATGACCGGCGTTCGCGTCACCCTTCTCGACGGCCAGTACCACGACGTGGACTCCTCGGAGCTCGCGTTCAAGATCGCCGGATCGCAGGCGTTCAAGGAGGCCGCCCGCAAGGCCGGCCCCGTGCTTCTCGAGCCGCTGATGGCCGTCGAGGTCACCACGCCCGAGGACTACATGGGTGATGTCATCGGCGACCTGAACTCGCGTCGTGGCCAGGTCCAGGCGATGGAGGAGCGCTCCGGCGCCCGCGTCGTCAAGGCCCTGGTGCCGCTGTCGGAGATGTTCGGCTACGTCGGTGACCTGCGCAGCAAGACCTCTGGTCGTGCGGCCTACTCCATGCAGTTCGACTCCTACGGTGAGGTTCCGCGGAACGTCGCCGAGGAGATCATCGCGAAGGCCAAGGGCGAGTAGCACCATGCTGCTCAGCCATTAGGCTGGAGCAAAGGCTTCGGGTTCTCCGTCGCGGACCGTCACGGTTCGCGGCGGGACCCCGCAGCCGGCCCCCAAGCGAATACGGCCAAGGGCATCCCCTCGGGGTCCTGGTCGGTTCGGTAAGACCACCTGAACCCATCCGCAAGGTGTGGATGGAGTACAGCACCAGTCCACAGGAGGACCCCAGTGGCGAAGGCGAAGTTCGAGCGGACTAAGCCGCACGTCAACATCGGCACCATCGGTCACATCGACCACGGTAAGACGACGCTCACCGCGGCGATTACCAAGGTGCTGCACGACGCGTACCCGGACCTGAACGAGGCCTCGGCCTTCGACATGATCGACAAGGCGCCGGAAGAGCGCCAGCGTGGTATCACCATCTCCATCGCGCACGTCGAGTACCAGACCGAGTCGCGTCACTACGCCCACGTTGACTGCCCGGGTCACGCGGACTACATCAAGAACATGATCACCGGTGCGGCGCAGATGGACGGCGCCATCCTCGTGGTCGCCGCCACCGACGGCCCGATGCCGCAGACCAAGGAGCACGTGCTCCTGGCCCGCCAGGTCGGCGTTCCGTACATCGTCGTCGCGCTGAACAAGGCCGACATGGTGGACGACGAGGAGATCCTGGAGCTCGTCGAGCTCGAGGTCCGTGAGCTGCTCTCCGAGTACGAGTTCCCGGGCGACGACGTGCCGGTCGTCAAGGTCTCGGCGCTGAAGGCGCTCGAGGGCGACAAGGAGTGGGGCGAGTCCGTCCTCAAGCTCATGAACGCCGTCGACGAGGCCATCCCGCAGCCCGAGCGTGACGTCGACAAGCCGTTCCTGATGCCCATCGAGGACGTCTTCACCATCACCGGTCGCGGTACGGTCGTCACCGGCCGCATCGAGCGTGGTGTCCTCAAGGTCAACGAGAACGTCGACATCATCGGCATCAAGAACGAGAAGACCAGCACCACGGTCACCGGTATCGAGATGTTCCGCAAGCTGCTCGACGAGGGCCAGGCCGGTGAGAACGTCGGTCTGCTGCTTCGTGGCATCAAGCGCGAGGACGTCGAGCGCGGCCAGGTCATCATCAAGCCGGGCTCGGTCACCCCGCACACGGAGTTCGAGGCGCAGGCGTACATCCTGTCGAAGGACGAGGGCGGCCGCCACACCCCGTTCTTCAACAACTACCGCCCGCAGTTCTACTTCCGTACCACGGACGTGACCGGCGTGGTGACCCTCCCCGAGGGCACCGAGATGGTCATGCCGGGCGACAACACCGAGATGTCGGTCCAGCTGATCCAGCCGGTCGCCATGGAGGAGGGCCTGAAGTTCGCCATCCGTGAGGGTGGCCGGACCGTGGGCGCCGGCCAGGTCACCAAGATCAACAAGTGACCCGGTGCGCCTAGGCGCAACCAGCTTCGGCTGAGGAAGGGCCCGTACGACTTCGGTCGTGCGGGCCCTCTCCGCGTTTCCGGGGCGGCCGGCCCGCCCGGCTGTCCGTGCAGGTGGGCGGGGTGGCGGTCAACGTCGTGCATCCGTTCCCATCTCTTTCGGGCGGTGTTCGGGGGGAACGGGGCGCTACCGTGGGTGCACGGTCGAGGATCTCGTCCATGGGAGGAATCATGACCGCCGAACCGCAGCACACCTGGCCGGTGCCGCCGCCGGACGGCTACACCGTGGACGACCTGTTCGCTCTGCCCGATCTCCCGCCGCACACCGAGTTGATCGACGGGAGCCTGGTCTTCGTGAGTCCGCAGCGGGATTTTCACTCGTTGGTGACAGATCTCCTGGCGCAGGGCCTGCGCCGGGCCGCACCGGTGCATCTTCGGGTCCGCCGGGAAATGACCGTCGTCCTGGGGCCGCGGAACGCCCCGGAGCCGGACCTCGTGGTCGTGCGGGCGGAAGCCGTGCAGGGGCGTCGGCAGACGCGTTACGAGGCCGCCGACGTGCTCCTCGCCGTCGAGGTCGTCTCCCCGGACTCCGAGTCCAGGGACCGCGAGACCAAGCCCCGGAAGTACGCGGCGGCAGGCATCCCGCACTTCTGGCTGGTGGAGATGGCGGGGGAGCGGGACCATCCGGCCGTGCACACCTATGAGCTGGACCCGGTGACCAAGGAGTACGCGCTCACCGGCATCCACCACGAGCGGCTGAAGCTCACCGTGCCCTTCACGATCGATCTCGATCTTGCGGAGATCGATCACCTGTAGGCCGACGGCCCTGGCGGGCCCGGCGACGTCGGTGAAGCCGACGGATCCTGCGGACCTGACGAACCCGGCGGACCGGCCGCACCTGGCCGGTACGCCGGGGGATCACGCCTGCCCGCACGCACCCCGCCGTGCGCGCATCCGTAAGCGCGGGCCTCCGGAGGCCACCGGTGGGGGCGCGCGGCCCCGCTGACCGTCCCCGCGCCGGCCGACGCCCGGAAAGGGGTGGTCCTGGGAAGGGTGGGCAGACGACGGCTCTTGCTATAAGCTTCGTCAACAAGGCGCTGTTACCGCAAGTAATAGCCGTCGAGGTGAGGCGCTTCCCGGACCCGACTCGAGGAGTCCCAGCAATGGCCATCGGCATCTCCCGACCGCAGAGCAGGACCAGCACCCCCGAGGACGACGTCGCCCGGCGGCTGCTCGAATCCTCCGCGCAGCTCTCGTACGACCCCCTCACCGAGGTCGACTGGGAGACCCCGCTCGACGAGAACTTCCACGGCGCCAGCCCCGAGTGGAGCACCCTCTACGGCACGGCGTACTGGAACGAGCTGACCGACGCGCAGCGCAAGGCGCTGACGCGGCAGGAGGCCGCCTCGGTGGCCAGCACCGGGATCTGGTTCGAGATGATCCTGCAGCAGATGGTGCTGCGGGACATCTACGCCAAGGACCCGACGGACGACACCTTCCAGTGGGCGCTTACCGAGATCGCCGACGAGTGCCGTCACTCGATCATGTTCGCGCGCGGAGCCAAGAAGCTCGGGGCGCCCGCCTACCGGCCCCACCGGGTCGCGGTCGAGTTGGGCCGGCTCTTCAAGACCACGGCGTTCGGCGAAGCGGCCTACGCGGCGATCCTGGTCGCCGAGGAGGTCCTCGACGTCATGCAGCGGGACTGGATGCGCGACGAACGGGTGGTGCCCTTCGTCCGCACCATCAACAACATCCACGTCGTCGAGGAATCCCGGCACATGAAGTTCGCCCGCGACGAGACGCGCAAACACCTCGCGCGCGCCGGACGCGTGCGTCGCCAGATCCACTCCCTCCTGATCGCCGTGGCGGCCTACGTCATCGTCACCAGCATGGTGAACAAGAAGGTCTACGCGAACGCGGGCCTGGACGAGGAGCGCGCCGTCCGCGAGGCCAAGGCCAACGAGCACCACAAGTCGATGATGCGGTCGAGCTGCTCCGGGCTGATGGACTTCCTGGCCTCGGTGGGGCTGCTCACCAGGCCCGCGCTGTTCTTCTACAAGCGCGCCCACCTGATCTGACGACCTCCTGGCGAGCGGACGACATGGCCTACGCGATCACCCAGACCTGCTGTACGGACGCCACCTGCGTGGCCGTCTGCCCGGTCAACTGCATCCACCCGACGCCCGAGGAGCGGGCCTTCGGCAGCACGGAGATGCTGTACATCGACCCGAAGACGTGCATCGACTGCGGTGCCTGCGCCGACGCCTGCCCGGTGGACGCGATCTTCCCGGTCGACAGCCTGACCGGCGGCCGACGGGAGTACGCCGACATCAACGCGGCCCACTTCGGGCACGCCGTGACGGCGCCCGGGGACGGGCCCGCGCCCGGGGCGGGCGACCCGGCGGGAATCCGGACGGAGGGCGGCCCGGCGGGGGCCTTGAAGGGGTCCCCGGCGGGAGTCACGGCGGGCTCCCCGGCGGAGACCCCGGCGGAGACCCCGGTCGGAGCCCCGGCGGAGACCGCGGTGGACACTCCGGCGGGGTCGGCGGGGACGACGGCGGTGTCGCGAACAGCCGACCCGGACCCCCGCCCGAACCTCCACCCCTGGAGCGGACCGACCTTCGACCGTGTCCTGCCGTCGGACTTCCGGCCGATCCGGGTCGCGGTCGTCGGCACCGGGCCGGCCGGCATGTACGCCGCCGAGGACCTGCTGCTCCACACCCGGTCCGAGGTGACCCTCGTCGACCGGCTCCCGGTCGCCGGCGGGCTCATCCGGTACGGCGTGGCGCCGGATCATCCGGCGACCAAGGGGATCGGCGACACGTTCGCGCGCTTCCACACCCACCCCCGTGTGCGCATGCACCTCGGTCTCGACGTGGGCAAGGACGTCACGGCGGAGGAACTGGCCGCCCACCACGACGCGGTGATCTACGCCGTGGGCGCCGCCGCGGACCGGCGGCTCGGGATACCGGGGGAGGACCTGGCGGGCAGCCTCTCCGCGACTCTCTTCGTCGCCTGGTACAACGGGCACCCCGAGGTCGCCCCGGACGCCGTCGACCTCTCGGCCGGGCGTGTGGTCGTGGTCGGGAACGGCAATGTCGCCCTCGACGTCGCCCGGATCCTGGTCTCCGACCCGGAGGCGCTGGCCGGTACGGAGATCGCCGGCCACGCCCTCGAAGAGCTGCGCCGGAGCAAGGTGCGCGAGGTGGTGCTGCTCGGGCGCCGGGGTGCGGAACACGCGGCGTACACCCGGTCCGAACTGCTCGCCCTGAAGCACCTCCCCGGCGTGGACCTGATGGTGGACGACCACGATCCGCGCACCGGGGCCGCGATCGACGCCGCCGGGCCCGGCGACAAGGCGGAACTGCTGCGCGGCGTGGCGCGCGAGGCGGTCGACTGGTCGCTCGACCCCGGGGCGGAGGGACGGCGGCGCATCGTGTTCCGCTTCCACTCCTCGCCCGTCGAGGTCCGCGGAGACGAGACCGTGCGCGCGGTGCGGGCCACCGGCGCCGCCGGTGAGCAGGAGATCCCGGCCGGTCTGGCGCTGCGGGCGGTCGGCCACCGCGGGGTGCCCCCGGCGGGGCTGCCGTTCGACGAGGAGACCGGGACCGTCCCGCACGAGCACGGCCGGGTGTCCGGCAGCCCCGGGACGTACGTCGTGGGCTGGATCAAGCGCGGCCCCTCCGGCGGCATCGGAGCGAACCGCACGTGCGCGGCCGAGACGGTCGGCACGCTGCTCGCCGACGCGGTCGCGGGCGCGCTGCCCGCTCCGGCCGGCGGAGCGAAGGCGTTCCGCCGCCTGGTGCGACGCCGGCGCCGCTGAACCCCGCGTCCCTTCCTCCCTTCTCGTCTCCTTACCGGCCGCGATCGCAGTCCCGCACGACGGGGGGAGCAGCCCCGTACGACAGGGGGCGGGAGGAGTCCCCAGGACAGAGTGCGGGAGGAGTCCCGCACGACAGCGGGTGCGGGAGCATCCCGCACGACAGGGTGCGGGGCGGAGGGTCCGACTCGGCCGACCGTCCCCTGGGCGGGCCCCGGCTCTCCCGGCGTCCGGGAACCACGGCCCGATTGCCACCAGGGCCTCCGTGCAGGGCCGTGGTTCGATGCGGTCGCCCCGACGGGCCGGGTGGTCCCGAGTGGGTCGGGTGGCCGGACCGGGTCGGGTGGTCCCGAGTGGGTCGGGTGGCCGGATCGGGGCGGGTGGCCGGAGCGGGCCGGGTGACCCGAGCAGGTCGGGTGGTCCCGAGCGGGTCGGGTGGTCCCGAGCGGGTCGGGTGGCCGGAGCGGGCCGAATGGACCCGAGCGAGCTGCATGAACCCGACGGACCGGTGGCCCGAGCGGGCATGTCCGCGGGCCCCGCTTGCGGCGAGTCCCACGGGTGGGAGCGCTCGCGGGCCGGAAGGGTTCGCGGGGGCCGCGTCCGGGTTCCCGATCCGGATGAACCGGCGGCGCCCGCTTCACGTCGTGTCGCAATAAGGGCCCGGAATCTGGGAGGACATCCGGCATGACGGAACCACGCACGATCGTGATCACCGGTGCGAGCTCGGGTATCGGGCTCGCCGCCGCGGAACAGTTCGCCGCCCGGGGTGACCGGGTCGTCCTCGTGGGCCGGGACGAGCGCCGTCTGGCGGTCGCCGTCGACCGGGTCCGGGCAGCCGGTCACGAGACCGAACCGGGCCACTTCCAGGCCGACTTCGAACGGCTGGCCGACATACGGGCACTCGCGAACCACCTGCTGTCCACGTACCCGGCGATCGACGTGCTGGCGAACAACGCCGGCATGGTCGCCATGTCCCACCGGCGCACCGTGGACGGCCACGAAGCCACCATCCAGGCCAACCACCTCGGCCCCTTCCTCCTCAGCAAGCTGCTGCGGGAAAGGCTGCGCGGGGGCCGGATCGTGAACACCTCGGTGCGCCCCGCCCGCAATGCGCGGCTCGATCCGGATCGGTTGGACCGCGACGAGCAGCGTTACCAGGGCATCGCCGCCTACCAGGCATCCAAGGCGGCCAACGTGCTCTTCGCGATGGAGGCGGCGCAGCGCTGGCCCGACATCCTGAGCCTCAGCCTGCACCCCGGCGTGGTCCGGACCGACATCGGCCGCGACACGGCGCTGCGCTTCGTCTTCCGCTACGCGCCGTTCCTGATCAGCCCGGAGAAGTCGGCGCGCCGCATGGTGAGGCTCGCCACGGCACCGGCCGACGAGCTGGCCAACGGTGCCCTCTACGGCCCGGACAGCCCCATCCGGCCGGACCCCCGCCTCTTCAACGCGGACAACGCGGCGCGACTCTGGGCCACCTCCGAGGCCGCCCTCGCCGCTCCGGCGGCGTAGTCGTGTCGTTCGTCGAGGACGGACGCCCGGGGAAGCCGAGGAGATGGACACCCGGGGAAGCCGAGGAGACGGATATCCGAGGAAGCCGAGGAGGCGGACGCCCGGGGAGGCCGAGGAGCGGGCGCCCGAGAGGGCCGAGGAGACGGACACTCGGGAGGTCGAGGAGACGGACAGCTCACCTCGGGAAGCTGACCGGACACGCCGGTCGTTGTACGCTCCGAAGACCGCCCTTGACCTGCGGAACGCGGGCAGGGAGCAGACAATCCGGGAGTTTCTCCATGCTTCGTACCATGTTCAAGTCCAAGATCCACCGGGCCACCGTGACCCAGGCCGACCTGCACTACGTCGGCTCCGTCACCATCGACGCCGAGCTGCTGGACGCCGCCGACCTGCTGCCCGGTGAGCTGGTCCACATCGTCGACATCACCAACGGTGCCCGGCTGGAGACGTACGTCATCGAGGGCGAGCGGGGCTCCGGCGTGATCGGTATCAACGGCGCCGCCGCGCATCTGGTGCACCCCGGTGATCTGGTCATCCTCATCAGTTACGGGCAGATGGAGGACGCCGAGGCGCGGACGTTCGAGCCTCGTGTGGTGCATGTCGACGGTGCGAACCGGATCGTGGCGCTCGGTTCCGACGCCTCGGAGCCGGTGCCGGGCGGCGAAACACGGCGGAGCCCACAGGCCGTGGCGGGGACCCGGGCCGGCTGAGCGCCTCGGCGCGGGGCTTCCGGGGCCGGGGGTCGGCGGCACCCGGGCCGCTCAGCGGTGGACCGTCCCGGCTGCGCCCGGGCTCGTCCAGCCTCAGCCGGGGACCGTCCCGGCTGCGACAGGGGTTCGCCCGGCCCCAGCGACGTCCCGGCTGCGACCCGGACCCGGGTTAGTTCGCCCCCCCACGACGTCCCGGCCGCGGGTCCGGGTCCGCTCAAGCCCCGCGACGGTGCGCTGCGGGCGGGCCCGGGACCGCCCAGCCCCCGCAACACCGGGGCCGCGGGCCCGGGACCGCTCAGCCCCGCAGCGTCCGGGCGAACAGGTCCAGCAGCCGCTCCCAGTGCCGGTCCAGCGCCGCCGCGTCGAACACCGGGGTGTCCGCCATGGTGAAGCCGTGCGCCGCGCCGTCGTACACCTCGGAGTGGTACGTCACGCCGTCCGCGTCGAGCGCCTCCTCCAGCCGGGCGATGTGCCGGGCGTCCATCGCGTGGTCCTGGTCGGCGTGGCCGAAGTACAGCTCCGCGTCCACCTGGCCGAGCAGCCGGTGCGGGCTGTCCGCCTCCTCCGTGACGAGGTGCCCGCCGTGGAAGCTCGCGGCGGCCGCGATCCGCTCGGGGTGGCGGGCAGCCGTGCGCACCGCGAGCGCCCCGCCCATGCAGTAGCCGACCGTGCCCGCGGGGCCCGGGGCCACCTGCGGCCTGGAGGCGAGAAAGGCGAGGTACCGGTCGGCGTCGCGCATCGCCAGCTCCGGGGTCAGCGCCCGCATGAGCGGGCCGGCCTCCCGGAAGAACGCCTCCCGGGCCTCCGGCACGCCGAGGTCCGGCAGCTCGACGACCGGCGCCGGGCCGTTGCGGTGGAAGAGGTTCGGCACCAGCACGTAGTAGCCCTCGGCGGCGAGCCTGCGGGCCATGTCCCGCAGCACGGGGCGCACGCCGAACGCGTCCATGAACAGCAGCACGGCGGGATACGTGCCGTCCGTTTCCGGGTACGCCGCGAAGGCGTCGCAGGGGCCGTCCTGGGTCTGGATGGTGACGTTCTCGGATTCCATGCGCTCAGACTAGGGACCGTTCCGGCACGTCCGGCGGGCGCGGTCCACCGGGGCCCTCGGGCCGGCCGTCGGGGCGCTCCCGGGCCCGGTGCCGTCCGCCCGCGGGCCGGCTCCGTGTCCCACGGCCGGAGGTTGCGGCAGGGCACCCGCGCCGGCCTCCGGAAGGTGTCCGTGAGGGTCGTGCTCCGGAAGGTCTGCCTCAGCGTCGGCCCGGGGCCGGCCGGACGGCAGGCGTGCCACGGGTGTCAGGACCGGCCGCTGAGGTCCGGGCGCGGCTTCGGGGCGGGGCGGGCTGCGGGCGTGTCGGCGGACCGGCCGGAACCGGCGCGCCCCGCCCACTCGGCGCGGGCCCGCTCCGCGCCCGCCAGGCCGGGTGTGTCCGGCGCGTGGGCCCGCCAGTCGGCCACGACCTCGTCCAGCAGCTTGAACGCCGTGTCCGCGTCGCCCGCCTCGCCGGTCAGCGAGCCGTGCAGATGCCGGTAGGCGAGGGTGACCGGGTCCGTACGGGAGAACTCGCGTTCCGCGTCGGCGGCCAGCCCCGCCGCCAGCCGCACCGCCTGCTCCCGGTGCGTCCCCGCGTCGGTCCGCCGCAGCCGCGCGAGGCGGCGCAGCCGCAGGACGAAGCGGGAACGCACCGCCAGCCCCTCCACCGTCCCTGCCGTGCCGAACGCCGGATTGCGGGCCAGCGCCAGGTCACCGCTGGAGCCCACCGTCCGCTGGTCGGGGAGCGGGCGCGGGTCGCCGGCGGTCGGCAGCAGCACCGACAGGCGGCGGTGGACGGTGGCCAGGTCGAGGTGGTCCGGCCCCTCGGGCACGCCCTCCGCCAGCAGCGCCAGCAGCTCCGCGGTGAAGCCGGTGAGCCGGCCGCCGGGAGTGAAGCGGGCCTTCTGGCGGCTGGTCGTCGCGGTCAGCAGATGCACGCCGGCGGCCGAGGGGGCGTTGAACGCGCGGTCGGCGAAGCAGCAGTCGAGGATCGCGACCTTGTGCCGGGCCCGGGACCGGGACATGGCGGCGAAGACGTCCTCGGCGGGCAGGGCCGTGCGCTCCCGCAGCCCGTCGCGGTCCCGGGATCCCCTGAGCGCCAGGCAGAGCCTGCCCTGCTCGTCCAGGCCGTGCCCGGCGTAGTAGAAGAGCAGCAGGTCGAGGCGGGGCTCGCCGGGGGCCTCGGGCGCCGCGGGGATCAGCCGCAGGACGTCCTCCTGGCTCGCGGGCTCCCAGCCGCGGTGCACCAGGGCCGGGTCGAACAGTCCGTACGGGCCGACCAGCGCGTCCCGGAAGGCCTCCGCGCTCGCCATGGCCTGGTCCATGGGCGGCAGGTCGCTCGGATGCTCGTGGCTCGCGGTCCCCACGACGACCGCGCGGGACCGTGCCCGCTCCGGCACCCGCAGGGCCCAGGTGTCGCCGGTCAAGCCCCGGTCACCCCGGGGGCCGCGCTTCCGGCCGTAGGACCACCCTCCGCAGGACCGCCTGCCGCAGGACCGCCTGCCGCAGGACCGCCATCCCCGGGGGTGCCGGGTGCGGGCAGGCCGTTCACGAACCGTTCCAGGTCCGGCTGGAGGGCCCGGGCCTCGTCCGGGCTGGCAGCGGAGAGCTCCAGCCGGGCGCCGTCCGGGCGGGTGAGCCGGAAGCTGATCCGGCGGCTCTTCGTCCGCTCGGCCAGCCACATCACGTACGCGCCCGCGAGCGGTCCGATCACGGCGCCCGCGGCCGTCAGCAGCTCCGCGGCGTCGGCCAGCCCGCCCTGCTCGCCCGGCAGCGGGGGAACGGTGCGGGCCCGGGCGACGACCTCCAGCTCCTCGTCCTCACCGAGCCAGCCGGTGAGGTCCCGGACCAGGTCGGACGCCTCGGCGGGCGGGCCGTCGAACTCCACGTACAGCGCCGGCACGCGCGATCACACTCCTTCTCCGGTGGGCATTCCGGTGGGCGGGGGCCCGGGCGGCGGGAACCCCGGGGCCGAGAACTCGTCGAGCGAGGGGTCGCCGGGGGAGCCCGCGCCGGTCCCCGGGCGCGGCCCCGGCACCGGACCGGCGTGTGCGTCCGTCCGGCCCGCGGTGCGGAAGAGCGCCGGGCGCCCCGGCACCTCGTACGGGAACCGGAAGGCGGCGGTGGCCTCCGCCCGGTCCACGAGGTCGGACAGCAGCACCCCCATCTGGCCGAGGCCCTGCGGCGACGCGCCCTGCCCGTGGGTCTCCGGCAGGAACGGGCGCTCCACGGCGGTGACGGCGCGCCAGGCCGCGTCCGCCTCGTACGGCGGCGGGCGCCGCACGACCCCGCCCAGCGCGGCGGCCAGCAGCTCCGCCGCCCGGACCGGCACCGCGTCCCGCGCGGCCAGGGTGATCCGCAGCCGGTACGCCCGGTCCTGATAGCGGCGCAGCGCGTCGTGGTGCAGCGGAGCGGTGCGCGCCGCGAACGGGTCGGGGTGCAGCGGGACCTGGTACACGGGACTCGGGGTGCCCGGGGCCGCCAGCCGCGTGTACTCCTGGGCGAGCAGCGCCATGCGCGCCCGGAATCCCTCGGTCACCGCGAACGGTTCGAGGCAGACGGACAGCAGCGCGGGGCCCGGCAGCCGCCGCAGCTCGTCCCAGACGGGCTCCCAGGACACCGCCCCGCCCCCCGGCCCGGCCGGAACCCCCGGTGCGAAGGCCGCTCCGGAGGCGAAGGCCGCTCCGGCCGCGAGCGCCGCACCCGGAGCGGAGGACGCCCCGGGCGCGTCGCGCAGCGGGGCGACCGCGAAGCCGAGCGGGAAGCGGGCGTCCGTGCGCATCCACGGCGACCAGTGCAGCGCCTTGCGCACCTCCACCACTCCGGGGCCGCCGTCGGGCAGCCGGCGCGGCTCGAACGGCCGCAGCTCCCGGCGGATCGCCTCCGGATCGGTCAGCGGCTCCGCCCGGACGTGCCGGGGGGTGTCACCCAGCCGGGACAGCAGCGACCGGGCGTCGGCCCGCGCCGTGTCCGGGTCCCGTCGCACGACCGAGCCGAGCAGCGTGCACGTCAGCAGGGCGTGCGGTCCGGGCTCGTGCAGGGTGCAGCGCACTTCGACGCGGTGGCCGGGCGCCCACTGCTCGGCGATCCACGCCCCCTCGCGCGCGGCGGTCTCCGTACGGCGCTGGTCCTCGGGCACGCCGCCGTGCGCCCCGCTGCGGTGCGCGAGCGGGTCCGGCTCCAGGCGCAGTCCGACCCGGGCACTGCTCCCCGCCGGGCCCTGCTCGGTCAGCACCGCGCCGCCGGGCTCAGCGCCCGTCATGGCCGGGCGGCCGGTGGTCCGGCGACGGCGGCGGGAAGGCCCCGGGCCCCGTCTGCTGCGGGGGATGGACGCCGGGCCCCGTCTGCTGCGGCGGCAGGTGCGGGGGCTGCGGCGGCACCTGCCAGGCGGCGGTGTCGTAGGACGGCGCGGCGGCGGGGTGCTCCGCCGGGCCCTGCGAGCCGGACAGCTCCGAGGCGTCGACGATGGGCGGCAGGCCCTGCGGGAAGCCGTAGTCGTCGGGCACGGCGCGGTTCTCCACCGCGACGAACAGGCCCTCGCGGCAGGCGAGGTGCACGGCTTCGCGCATGGCCCGGGGCCGCTCGGACCGCATGACCTCCAGCTCGGCGCTGTGCTGCCCGGCCATGCCGCGGAAGAGGTCGGCGATGTACTGGCCGATGAGCTTGGCGCCGCGCCGGGACCGCCACATGGTCCAGCCCAGATAGAGGCTGGTGCCGTACGGGAAGACGGAGACATACACCGCGTAGGGGCCCTCGGTGAGCCGGAGCCGGCTGCTGACCGTGCCGACGTCGTTCATCCGGATGCGGTGGGTGTCGACGCGCAGCGGGCTCTTCCGGCCGGCGAGGGTGCCGGCGATCTGGCTGTAGACCGCTGGGGCGCTGTCCATGCGGTCGGTGAGCAGCACCCGCCACTCCGCGATCGGCTCCGTGCACCGGGTGGCCAGCAGGATGAGCCAGAACACGGCCGCCGAGGCGAGGAAACCGAAGACCGCCCAGCCGCCGGCGAAGACGTCGGCGAAGTCCGAACCGGAGGAGGACTGGCCGAAGCCGGAGGAGCCGTAGGGGTCGCTGTCGTCCTCCGAGGCCGCGTAGGAGAGCAGCGCGAAGATCATCGCGCCCCACCAGACGACCGAGGCGACCGCTGCGGCACGCAGCCAGAGGAAGAACACGGCCCGGCCGCTGACCCCCTCGCCGAGCGCCAGCTCCACCGGCTCGTGCCGCAGTGTCTTGTCGAGATACGCGGCGTTGGCGTTCCCGCCGTCCCAGCCGGGCATCTGCCAAGCCCCCTGCACACCCATCACCCCTCTGTCGTTGCCGCGTCACCCTGAGTCGAGGGCGCCATGGTGTCACGGAAGGCGGACAAGGAGAGGCTTGTCACCCGATCGGCTGTGGACAACTTCTGTATGGTGTAGTCGAGTGATCTCCGTGCGCGGCCGTCGTCCGCCCGGGGAGCCGCCGACGGAGCGTCGGCGCCGCGCCGTTGGACCGCCGGGGGATTGGGCGCGTGATCAGCGGGGTATCCTCCTCAGCTCCCGGTTGGCGACCGGAGTGCCGTCTGTGGCACACTGTCCAGGTTGCTCGGTTGAGTGCCGATGCTGCGCGCCTCCCGCCGGGAGGACCGGAAGCGAGTCCCAGGTATTCGTCATCCCTCATCAGGGGTGGAAGTACGGGAATCTTCTGGGAAGCGTCAGCGGGGTACCAGCCAGGCGCCCGGTGGGTGTTCTCCCCCGGACCGCGGTCCTGTACCGCACCCCCTGAGCTGGGAAATCCGCAAGGAAATCCATAGTGGCGGGAGTGCGACACGCCCGACCGCGTGGGCCGGAGGAGGGTGCAGGACCCGCCGGGTCCCAGAGCGTTACGAGAGACAGGACTACGAAGTAGCCATGGCGGGACAGAAGATCCGCATCCGGCTCAAGGCCTACGACCACGAGGTCATCGACACTTCGGCGAAGAAGATCGTCGAGACGGTGACGCGCACTGGTGCGTCGGTCGCGGGCCCGGTGCCGCTGCCCACAGAGAAGAACGTGTACTGCGTCATCAAGTCGCCGCACAAGTACAAGGACTCGCGCGAGCACTTCGAGATGCGCACGCACAAGCGCCTCATCGACATCCTCGACCCCACGCCGAAGACCGTCGACTCGCTCATGCGTCTCGACCTCCCGGCCGGCGTCGACATCGAGATCAAGCTCTGAGGTGACGCGCGAGATGGCTAAGCAGATCAAGGGCGTCCTGGGCGAGAAGCTCGGCATGACGCAGGTGTGGGACGAGAACAACCGTGTCGTCCCGGTCACCGTCGTCAAGGCCGGTCCCTGCGTCGTGACCCAGGTCCGCACCGACGACGCCGACGGCTACAACGCCGTCCAGATCGCCTTCGGCGAAATCGACCCGCGCAAGGTGAACAAGCCCCTCAAGGGCCACTTCGCCAAGGCCGACGTCACCCCGCGCCGCCACCTGGTGGAGCTGCGTACCGCCGACGCCGGTGAGTACACGCTCGGCCAGGAGGTCACCGCCGAGGTGTTCGACTCCGGCATCAAGGTCGACGTGACCGGCAAGAGCAAGGGCAAGGGCACCGCCGGTGTCATGAAGCGCCACGGCTTCGCCGGCCTCGGCGCCGGCCACGGCACGCAGCGCAAGCACCGCTCGCCGGGCTCCATCGGTGGCTGCGCCACCCCGGGCCGCGTGTTCAAGGGCCTGCGCATGGCCGGCCGCATGGGCAACGAGCGGGTCACCACCCAGAACCTGACCGTCCACGCCGTTGACGCGGAGAAGGGACTGCTGCTCATCAAGGGCGCGGTTCCCGGTCCGAACGGCGGCCTCGTCCTGGTCCGTACCGCGGCCAAGGGGGCTTGAGGTAAATGAGCACCATTGACATCCTTTCGCCGGCAGGCGACAAGGCCGGGACCGTCGAACTCCCCTCGGAGATCTTCGACGCGCAGGTCAGCATTCCGCTGATCCACCAGGTCGTCGTCGCCCAGCTGGCCGCTGCCCGCCAGGGCACGCACAAGACCAAGACCCGTGGCGAGGTCCGCGGCGGCGGCAAGAAGCCGTACCGCCAGAAGGGCACCGGCCGAGCCCGTCAGGGTTCGACCCGCGCGCCGCAGTTCGCCGGTGGTGGCGTCGTGCACGGTCCCGTGCCGCGCGACTACTCGCAGCGGACGCCCAAGAAGATGAAGGCCGCCGCGCTCCGCGGTGCCCTCTCGGACCGGGCGCGTCACGGCCGTATCCACGTCGTCTCCGGCGTGGTCGAGGGCGAGGTCTCCACCAAGGCCGCGAAGACCCTGCTGGGCAAGGTCAGCGAGCGCAAGAACGTGCTCCTGGTCGCCGAGCGGGCCGACGAGGCCGCGTGGCTCTCCGCCCGCAACCTGCCCCAGGTACACCTCCTGGAGCCGGGCCAGCTGAACACGTACGACGTGCTCGTCTCCGACGACGTGGTCTTCACGCAGGCTGCCTTCGAGCGTTTCGTGGCGGGTCCCGCCGCGGCCGGCAAGGCTGTCGCCTCCGAGGCTGAGCTCGAAGGGAGCAACGCCTGATGAGCGAGGCAACTGCCACCGCGGCCGCCGTCACCAGCAAGACGTTCACGGACCACCGTGACGTCCTGGTGAAGCCGGTGGTCTCGGAGAAGAGCTACGCGCTGCTGGACGAGAACAAGTACACGTTCATCGTCGACCCGCGCGCGAACAAGACCCAGATCAAGCAGGCCGTCGAGGCGGTCTTCTCGGTCAAGGTCACCGGGGTCAACACGATCAACCGGCAGGGCAAGCGCAAGCGGACCCGCACCGGTTACGGCAAGCGCAAGGACACCAAGCGCGCCATCGTGACCCTTGCCGAGGGCGACCGTATCGACATCTTCGGCGGCCCGACCTCCTGACGGAGGTCGGAGCGTCCAGATTTCGGAACATTCCGAGGACTGAGAGACAATGGGTATCCGCAAGTACAAGCCGACGACCCCGGGCCGTCGTGGCTCCAGCGTCGCCGACTTCGTCGAGGTCACGCGGTCCACGCCGGAGAAGTCGCTGGTCCGCCCGCTGCACAGCAAGGGCGGCCGTAACAACGCCGGTCGTGTGACCGTTCGCCACCAGGGTGGTGGCCACAAGCGCGCCTACCGCGTGATCGACTTCCGTCGTCACGACAAGGACGGCGTGCCGGCCAAGGTCGCGCACATCGAGTACGACCCCAACCGCACCGCGCGCATCGCGCTGCTGCACTACGCGGACGGCGAGAAGCGCTACATCCTCGCCCCGCGCGGCATGCAGCAGGGCGACCGGATCGAGAACGGTCCGGGCGCGGACATCAAGCCGGGCAACAACCTGTCGCTGCGCAACATCCCGGTCGGTACGACGCTGCACGCCATCGAGCTGCGGCCCGGCGGCGGCGCGAAGTTCGCCCGCTCCGCGGGTGCCTCCGTGCAGCTGCTGGCGAAGGAGGGCTCGATGGCCCACCTGCGCATGCCGTCCGGCGAGATCCGGCTGGTCGACGTCCGCTGCCGCGCCACTGTGGGCGAGGTCGGCAACGCCGAGCAGTCGAACATCAACTGGGGCAAGGCCGGCCGCATGCGTTGGAAGGGCGTCCGCCCGACCGTCCGCGGTGTCGTGATGAACCCCGTCGACCACCCGCACGGTGGTGGTGAGGGCAAGACCTCCGGTGGTCGCCACCCGGTCTCGCCGTGGGGTCAGAAGGAGGGCCGTACGCGCTCGCCGAAGAAGGCCAGCAACAAGTACATCGTCCGCCGCCGCAAGACGAACAAGAAGCGCTAGGAGCGGGTTCAGATGCCGCGCAGTCTCAAGAAGGGGCCCTTCGTCGACGACCACCTGATCAAGAAGGTGGACACACAGAACGACGCAGGTACCAAGAACGTCATCAAGACCTGGTCCCGGCGCTCCATGATCGTTCCGGCCATGCTCGGCCACACGATCGCGGTGCACGACGGCCGTAAGCACGTCCCGGTGTTCGTCACCGAGTCGATGGTCGGCCACAAGCTCGGCGAGTTTGCGCCGACCCGTACGTTCCGCGGCCACGTCAAGGACGACCGCAAGTCGAAGCGTCGTTGACGGGCGGAGTGCGAAGACTATGACTGACACCGAAGGGACAACCATGGAAGCCAGGGCCCAGGCGCGGTACATCCGCGTCACGCCCATGAAGGCCCGCCGCGTGGTGGACCTCATCCGTGGCATGGATGCCACGGAGGCTCAGGCGGTCCTGCGTTTCGCCCCGCAGGCCGCGAGCGTGCCGGTGGGCAAGGTGCTGGACAGCGCCATTGCCAACGCCGCGCACAACTACGACCACACCGACGCCGGCAGCCTCTTCATCTCCGAGGCGTACGTCGACGAGGGTCCGACCCTGAAGCGGTTCCGTCCGCGGGCCCAGGGCCGGGCCTACCGGATCCGCAAGCGGACCAGCCACATCACCGTGGTCGTCAGCAGCAAGGAAGGGACCCGGTAATGGGCCAGAAGGTTAACCCGCACGGGTTCCGGCTCGGCATCACCACGGACTTCAAGTCCCGCTGGTACGCCGACAAGCTGTACAAGGACTACGTCAAGGAAGACGTCGCCATCCGCCGGATGATGACGAAGGGCATGGAGCGTGCCGGCATCTCCAAGGTGGAGATCGAGCGCACCCGCGAGCGTGTCCGCGTCGACATCCACACCGCCCGGCCGGGCATCGTCATCGGCCGTCGCGGCGCGGAGGCCGACCGCATCCGCGGCGAGCTGGAGAAGCTCACCGGCAAGCAGGTCCAGCTGAACATCCTCGAGGTCAAGAACCCCGAGACGGATGCCCAGCTGGTCGCGCAGGCCGTCGCCGAGCAGCTGTCCTCCCGCGTCTCCTTCCGTCGCGCCATGCGCAAGAGCATGCAGTCGACGATGAAGGCCGGCGCCAAGGGCATCAAGATCCAGTGTGGTGGCCGTCTCGGCGGTGCCGAGATGTCCCGTTCGGAGTTCTACCGCGAGGGCCGTGTGCCCCTGCACACGCTCCGTGCGAACGTCGACTACGGCTTCTTCGAGGCCAAGACGACCTTCGGCCGCATCGGTGTGAAGGTCTGGATCTACAAGGGCGACGTCAAGAACATCGCCGAGGTCCGCGCCGAGAACGCCGCCGCCCGTGCGGGCAACCGCCCGTCCCGCGGTGGCAGCGACCGCCCGGCCCGTGGTGGCCGTGGTGGCGAGCGCGGTGGCCGCGGCCGCAAGCCGCAGCAGTCGGCTCCGGCTGCCGAGGCCCCCAAGGCCGAGGTGCCCGCCGCCGCGGCGGCCGAGCCCAGCGCTGCCGGAAAGGAGAGCTGACCGTCATGCTGATCCCCCGTAGGGTCAAGCACCGCAAGCAGCACCACCCGAAGCGCACAGGCATGGCCAAGGGTGGCACGGAGCTTGCGTTCGGCGAGTACGGCATCCAGGCGGTGACCCCGGCCTATGTGACGAACCGTCAGATCGAGTCGGCCCGTATCGCCATGACCCGTCACATCAAGCGTGGCGGCAAGGTCTGGATCAACATCTACCCGGACCGCCCGCTGACGAAGAAGCCGGCCGAGACCCGCATGGGTTCCGGTAAGGGTTCTCCGGAGTGGTGGGTCGCGAACGTCAAGCCCGGCCGGGTGATGTTCGAGCTGTCCTTCCCGAACGAAAAGGTTGCGAAGGAGGCGCTGACCCGCGCCGCCCACAAGCTTCCGATGAAGTGCCGGATCGTCCGGCGCGAGGCAGGTGAGTCGTGATGGCGGCCGGAACCAAGGCGTCCGAGCTGCGTGAGCTGAACAACGAGGACCTCGTTGCCAAGCTGCGTGAGGCCAAGGAGGAGCTGTTCAACCTCCGCTTCCAGGCGGCGACCGGACAGCTCGAGAACCACGGCCGGCTGAAGGCCGTCCGCAAGGACATCGCCCGGATCTACACCCTGATGCGGGAGCGCGAGCTCGGCATCGAGACGGTGGAGAGCGCCTGATGAGCGAGAACACAGTGACTACTGAATCCACCACGAACGAGCGTGGCTTCCGCAAGACCCGTGAGGGTCTGGTCGTCAGCGACAAGATGGACAAGACCGTCGTCGTCGCCGTTGAGGACCGCGTCAAGCACGCGCTGTACGGCAAGGTCGTTCGCCGTACCAACAAGCTCAAGGCGCACGACGAGCAGAACGCTGCCGGTGTCGGCGACCGCGTCCTCCTGATGGAGACCCGGCCGCTGTCCGCCACCAAGCGCTGGCGCATCGTCGAGATCCTCGAGAAGGCCAAGTAAACACCTGAGGTTTTCTCCTCAGGACGGTTCCGCCAGGCTCGGCGGGGTCCGTGCCCACAGCGGCCGGACCCCGCCGGGAACCGGCAGACGATCAGGAGATAGACGTGATCCAGCAGGAGTCGCGACTGCGGGTCGCCGACAACACTGGTGCGAAGGAGATCCTTTGCATCCGTGTTCTCGGTGGTTCCGGTCGCCGCTACGCGGGCATCGGCGACGTCATCGTCGCCACCGTGAAGGACGCGATTCCCGGCGGTAACGTGAAGAAGGGTGACGTCATCAAGGCGGTCATCGTTCGCACGGTGAAGGAGCGCCGCCGCGCCGACGGCTCGTACATCCGCTTCGACGAGAACGCGGCCGTCATCCTCAAGAACGACGGTGACCCCCGCGGCACCCGCATCTTCGGCCCGGTGGGCCGGGAGCTGCGCGAGAAGAAGTTCATGAAGATCATCTCGCTCGCGCCGGAGGTGCTGTAACCGATGAAGATCAAGAAGGGCGACCTGGTCCAGGTCATCACCGGTAAGGACAAGGGCAAGCAGGGCAAGGTCATCCAGGCCTACCCCGGCGACGACCGCGTCCTGGTCGAGGGTGTCAACCGGGTCAAGAAGCACACGAAGGCCGGCCAGACCGCACGCGGTTCGAAGACCGGCGGCATCGTGACGACCGAGGCCCCGATCCACGTGAGCAACGTCCAGCTCGTGGTGGAGAAGGACGGCAACAAGGTCGTCACCCGTGTCGGATACCGCTTCGACGACGAAGGCAACAAGATCCGCGTTGCCAAGCGGACCGGTGAGGACATCTGATGACTGCCACCACCAGTAACGCGCCGCGGCTCAAGCAGCGCTACCGCGACGAGATCACCGGCAAGATGCGTGAGCAGTTCTCCTACGAGAACGTCATGCAGATCCCGGGTCTCACCAAGATCGTGGTCAACATGGGTGTGGGCGACGCCGCCCGCGACTCCAAGCTGATCGAGGGTGCCATCAAGGACCTCGCCACGATCACCGGCCAGAAGCCGTCGGTCACCAAGGCCCGCAAGTCCATCGCGCAGTTCAAGCTGCGCGAGGGCCAGCCGATCGGCGCCCACGTCACCCTCCGGGGCGACCGCATGTGGGAGTTCCTGGACCGCCTGCTGTCGCTCGCGCTTCCGCGCATCCGCGACTTCCGCGGGCTGTCGCCGAAGCAGTTCGACGGCCGGGGCAACTACACCTTCGGTCTCACGGAGCAGGTCATGTTCCACGAGATCGACCAGGACAAGATCGACCGGGTCCGGGGCATGGACATCACCGTGGTCACCACGGCGACCAACGACGACGAGGGCCGCGCCCTGCTTCGTCACCTCGGCTTCCCGTTCAAGGAGAACTGACCGTGGCGAAGAAGGCTCTGATCGCTAAGGCCGCCCGCAAGCCGAAGTTCGGTGTGCGCGCGTACACCCGCTGCCAGCGCTGCGGCCGGCCGCACTCCGTCTACCGCAAGTTCGGCCTCTGCCGTGTGTGCCTTCGTGAGATGGCGCACCGCGGCGAGCTGCCGGGCGTGACCAAGAGCTCCTGGTAACCCCTTCCCGCCGTCCGGGAGGCGCCCCTCGCGGGCGAGGACCGGACGGCGGGGCCCAAGGGGCCAACCAGGGCTCTCGGTAAGCACGTGGGAGGCGGGGCCCGGCCCGTACCAGCTGCGCGTCTCGCGTAGAGTGGAAGGGTTGGGCGTCCGCCGCCCATGGCCGTCCGCGGGCTCCAGCCCGCTATGACACTTACTACGCCGTAGGTCCCCCGCGCCGCACCCGTCCCGGCCGTACGCGGCCGCTCCGAGCGATCGGAGCGGCACAGCTTTCGAGCAGCGTACGGATCGGGGAGAGGGATGGCGCAGATAGGGAAACCCCGGCGAGAGAGGCCGAAGGCCATCATGACCATGACCGATCCGATCGCAGACATGTTGACCCGTCTGCGAAACGCTAACTCGGCTTACCACGACACCGTCGTGATGCCGCACAGCAAGATCAAGTCGCACATCGCGGAGATCCTCCAGCAGGAGGGCTTCATCACCGGCTGGAAGACCGAGGACGCCGAGGTCGGCAAGAACCTCGTCCTCGAGCTGAAGTTCGGCCCGAACCGCGAGCGCTCGATCGCCGGCATCAAGCGGATTTCGAAGCCGGGCCTGCGGGTCTACGCAAAGTCCACCAACCTGCCGAAGGTGCTCGGCGGCCTGGGCGTGGCGATCATCTCCACGTCCCACGGGCTGCTCACCGGCCAGCAGGCGCAGAAGAAGGGCGTGGGTGGGGAAGTCCTCGCCTACGTCTGGTAGTCGGGAAGGAGGAACTGCAATGTCGCGTATCGGCAAGCTCCCCATCTCGGTTCCCGCCGGCGTGGACGTCACCATCGATGGCCGTACGGTCGCAGTGAAGGGCCCCAAGGGTTCTCTCTCGCACACCGTCGCCGAGCCCATCGAGATCGCCAAGGGTGAGGACGGCGTCATCAACGTCACCCGCCCCAACGACGAGCGTCAGAACAGGGCCCTGCACGGCCTGTCCCGCACGCTGGTGGCGAACATGATCACCGGTGTGACCCAGGGATACAGCAAGGCGCTCGAGATCAGCGGTGTCGGTTACCGCGTCCAGGCCAAGGGCTCCAACCTGGAGTTCTCCCTGGGCTACAGCCACCCGATCCTGGTCGAGGCCCCCGAGGGCATCACCTTCAAGGTGGAGTCCCCGACCAAGCTCAGCGTCGAGGGCATCGACAAGCAGAAGGTCGGCGAGGTCGCCGCCAACATCCGCAAGCTGCGGAAGCCCGACCCGTACAAGGCCAAGGGCGTGAAGTACGCGGGCGAAGTCATCCGCCGCAAGGTCGGAAAGGCTGGTAAGTAAGCCATGGCATACGGTGTGAAGATCGCTAAGGGTGACGCGCGCAAGCGTGCGGCCATCAAGCGGCGCCACATCCGCGTCCGCAAGCGGGTTTCCGGTACGCCGGAGCGTCCCCGCCTGGTCGTGACGCGGTCCAACCGTCACATGGTCGCTCAGGTGATCGACGACATCGCGGGCCACACGCTGGCCTCCGCGTCGACCCTGGACGCATCCATCCGTGGCGGCGAGGCCGACAAGAGCGCACAGGCGCAGAAGGTCGGCGCTCTGGTCGCCGAGCGCGCCAAGGCCGCCGGCATCGAGGCGGTCGTGTTCGACCGCGGTGGCAACCAGTACGCCGGGCGCATCGCCGCTCTGGCGGACGCCGCCCGTGAAGCCGGGCTCAAGTTCTGAGCCGGTTCCGTCACAGCGGACGTTAACGAGAGAGGTAATTCCAATGGCTGGACCCCAGCGCCGCGGTGGCGGCGCCGGTGGCGAGCGACGGGACCGGAAGGGTCGCGACGGTGGCGCTGCCGCCGAGAAGACCGCGTACGTCGAGCGCGTCGTCGCCATCAACCGAGTCGCCAAGGTCGTGAAGGGTGGTCGTCGCTTCAGCTTCACCGCGCTGGTCGTGGTGGGCGACGGTGACGGCACCGTGGGTGTCGGATACGGCAAGGCCAAGGAGGTGCCGGCCGCCATCGCCAAGGGTGTTGAGGAGGCCAAGAAGCACTTCTTCAAGGTCCCCCGGATCCAGGGCACCATCCCGCACCCGATCCAGGGCGAGAAGGCCGCGGGCGTCGTCCTGCTCAAGCCTGCTTCCCCCGGTACCGGTGTGATCGCGGGTGGCCCGGTGCGCGCCGTTCTGGAGTGCGCCGGCATCCACGACGTGCTGAGCAAGTCGCTCGGCTCGTCGAACCCGATCAACATCGTGCACGCCACCGTGGCGGCACTCCGGGGACTGCAGCGTCCCGAGGAGATCGCCGCCCGCCGTGGCCTGCCGCTGGAGGACGTCGCTCCCGCCGCTCTGCTGCGGGCGCGTGCCGGGGCGGGTGCGTAATGGCCCGCCTCAAGATCACGCAGACGAAGTCGCTCATCGGCAGCAAGCAGAACCACCGCGACACCCTTCGTTCGCTCGGCCTGAAGCGAGTGAACGACGTGGTCGTCAAGGATGACCGTCCCGAGTTCCGCGGCATGGCGCAGACCGTGCGGCACCTCGTCACGGTCGAGGAGGTCGACTGACATGGCGGAGAACAACCCGCTGAAGGTCCACAACCTCCGGCCCGCCCCGGGCGCCAAGACCGCCAAGACCCGTGTGGGTCGTGGTGAGGCGTCCAAGGGCAAGACCGCTGGTCGTGGCACCAAGGGCACGAAGGCCCGTTACCAGGTTCCGGAGCGCTTCGAGGGCGGGCAGATGCCCCTCCACATGCGTCTCCCGAAGCTGCGGGGCTTCAAGAACCCGTTCCGCACCGAGTACCAGGTCGTGAACCTGGACAAGCTGGCCGCGCTCTACCCGCAGGGTGGCGAGGTCACGGTGGCCGATCTGGTCGCCAAGGGCGCGGTGCGCAAGAACCAGCTCGTGAAGGTCCTCGGCCAGGGTGAGCTGACCGTGGCGCTGCAGGTGACGGTCGACGCCGTCTCCGGCTCCGCCAAGGAGAAGATCACCGCCGCCGGCGGCACCGTCACCGAGCTCGTCTGAGCGCGTTGAACCGACCAACCGGGGATGTCCTCAAGGGGCATCCCCGGTTGGTCGTTCCATGGGGGGCACGTACGCCGGTAAGGTAGGCCACTGTTACTGTCCGCGTGGCCTGTGCCTCCGCGGCTTTTGACTGCTTTGTATCCGTCGATCCTCAAGACCGTCACCTCTCGCGCCTGGCGCGGGGGGCGCAGGAGGCACCGTGCTCACCGCGTTCGCCCGGGCGTTCAAGACGCCCGACCTGCGCAAGAAACTGCTGTTCACGTTGGGCATCATCGTGCTCTTCCGACTCGGGGCGCACATTCCCATCCCCGGGGTCAGCTACGTCAATGTCAACTACTGCATGGACGCCGCGAAGGGCCAGGGGGGAGACCTCTTCGGTCTCGTCAACATGTTCAGCGGTGGCGCACTGCTGCAGCTCACGATCTTCGCCCTCGGCATCATGCCCTACATCACGGCGAGCATCATCCTGCAGCTGCTCGTCGTCGTGATCCCGCGGCTGGAGGCCCTGAAGAAGGAGGGGCAGTCCGGTACCGCGAAGATCACCCAGTACACCCGCTACCTGACCGTGGCCCTCGGTGTCCTGCAGGGCACCGGTCTCGTGGCCACCGCCCGCGGTGGCTCGCTCTTCCCCGGCTGTGACCGGGCGAGCGAGATCATCCCCGACCAGTCCATCTTCGTCACCATCACCATGGTCCTCGTCATGACCGCGGGCACCACGACGGTGATGTGGCTGGGCGAACTCATCACCGACCGCGGCATCGGCAACGGCATGTCGATCCTGATGTTCATCGCCATCGCGGCGGGCTTCCCGGGCGCCCTGTGGCAGATCAAGCAGCAGGGCAAGATCGCCGACGGCTGGGTGGAATTCGGCGCGGTGATCCTGGTGGGCCTGGCGATCGTCGGCCTGGTGGTCTTCGTCGAGCAGGCGCAGCGCCGAATTCCGGTGCAGTACGCCAAGCGCATGATCGGCCGCAGGTCCTACGGGGGAACGTCCACCTATATCCCGTTGAAGGTGAACCAGGCAGGTGTGATTCCTGTCATCTTCGCGTCGTCGCTGCTCTACATTCCGGCGCTGCTCGTCCAGTTCAGCAACTCGACCGCGGGCTGGGCCACCTGGATTCAGGCCCATTTCGTGGACGGCAGCCACCCGTATTACATCGCCACCTACTTCCTCCTGATCGTCTTCTTCGCGTTCTTCTACGTGGCGATCTCGTTCAACCCCGAGGAAGTCGCGGACAACATGAAGAAGTATGGTGGCTTCATCCCGGGCATCCGGGCTGGTCGACCGACCGCTGAGTACCTGAGTTACGTGCTCAACAGGATCACGTGGCCGGGATCGCTGTACCTGGGCTTGATCGCGCTGGTGCCAACGGTGGCACTGGTGCTGTTCGGGGCAAACCAGAACTTCCCGTTCGGCGGGACGAGCATCCTCATCATCGTGGGTGTCGGCCTGGAGACCGTGAAGCAGATCGAGAGCCAGCTGCAGCAGCGACACTACGAAGGGTTCCTCCGCTGATGCGAATCGTCCTCGTCGGGCCGCCTGGCGCCGGGAAGGGTACGCAGGCCGCGTACCTTGCCAAGAACCTCTCCATTCCGCACATCTCCACGGGTGACCTCTTCCGTGCCAACATCAGCCAGGGCACGCCCCTCGGCAAGCAGGCGCAGGAGTACATGAACGCCGGCGAGCTGGTGCCGGACGAGGTGACCGTCGGAATGGCGAAGGACCGGATGGAGAAGCCGGACGCCGACGAGGGCTTTCTGCTGGACGGCTTTCCCCGGAATCTCAGCCAGGCCAAGGCGCTGGACGAGATCCTCGCCGAGAGCGGTATCGCGCTCGACGGCGTGCTGGACCTGGAGGTCCCGGAGGAGGAAGTCGTCAAGCGGATCGCGGGCCGGCGCACGTGCCGGAGTGACAGCTCGCACACCTTCCACGTTGAGTACAAGCGCCCGAAGACCGAGGGCGTGTGCGACGAGTGCGGCGGCGAGCTGTACCAGCGCGAGGACGACAGCGAGGAGACGGTCCGCAAGCGGCTGGAGGTCTACCACCGCGAGACGGAGCCGATCATCGACTACTACCGCTCCCAGGGCCTGGTCGTCACGATCTCGGCCCTCGGCAAGGTCGGCGAGGTGACGGAGCGCGCCATGAGCGCGCTCCAGCGCCAGGCGGCCTGAAGCGAAGACGTATCCGTACGGCCGCGGCGCCCCCAGGGTGCCGCGGCCGTACCGTTGTGTACAGCGCGGTCCGGGCGCCGGCCCGGACCGCACCGGAGCCCGGCGCGGAAGCCGGGCCGCACCGGACCCGAGACAAAAGCCGGACCGCACCGGACCCCGACACAGAAGGCTGAAGGCATTCCGCATGGTGGAGATCAAGACCCCGGAGCAGATCGCGAAGATGCGCGAGGCCGGGCTGGTCGTCGCGCGCGTCCACGAGGCGTGCCGCGCCGCGGCGGTGCCCGGGGCCACGACCAAGGACCTGGACGACGTCGCCCGCAAGGTCCTCGCGGAGCACGGCGCCAGGTCGAACTTCCTCGGCTACGGCGGCTTCCCCGCCACCATCTGCACCTCGGTGAACGATGTCGTGGTGCACGGCATCCCGGACGCCGTGACCGTGCTGAAGGACGGCGACATCATCTCCGTCGACGCGGGCGCGATCATCGACGGCTGGCACGGTGACGCGGCCGTCACGCTCTTCGTCGGCGAGGGTCACGCTCCGGAGCTGCACGAGCTGAGCCGGGTGACGGAGGAGTCCATGTGGGCCGGGATCGCCGCGGTCCGGCAGGGCAACCGGCTCGTCGACATCTCCAAGGCGATCGAGGGCTACATCCGCCGCCAGCCGCGGCCCGCCACCGGCAAGTACGGGATCATCGAGGACTACGGCGGCCACGGCATCGGCTCGCAGATGCACATGGACCCGCATCTGCTGAACTACGTCGACCGCCGGCGCGGCCGCGGCCCGAAGCTGGTGCCCGGCTTCTGCATCGCGATCGAGCCGATGGTCAGCCTCGGCACGGCGAAGACCCACGTGCTCCCGGACGACTGGACCGTCAAGACCGACGACGGCACCTGGAGCAGCCACTGGGAGCACTCCGTCGCCCTGACGGCGGAGGGGCCGCTGGTGCTGACCGCCGTGGACGGCGGAAGGGCGAAGCTGGCGCAGTACGGCGTCACGACGGCCCCGGATCCGCTCGCCGGCGCCTGAGGCGTAAGGATCACCGCGGCGGGGAAGCTACCCCTGATTAGTCTTTCCGGATGCCGTCGCGTAGACTGACGCGTCGGGTCACGCCTGCCTGTGTGCATGCCGTGAACCGATCAAGGTAGCCGATTCGAAAGGCGAAGCGTGGCCAAGAAGCAAGGTGCCATCGAGATCGAGGGCACCGTGATCGAGTCTCTGCCGAACGCGATGTTCAAGGTGGAGCTCCAGAACGGTCACAAGGTCCTCGCGCACATCAGCGGGAAGATGCGCATGCACTACATCCGCATCCTGCCCGATGACCGGGTCGTGGTGGAGCTGTCTCCGTACGACCTGACGCGCGGCCGGATCGTCTACCGCTACAAGTAGATCTCGCTGTCGTTCCGCGCCCCGCGCGCGAGCGGCCGCACGACCCGGAGAACCTCACATCCCATGAAGGTCAAGCCGAGCGTCAAGAAGATCTGCGACAAGTGCAAGGTGATCCGCCGCCACGGCCGGGTCATGGTCATCTGCGACAACCTGCGCCACAAGCAGCGCCAGGGCTGAAGCACGACCCGCACTCCGCAGTTCTTCGCGCGACGCAACACATGTTCATACGCAGTCACCCGTCACCGCGGCTCCCACGCGGGGACGACACCCCCGGCGGAGGCCGGGGACCCGGCAGCCGAGGCAGCCGGGAGAGGTGCTGCGGAAGACCTCCGACTGTAATCAGGAGCCAATAGATGGCACGCCTCGCTGGCGTTGACCTCCCGCGTGACAAGCGCGTCGAGGTCGCCCTCACCTACGTCTTCGGTATCGGTCGCACCCTTGCCCAGCAGACGCTGGCCAACACCGGTGTGAACCCCGACACCCGCGTGCGGGACCTGGCCGAAGAGGACATGGTCAAGATCCGCGAGTACGTGGACGCGAACCTCAAGACCGAGGGTGACCTCCGTCGTGAGATCCAGGCCGACATCCGCCGCAAGGTCGAGATCGGCAGCTACCAGGGTCTGCGGCACCGTCGCGGTCTGCCCGTCCACGGTCAGCGCACCAGCACCAACGCCCGCACCCGCAAGGGTCCGCGTCGCGCGATCGCCGGCAAGAAGAAGCCGGGCAAGAAGTAGTCCGCACCGGACGCAATCGCGGTCCGAGCTGTAGGACCGACCACCTCCACGGGAGTTCATCAGTATGCCTCCGAAGAGCCGTACGGCCGGCGCCAAGAAGGTGCGCCGCAAGGAGAAGAAGAACGTCGCCCACGGGCACGCTCACATCAAGAGCACGTTCAACAACACGATCGTTTCGATCACCGACCCCACGGGCAACGTGATCTCCTGGGCCTCTGCCGGCCACGTCGGCTTCAAGGGCTCTCGCAAGTCGACCCCCTTCGCCGCGCAGATGGCCGCCGAGTCGGCCGCCCGCCGCGCGCAGGAGCACGGCATGCGCAAGGTCGACGTCTTCGTCAAGGGTCCCGGCTCCGGCCGTGAGACCGCGATCCGCTCGCTCCAGGCCACCGGCCTCGAGGTCGGCTCGATCCAGGACGTCACCCCGACCCCGCACAACGGATGCCGGCCGCCCAAGCGCCGTCGCGTCTGAGCCGGCTGAAGTAGGAGACAAGAAAACAATGGCGCGTTACACCGGGGCCGACTGCAAGCGTTGCCGTCGGGAGAAGCAGAAGCTCTTCCTCAAGGGGAGCAAGTGCGAGAGCGCGAAGTGCCCGATCGAGATCCGTCCTTACCCCCCGGGTGAGCACGGTCGCGGGCGCACCAAGGACAGCGAGTACCTGCTGCAGAAGCGTGAGAAGCAGAAGGCCGCCCGCATCTACGGAGTCCTTGAGAAGCAGTTCCGTGGTTACTTCAACGAGGCGAACAGGAAGTCCGGCAAGACCGGCGAGAACCTGCTCCGCATCCTGGAGACCCGGCTCGACAACGTGGTCTACCGCGCGGGCTTCGCGAAGTCCCGCGACCACGCCCGTCAGCTGGTCCGCCACGGCCACATCACCGTGAACGGCCGCAAGACCGACATCCCGTCGGCCCGCGTCGCCGTGAACGACATCATCGAGGTCCGCAAGGCTTCGCAGGAGATGACGCCGTTCGTCGTCGCTCGTGCGGAAGCCGGCGAGAAGACCGTGCCGGCGTGGCTCGAGGCCATTCCGTCGCAGCTCCGGATCCTCGTGCACAGCCTGCCCGAGCGCCAGGTGATCGACACCCAGGTGCAGGAGCAGCTGATCGTCGAGCTGTACTCGAAGTAGCAGCTCGCATCGTCCGAGGGGCGGGCGGCCGCGGCGGGAGCGTTCCGCGGCGGCCGCCCGTATCCTTGGGCGTACCGACACCGGGCTGCCGTCCGGTGAGTCCGGCATCAAATAGCGGGTGCCGAAGACTGAAGGAGAACACCCCATGCTGATCGCTCAGCGCCCCTCGTTGACCGAAGAGGTCGTCGACGAATTCCGCTCCCGGTTCGTGATCGAGCCGCTGGAGCCGGGCTTCGGCTACACCCTCGGCAACTCCCTCCGCCGTACGCTGCTCTCCTCGATCCCCGGTGCCGCCGTCACCAGCATCCGGATCGACGGGGTCCTGCACGAGTTCACCACCGTGCCGGGCGTCAAGGAGGACGTCACCGACCTCATCCTCAACATCAAGCAGCTCGTCGTCTCCTCGGAGCACGACGAGCCGGTCGTGATGTACCTGCGCAAGCAGGGTCCCGGCCTGGTCACGGCGGCGGACATCGCCCCGCCGGCCGGCGTCGAGGTGCACAACCCGGACCTCGTCCTCGCCACCCTCAACGGCAAGGGCAAGCTGGAGATGGAGCTGACGGTCGAGCGCGGCCGCGGCTATGTCTCCGCCGTCCAGAACAAGCAGCTGGGCCAGGAGATCGGCCGGATCCCGGTCGACTCCATCTACAGCCCGGTGCTCAAGGTCACCTACAAGGTCGAGGCGACCCGAGTCGAGCAGCGCACCGACTTCGACAAGCTGATCGTCGACGTCGAGACCAAGCAGGCCATGCGGCCGCGTGACGCCATGGCGTCGGCCGGAAAGACCCTGGTGGAGCTGTTCGGCCTGGCCCGCGAGCTCAACATCGACGCCGAGGGCATCGACATGGGCCCGTCCCCGACGGACGCTGCCCTGGCCGCCGATCTGGCGCTGCCGATCGAGGAGCTGGAGCTCACGGTCCGCTCGTACAACTGCCTCAAGCGCGAGGGCATCCACTCGGTGGGCGAGCTGGTGGCCCGCTCCGAGGCGGACCTGCTCGACATCCGCAACTTCGGTGCGAAGTCGATCGACGAGGTCAAGGCGAAGCTGGCCGGCATGGGCCTGGCGCTCAAGGACAGCCCGCCCGGATTCGACCCGACCGCCGCCGCCGACGCCTTCGGCGCGGACGACGACGCGGACGCCGGGTTCGTGGAGACCGAGCAGTACTGAGCCGCCACCCGGCGCGAGCGGCGGGGCCCGCTCCGCACCCCTGGGTGCGGACGGTTCCGGCCGCCGCCGGGTTGTGGTTTTCCTCGGACGCCGGGCGCGCCGGAAGACGCGCGTCCGGCGGCTGAGGGGAACTTCCCCGGGACAGTCCCGTTCCGGGGGACCTGACACCGGTACCTGATACGGCCGGTGCAGAGATTGAGGAGAATCACCATGCCGAAGCCCGCCAAGGGCGCCCGTCTGGGCGGCAGCGCAGCGCACGAGCGGCACCTGCTGGCGAACCTCGCCACCGCGCTGTTCGAGCACGGCCGGATCACGACCACGGAGGCCAAGGCCCGCCGCCTGCGCCCCGTGGCCGAGCGTCTGATCACCAAGGCGAAGAAGGGCGACCTTCACAACCGCCGCCAGGTCATGCAGACGATCCTGGACAAGGGTGTCGTCCACACCCTGTTCACGGAGATCGGCCCGCGTTACGAGAACCGTCCGGGTGGCTACACCCGGATCACCAAGATCGGCAACCGTCGTGGCGACAACGCCCCGATGGCCGTGATCGAGCTGGTCGAGGCCCTCACCGTGCAGCAGACCGCTGTCGGCGAGGCCGAGGCGGCCACCAAGCGTTCCGCCAAGGACGCCGCCGGTGACCAGGCCGTCGCGGACCTCAAGAAGGACCAGGCCGAGGAGGCCGGTTCTGCGGAGGCCGAGGCCGGCGAGGAGAAGAAGGACGCCTGAGCAGGGCTTCTTCGCTTCCTCGCGGTTCCGCGAGCCGCGCCATCGCTGTACGGACGGGCCCGCACCGGTTTTCCCGGGGCGGGCCCGTTCGGTGTGTCTGAGAGGATCAACGGGTGAGTGACGACGTGGAGCCCGGCTTCGTACGGATCAGGCTGGACCTGTCCTACGACGGGAAGGACTTCTCCGGCTGGGCCCGGCAGCGGGAGCGGCGCACGGTCCAGGGCGAGCTGGAGAGCGCGCTGCGGACGGTGCTGCGGCTGCCGGAGCCGGTCGAGCTGACCGTCGCGGGCCGCACGGACGCCGGGGTGCACGCCCGGGGCCAGGTGGCGCACGTCGATCTCGCCGAGGACGTGTGGGCCGCGCACGGCGACAAGCTGCTGCGGCGGCTCGCCGGGAAGCTGCCGCACGACGTCCGGGTCTGGCGGGTCGCCGAGGCGCCGCCGCACTTCAATGCCCGTTTCTCGGCGATCTGGCGGCGCTACGCCTATCGCGTCGGCGACCACCGGGGCGGCGTCGACCCGCTGCGGCGCGGGCACGTCCTGTGGCACGACTGGCCGCTCGACATCGACCTGATGAACGAGGCCGCCGCGAAGCTGCTGGGCGAGCACGACTTCGCCGCGTACTGCAAGAAGCGGGAGGGCGCGACGACCATCCGTACCCTTCTGGACCTGCACTGGGAGCGTCCCGGGCCGGGGCGGGAGGACGCCGGGCTGGCGGTCGCGACGGTGCGCGCCGACGCCTTCTGCCACAACATGGTGCGGGCCCTGGTCGGCTCGATGCTGCTGGTCGGCGACGGTCACCGCCCGGTGGGGTTCCCGGCCGAGGTGCTGGCGGGCCGGGTCCGGCACTCGGCGGTGAACGTCGTTCGGCCGCACGGCCTCACCCTGGAGGAGGTCGGCTACCCGGCTGACGACCAGCTGGCCGCCCGGAACCTGGCGGCCCGCAACAAGCGCAGCCTGCCGGGGGCGGGCGCCGTTACGGACTGACCGGTCCGGCCGGGTCCGGAAGGCGGGCCGGTGCCGGGACGGAACCGGCCGCTCCGTGCCCGGTGCCGGGGCGGCCGCCGTCGTGGGACGGGCCCGGCCGCGGCGTCGGCGGCAGGCCGGCCCGGCCCGGCCCGGGATGTGCTCGGACGCCGCGGGCCCGCTCGTCCCGGGTGACGACACGGGACGCCTTCGGTCACCCGGCCGTGCCGCGGCCCTGCGGGGTCAGTCGCTCGGCACCACGCAGTCCTCGGGCTGCGGCTCGCCCTCCGGCCAGGCCAGGCCGACGAAGGCCAGGCCCCGGGTGCGGGGATCGAGTTCCACGACCGCGACCGGCTTGTCGTACGGGTTGCCGCCGTTCGTCAGGCAGATCCAGCCGCTCGTGCCGGTCACCCGGTGGGCGGACTCCAGACGCAGCCACTGCGCGGCGACCCGGTCCAGTGGGGGGATCGTGCCCGAGGACTGGGAGTTCGCCAGGAACACCGCCTCGGCGATGGTGCGCACCCCGTCGTGGACGAGCATCGTCCGGGAGTCCTCCAGCTCGACGGGGCCGATGTCCCCGGCGGTCCGCTGCTCGACCAGGTCGCGCAGTTTCACCAGTTCCCGGCGCGGCTCGGTCAGATAGGCCGGCTGCTCCTTCACGTCGGGGATGCGGCCGGTCTTCTCCCGCTGCTCCTTCTCCCAGTCGGCGAGCGCGTGGTCCCAGGCGTCGGGGTGCGCGGGCGCGGTGTACTGCACGGTGACCACCGGCTCGCCGTCCCCGGTGCCGCGCAGCTTCTCCCAGTCCTGCTCGCTCATGTACCGGTCGAGGGTGGCGGCGCCGGATCCGCTGACGACCGTGTAGCGCTTGCCGCGGCAGGGCACCTCGGCGAGCTTCAGGGCGAACAGCCGCAGATGGACGGGGCGGCCGGCGAAGTAGACGACGTCGGCCTCCGACTGGCAGATGTTGTGGCCGATGAGCGAGAAGTCGTTGCCGGTGTCGCCGGGCTCGTTGATCCCGGGCGACCGGAACTCCTGGTCCTTGGCGCCCGCCGGGCCCGACTCCTCCCGGCTGAACGCCTTGGCGAGCGAGTCGACGTAGATGTCGCCCGGGCGGGTGTCGCGGACGAGGACGGTGTCCTCGTTCCGCAGGTCGCCGTGGAAGTCGGCGAGGGCGTCGGCCTGCTGCCGGTTGGTCGGGATGACGCGGGCCAGCCCGTTGAAGCGCGGCTTGCCGGTGCGGCTCTCGGGGTTGGCGAGTTCGTCGGCGCTGACGCGGCTGGCGAGCACCGGTATGCCCAGGTCGTTCGTGAGGCGCCGGATGGCCTCCTCGGTGCTGGCCAGGCTCAGGTTGAAGCCCGTCACGGCCCGCAGGTTGTCCTTGCCGGACTCGGCCATGGCGGCGAGGCGGTCGACGACCCGTTCCTGCTGCCGGTAGTCGGCGCCGGGATTGGCCAGCACCAGGCGCAGCAGCGGGGACTTCTCCTGCCGGTTGGCCCGGTACTGCGCGAGGTACGCCCCTTGCAGATCGCTGCGGAGCTGCCGCTTCCCGGCCTCGCCCCTGGGCTGCAACGGCACCATCACGGCCACGGTGACGTGCGGTTTCCCGGATATCCGGGCGTTCTCCCCGGCGATCGCCCGGCTGACCTCGGTGATCTCGTCGGTGCCGAAGTCGTAGCCGGAGCCGTTGACGCCGATGCACTCGCCGTCGCTCCGTTCGACTCCGTTCGCGCAGAGGTCGGGCGCGCCGATCAGCCGGTCCGCGAGGACGGCGGCCGCGGTGACCACGGCCGCCGTCACGAGGGTCGTGAGGGCCTTCTTGGTCCAGTTGGCCCAGAACGTGTTGTACAGCCAGTTCAGCACGCCGCCACCTTCTGATCGAGTCCTGTCCGTCCCGGCCCTCCGTGCCCCGCCGGCCCGCCCCGCTCCCGCCCGGGTCATCCGATGTGCCTCGTGCAGGCGCAGGGCCGCAGGGGCTGCCTGCCTGCGACCCGGTCGCTCCAGTCGCCGGCCACCCGGGTCAGCACCTCGGCGCCGTGCGACGACTCGTCACCGATCCGCTCCAGGATCTTCCGCAGGGTGCCGCCCACGGCGTCGTCCACCGCCCGCGTCCGGTCCTCGCAGAGCCGTACGGCGTGGAGGAGCCGGTCGATGCGGCGTCTGCGGGCGTCGCCGGGCAGCTCCACCGCGCCGAGGGCCCGGTCGCGCCGGTCGTCCGGGCCGCCGATCAGCGGGGCCTCCGCTATCGCGAGCAGTTCCTCGCACCACTCCCGCATGGAGCGGGTGTCCGCCCGGCCGCCGTGGGCCGGGAAGGTGCGTTCCAGATAGTCCGTGACGGTGTCCGCGTCGGCGAAGGCGAGATGGTGGTGCATCCGGTGGGCGCCGGCCGTCCCGAAGAGGTCGTCGGGGGCGTCCTCGGCCGCCCCGCCGTACCGGTCGCGCAGCAGCCGGTGGTCCTCCCGCCACGCCTCGCCGCCGGGCCGGAGGCGGTACAGCCGGCGCATCAGCAGGTGCCGCAGCCCCAGATCGCCGATGAAGTGCCGCGGGCAGTGCGGCCAGCCGCTGTCCCGGAGCAGTTCGGCGATCCGGTACGCGGACAGCCGCTCCTCCCGGTCCTTCTGCCGCTCCCGCATCAGCGCCTCGGCGCACTCCGCGTCGTGCGCGGCCGACAGATGGCTGAGCAGGTCCAGCCAGTGCGCCCGGTGCTCGGCGGGCAGCTCCTCGGGCAGCTGGCAGCCGACCAGCTCCTCCAGCAGCACGTCCGCCACCGGCCGGGTCTCCGCCTCGTCGCCCGTGCGCAGCGGGGACTCCAGCAGCGCCCAGTCGCTGCCGTCCTCGGGCAGCCGTGCCGCCGCGGTGGCCTCCGCGAGCCGGGCCACGAACAGCGGTCTGCCGCCGCTGAGCCGGTGGACGCCCTGTTCGACCCGGAGCCGGGAGGCGTTGCCCGCCTGCGGCCGGGGGGACTGGAAGCGGGCCGTGCCGTGCTTCTGCTGCTCCCGGGTGAGCAGGGGCATCCGGACGAGTACGACGCCGCGCGAGGGCGAGGCGAGGCCGGATCCGCCGCCGGGCGGCCGGGTCCACGACGGCAGCCCGCCTTCCGCCGGATGCCAGTCGAGCGGTTTGCGGCCCGCCGCGGGGCCGGTGTCGTCGGTGTCGCCGGCCCGGTACAGAAAGCGCCCGCCGTCGTCGCGGCGGGCGGTCGCGAAGATCACCAGCCGGTCGTGGTGGCCGTTCTCGCGGTCCTCCAGCACCGGTCCCAGCAGCCGGCGGCCCAGGGCGTTGTCCGCGTGGTCGAGCAGCAGCGCGGGGCGGCCGACCCGGGAGAGCCGGCCCCGGACCGAGCGGTAGGCCGCCTCGACGTCCTCCCGGAGCGCCCGGAAGAGGAAGTTCTCCGCGGTCTCGCGGGCCTCCCGGTCCTGCTGGAAGTGCGCGGCGAGGGAGTGCAGTCCGAGCTTCGCGTGCCCGCCCGCGCCGGGGTATTCGCCGTAGCACTCCTGGAGCGCGGCCTCGCCCTCCCGCGAGGTCCTGGCGAGCAGTTCGTCGAGCACGCCGTTGATCAGCGGTACGGCCATGGCGTGCGTCACCAGCCCGGCGAGCGCGCCGAGATAGCCGCGGACCGCGCGGTTCAGGACACCGCGCCAGAAGTGGCCGGGCGGCAGCAGATCGTCGTGCCGCCGCACCTCGTCCACCACATCGGCGACCGTGCCGCCGCGGTCGCCCGCCGCCACCGCGGCCAGTCCCGCGTACAGCCGGGGGACGGGGATCCCGCCGCCGTCGCCCTGCCAGGCGCCCAGTTGGAGGGCGATCTCGCGGAGCGCCTCGGTCCGCTCCGACCGGCTCCGCGGGTGCTGCCCGGCCTCCTCCCGGAAGCCCGTGAGCGCGCAGTCGAGCCGGGCCACCGGGACATGCCGCCCGAAGTCGCCGCGTACGCAGCGCAGCAGCCGTCCCTTGCCGGTGCCGGGGCCGCCGACGAGCAGCAGGACGGGCAGGTCGGGGCCGTAGAGGAGCTTGCGGTTGCGCCCGGAACGGGTCTTTCCGAGCAGGCGCGCGACCAAGCCGTCGTCGTCGAGCAGCTTGTCGAATCCGAAGTCGTCGAGCACGGTCCCCCCGCCACGGCATGGGCTTCCGGCGGGCGGGACATGATCACCCGTCAGATAGCAGGCCGATCCAGCAGGCTAGTGCAACAGGGCGTGCGTTGGGGAGAACTCAGCGCAACGAAGGCGCCCGGGGTACGCCTCCGGCGCGCGCCGGGCGGCGGGGGCGCCCGCCATGCGGGACGGCCGCTCGATCTTCTTGTGGGACGGCCAAGCCCGGTGAATACTCCCGTCGACCCCGATGGCTTACGGAGAACGGAGCGGCGACATGAAGCGCGCGCGATGGGTGGTGGCCTCAGCGGTGGCCGTGTCGGTGCTGGCGACGACGAGTGCCTGCGGCGACGGGGACGACGGGAGTACGGACAAGCCGACGGCCTCTGCGTCCGCGGACCGGCAGAAGGGGGAGGACGGCGAGGACGGCCGGCAGGGCGGGGTGCCGACCGAGACCCAGCTCCGGTCGGCCGCCTTCGACCTGGACGGATTCGGCGGCTACAAGGTATCCCCGCTCGGGGCGGGCGCCCGGGTCGAGGAGAAGACGGCGGCCGAGGCGGCCTGCGAACCCCTCGCCGACCTGCACGGGTTCTCGACCGTCCCCGAGCCGTCCGCCCTCCAGGTACGGAGCCTGACGACCACCGATTCCCCCGAGGACCGCGGCCTGGTCGTCAACGTCGGGCTGTTCTCCTACCCCGAGCCGGTCGCGAAGAAGCTGCTGACGGGCCTGCGCGACGCCGTCGAGGCGTGCGGCGGCGGCTTCGAGGACCGGCGGATCAAGCGGAAGTGGGAGTCCGTCGAGTCCTTCCCGGCGCCCGAGGGCGGCGACGGGTCCGTCGAGTACGCCCTGTGGACGAAGGACCGGGAAGGGAAGCCGTATCCGTCCCGCTTCACCGTCTTCCGCAGCGGGCCGGTGCTCGCCGTGTTCCACTCGGCGAACTCTGCGGACCCGGAGAAGGGCGAGGTCCCGGAGAAGATCCTCCGGACGCAGCTG
>NZ_WHPN01000299.1 GCF_009735685.1 Streptomyces lycii | reverse complement strand
CTGCCCGCCGGTCACCCGGCCGCACCGGCGGAGCCGGAGTGATCAGCCGGGCCCGTCCGGAGCCGGAGTGATCAGCCGGGCCCGTCCAGCGTGATGACGGTCTTGACGTCCCCGTCCTGTGGGGAGAACGCCTCGAGGAAGCGGTCCAGCGGCACGCGCCGGGTGACGAGTCCGGCGAGCCACCGCGGGTCCGCCTTCCCGAGGGCGTCCGCGGCCTGCACGAAATGCCGCAGGTTGGCGTTGACGGAACCGATCACGGCGTCGTTCTCCAGCACGATCTCCTGGTTGATGCTTCCGGCGTCGACCGTGAGGCGGCGTCCGGCGGGGGAGACGCCGGTCAGGCAGACCACCCCGTAGGCGGGGGTGCCCGCCATGGCGGCGAAGACCAGCTTCCCGGCGCCGGTCGCCTCGATCACCACGTCCGGGCGCACCGCGGAGAACACCCGATCCGGGTCCTCGGTGTGGTATTCGGCCCCGAGACCGGCGACCAGGGCGGGCTTGGGCCCGTCGGTGACCCGGTCCAGCACATGTGTCTCCAGGCCCCGCTGGGTGCCCAGCAGCGCGGCCAGCAGTCCGATCGGCCCGGCACCGGTCACCAGCACCCGCCGCGGCGCGAACCAGCTGCGGCCGCCGACCCGCTCCACCTGCTCCCACGCCTTGGCGACCACACTCGCCGGTTCGAGCAGCATGCCCACGTCCTCCAGAGCGGAGTCGAGCGCGACCGCGTAGTCCGGCTCCACGCACCACGTCTGCGCGGCGTACCCGTCCAGTTCCTTGATGCCCCGCTCGGCGTACCGGCCGTTGCGGCACATGTCGAACTCGCCGCGCTCACAGGCACCGCAGGGCACCGGGTCCGGCCGCCTCACCACGCCGACGACGAGGTCCCCGGCCGAGAAGCCGCTGCCCGGCGGCGCCTCCCGGACCCGGCCCAGCGACTCGTGGCCGATCACCAGACGGTCCCGCCCCGCGGGGGCGGTGCCGTACTGCCCGGCGGCGATCTCCCTGTCGGTGCCGCAGACCCCCACCGCGAGGCCGTCGACGAGGAGGCCGCCCGGCCCCGGCCGCGGCTCCGGAAGCTCGCGCACCTCCAGCGAGCCGGGCCGGCCGGGCAGGACGGTCAGTGCGTACATGTCGCTCTCCTCCACACGGACGGCGGTAGCGGACGGCGGTACCGGATGAGTAGCCGCCCGCGGCGCGCGGAAACCGGCGGCCGCGGGCCGGGCGGGGACTGAGGCCGCCGTCAGCGCCGGGGCGGCAGCCGGTGCAGGGTCACCCCGGTCAGCCGGCCCGCCGCCAGCTCAGCCGTCATGTACGTGCAGTGCGGCTGCCTGCGGCGGTCGGTCGGCGAACCCGGGTTGAGCAGCCGCAGGCCGCCCGGCGCCGCGGTGTCCCACGGAATGTGGCTGTGCCCGAAGACCAGCACGTCCAGGTCCGGGAACCGGCGCGCGCAGCGGGCCTCGCGCCCCTGGGCCGCGCCGGTCTCGTGGACCACGCCGAAACGCAGCCCGGCCAGCTCCGCGTACGCCACCTCGGGCAGCCGCGCCCGCAGATCCGGACCGTCGTTGTTGCCGTACACGCCGATCAGCCGCCGGGCGCGGGACTCCAGCAGATCGAGGGTGGCCGTGTCCACCCAGTCCCCGGCGTGGACGACGACATCGGCGCGCGGGACCTGCTCCAGCAGTTCCTCCGGCAGCGCCTTGGCGCGCTTGGGCAGGTGGGTGTCGGACATCAGCAGCAGGCGCACCCCGCCACCGTAACCGCCGCCCCTGCGCGTCGGCCGTCCGCCGCCAGTCCGCGTCGGCCGTCCGCCGCCACCGCGTCGGCCGTGTGCCGCCCGTCCGCGTCGTCCGGCGCCGACTCGGTGCGCCGCCCGTCCGGCGGCCCGCGCGCAGGCTCAGTGCGGCGCGGAGCGCAGGGCCTCGTCCAGCCCCCGCAGCAGCTCCGACTCCGGCGCGTCGCGGAACTCGGCGCCGCGCAGCCGGGCCAGCGGCACGCCCGGCCCAAGACACCAGTCCCACCAGTGGTCCAGCCGCCCGGCGTCGGCCGACTCGGCCGCGACGACCGCGGGCCACCGGCACGCCCGCGCCTGGGCCGTGAGCTTCGCCCCGCCCTGGACGGGATCGACGGCCAGCGCGGGGACGCCGCAGCGCAGCGCGACCACCAGGCCGTGCAGCCGGTTGGTGACGACCAGGTCGAGCCGTGCCACCGCCGCCTCGAACTGTGCGGTGGTCGCGCAGTGCCGCCAGTCCCGGATGTCCAGACGCGTGTCCAGCTCCAGCCGGGCGCAGTCCTTGCCGCCCAGCCAGCCCGTGAGCGTGTCACCCGCGCTCTCGTGCCGCCGCCGGCTGCCGTACTCGTGCTGCCCGTGGGTCAGTACGACGCCCACCACCGGCGGCACCCCGGCCGGCGGCGCGGACGCGGCGAGGTCGCGGCGCGGCTCGCGGCCGGGCGCGTCGCGCGGCAGGACATGGTGGAAACCGAGCACGGCCGGGTCCGCCGGATCCAGCACGGAGGTGCCCACCGCGAGCCGCGCGCAGTGGGCGAACCGCTCGTGCAGCGCCTCGACCTGCGGTCCGTGCAACGGGCCGCACAGGAACACCAGGGTGCTGTACCGGTCCGGGTCGAGATCCTCCAAATGCAGCCCGTCCGGCCGGAACCCGCTGCTCCACGCGATGTCGTAGGCGGTGCCCCGCCGGTCCAGGGACGCCTGGACGCGGTGCAGCGACAGCACGTCCCCGGCCGTCGCCTCACCGTCGGTGAAGCTGAACCACCCGGTCAGCAGCAGCCGTCCGTGGCCGGAACGCTCCGGCCGGCTCTCCGTCTCCCGCACCACGGACATCGGCGCTCCTCCCCGTACGGACCGCTACGGACCGCTCCAGCGAGTCCCCCGGGGCGGCTGCCCGTAAACGGGCGCGTGTCCGTTCCCACACCGGAAACGGGCGCGAAACGGGCGCCGCACGGCGCCGACCGTGCGCCGGCGGGCGGCCGCGGCCGTGGCGAAACGCCTCGACCAGCGGTGCCGCTGCCCCGAAACGGGCACACTCGGGCACGATCTGTGGAACTCCGGTCCTGGTCAACGCATTCCCGGGCTTGTACAAATGCCTGCAACGCCCGAACGGTCATCCCGCCGTGCCGACGGTCGGCCGGAGCCCGGGGATAGCAGTGACAGGAACAGCAGAGGGGAGGTGCGCCGTGGACGCCGAAGAGCGCCGGAGGGGGATCCTGGAGGCCACCCGGCGCACAGGGGCCGCCGAGGTCAACAAGCTCGCCGCGGACTTCGGCGTGGCCCGCGAGACCGTGCGCCGGGACCTGCGGGTCCTGGAGGACCACGGCCTCGTACGGCGCACGCACGGCGGCGCGTACCCCGTGGAGAGCGCCGGATTCGAGACCACGCTCGCCCACCGCACCACCATGCACGTCCCCGAGAAGAACCGGATCGCGGCCGCCGCCGGTGATCTGATCGGCGACGCCGAAACCGTCTTCATCGACGAGGGGTTCACCCCGCAGCTCATCGCCGCCCGCGTCCCGGTGGACCGGCCGCTGACCGTGGTCACCGCCTCCCTGGCGACCGCGGGCGTCCTGGCCGGGCGCGAGCACACCACCGTGCTGCTCCTCGGCGGCCGGGTGCGCGGCGGGACGATGGCGACGGTCGACCACTGGGCGACGAAGATGCTCGCCGGGTTCGTCATCGACCTGGCCTTCATCGGGGCCAACGGCATCTCACGCGAATACGGTCTCACCACCCCCGACCCCGCGGTCTGCGAGGTCAAGAGCAAGGTGATGGAGGTGTCCCGGCGAAAGGTCTTCGCCGGGGTCCATACCAAGTTCGGGGCCGCCAGCTTCTGCCGGTTCGGCTCGGTCGCGGACCTCGGGACGATCGTCACCGACACCGGCCTGCCGCTGGCCGAAGCCCATCGCTACTCCCTGCTGGGCCCCCAGGTCCTCCGCGTCTGACCGGGCCGCCGCCGCGGCCCGCCCCCNCGCCCCACGCACCACCCCGCATCCCCGCACCCCACCGGACGCTCCATCGAGCGGTTGGGAGACATCTCCATGTCGAGAAATCGACACAGGCTGCGCACGCTGATCGTGGCAGCGGCCGCCGGATCCCTGCTGACGGCCTGCGCGGGAGCAGGCGGGCTCGGCACCGACGAGAACACCATCAACGTCCTGATGGTGAACAACCCGCAGATGACCGAGCTGCAGAAGCTCACCGCCAAGCACTTCACCGCCGAGACCGGCATCAAGGTCAACTTCACCGTGCTGCCCGAGAACGACGTCCGCGACAAGATCAGCCAGGACTTCGCCAACCAGGCCGGCCAGTACGACGTCGCCACGCTGAGCAACTTCGAGATCCCCTTCTACGCCGAGAACGACTGGCTGCACCCCCTGGACGAGCACATCGCGGGCGACCCCGGCTTCGACCAGGACGACATCCTGGAACCCGTCCGGGAATCCCTCACCGCCGAGGACGGCAAGGTCTACGGCGAGCCCTTCTACGGCGAGTCCTCCTTCCTGATGTACCGCAAGGACGTCTTCGAGGAGCAGGGCCTGAAGATGCCCGACAAGCCCACCTGGGAGCAGGTCGCCGAATTCGCGGCGAAGACCGACGGCGCCCGCGAGGGCATGAAGGGCATATGCCTGCGCGGGCTCCCGGGCTGGGGCGAGATGATCGCCCCGCTGACCACGGTCGTGAACACCTTCGGCGGCACCTGGTTCACCGAGGACTGGGAGGCGAAGCTCACCTCACCGGAGTTCACCGCGGCCACCGAGTTCTACGTCGGCCTGGTGCGCGAGCACGGCCAGGCCGGAGCCGCCCAGTCCGGCTACGCCGAGTGCCTCAACAACCTCACCCAGGGCAACACCGCCATGTGGTACGACGCCACGGCCGCCGCCGGATCGCTGGAGGCGGCGGACTCCCCGGTGAAGGGGAAGATCGGCTACGTGCAGGCCCCGGTCGCCGAGACCGACAGCTCCGGCTGGCTCTACACCTGGGCCTGGGGCGTCCAGCAGGCATCCAAGAAGCCCGACAAGGCATGGGAGTTCATCTCCTGGGCCTCCGGCAAGGACTACGAGCGGCTGGTCGGCGAGGAGATCGGCTGGGCCAACGTCCCGGCGGGGAAGCGCAGTTCGACGTACGACCACCCCGAGTACCGCAAGGCGTCCGGCACCTTCGGAGATGTCACCCGCCGCTCCATCGAGAGCGCCGACCCGCGGGACCCGGGAGTGCAGCCGCGGCCCACCATCGGTGTCCAGTTCGTCGACATCCCCGAGTTCTCCGACCTGGGGACCAAGGTCTCGCACGAACTCAGCGCGGCCATCGCCGGCCGCCAGTCCGTCGCCTCGGCGCTGAAGAAGTCGCAGGCCATGGCGGAGGAAGTCGGAGAGGAGTACCAGCAGCGATGAGCACCCCACTCGCCGAGTCCACCGCCCCGCGCACCAGCGGGACCCCCGCCGCACCGCGGCCCCGCAAGGAGCAGTCGCAGCGTCTCAAGGCCTGGGCCACCCGGGCGCCCCTGCTTCCCGCCCTGGTGTTCCTGATCGTCGTCACCCAGCTGCCGTTCGCCGCGACGCTGGTGATCTCCCTCTTCGACTGGAACGCCTTCTCCCCGGACAACCGCCACTTCACCGGCCTGTCCAACTACTCCGCCGTCGCCACCGATCCCGCGCTGCGGGAGTCCGTCCTCACCACCGCCGTGCTGACCGCCGCCGTGGTCGTCACCAGCGTGGTCCTCGGGCTGCTGCTGGCGCTGCTGCTGGACCGCTCCTTCAAGGGGCGCGGCCTGGTGCGCACCATGCTCATCACGCCGTTCCTGCTGGTGCCCGTCGCCGCCGCGCTGATGTGGAAGCACCTGCTCTACAACCCGGAGTACGGACTCCTCAACGGCACGCTGGCCGCGGTCGCCGGCCTCTTCGGCGCGGACGCCCCGCAGCCGGAGTGGATCTCCACCATGCCGCTGATGGCGGTGGAGGCCGCGCTCGTCTGGCAGTGGACCCCGTTCATGATGCTGATCCTGCTGGCCGGCCTGCAGAGCCGCCCGCACGACACCATCGAGGCCGCCCGGCTGGACGGCGCCGGGCCCTGGCAGATCTTCCGCTACCTCACGCTGCCGCACCTGCGCCGCTACCTGGAACTCGGGGTGCTGCTCGGATCGATCTACATCGTGCAGAACTTCGACGCCGTCTTCACCATGACCAAGGGCAGCCTCGGCACCGCGAACCTGCCGTACACCGTCTACCAGACCTTCTACGAGGGCCACGAGTACGGCCAGGCGTCCGCCGCCGGGGTCATCGTCGTCATCGGCTCCATCGTCATCGCGACCTTCGCGCTCCGCGTGGTCCTGTCCCTCTTCCGCGAGGAGGTGTCCCGGGGATGAGCAGTCTCACCGCAGCCCCCGTCTCCGCCGGCCCGACGGGCGACCGGGTCCTCCGGCGGGCCCGCCGCCGCAACACCGCGCTGGGTCTGCTGGCCTGGGTGGTCGGCCTGGTGTTCGTCGCCCCGGCCCTGTGGATGGTGCTGACCTCCTTCCACAGCGAGCCCGACGCGGCGACCAACCCGCCCTCGCTGGGCGCGCCGCTGACCTTCGCCTCGTACCGCGAGTTCTTCGCGGGCCGGGGCGGCGCGAGCCCCTGGCCGCCGCTGATCAACTCGCTGTGGGCGAGCCTGGCGTCGACGCTGCTGGTCCTCGTGCTGGCGCTGCCGGCCGCGTACGCCCTGTCCATCCGGCGGGTCCGCAAGTGGACCGACGTGATGTTCTTCTTCCTCTCCACCAAGATGCTGCCGGTCGTCGCCGGGCTGCTGCCGGTGTTCCTCTTCGCACGCAACACCGGGCTGCTCGACAACATCTGGCTGCTCGTCATCCTCTACACCTCGATGAACCTGCCGATCGCGGTGTGGATGATGCAGTCCTTCCTCGCCGACGTCCCGGTGGCCGTCATCGAGGCCGCGCAGATCGACGGAGCACGGCTGCCCGCGATCCTCACCCGGGTCATCGCCCCGATGGCCGGACCCGGCATCGCCGCCACCGCGCTGATCTGCTTCATCTTCAGCTGGAACGAGCTGTTGTTCGCCCGTGTCCTGACCGGCGTGGTCGCGCAGACCGCCCCGGTCTTCCTGACGAGCTTCGTCACCAGCCAGGGCCTGTTCCTGGCCCAGCTGTGCGCGGCGTCGGTCGTCATCTCCCTGCCGGTGCTCGCCGCCGGCTTCGCCGCCCAGGACAAACTCGTCCAGGGCCTGTCGCTAGGAGCAGTCAAATGAGGGCCGCACTGATCGAAGCCCCGGGCCGGGTCGCGCTCACCACCGTCCCCGACCCCACCCCCGGAGCCCGCGAGGTCGTCGTCGAGGTGGCGGCCTGCGGGCTGTGCGGCACGGACCTGCACATCCGGCAGGGCGAGTTCGCCCCCACGCTGCCCATCGTCCCCGGGCACGAGTTCGCCGGGGAGGTCGTCGGGCTGGGCTCGGAGGTCACCGAGCTGAGGATCGGCGACCGGGTCGCGGTCGACCCCTCGCTGTACTGCTTCGAGTGCCGTTACTGCCGCAGCGGGCACAACAACCTCTGCGACCGCTGGGCCGCGATCGGCGTCTCCGTCCCCGGCGGCGCCGCCGAGTACGCCGTCGCGCCGGTCGCCAACTGCGTCCGGCTGCCCGACCACGTCTCCACGGCGGACGCGGCCCTGATCGAGCCGCTGTCCTGCGCGGTCCGCGGTTACGACGTGCTGGGCAGCCGGCTCGGCGCCGAGGTGCTGATCTACGGGTCCGGCACCATGGGGCTGATGATGCTGGAGCTGGCCAAGCGCACGGGCGCCGCCTCGGTCGACGTCGTCGACATCAACGACGACCGGCTCGCCACGGCACGGCAGCTGGGCTGCTCGCGCGCCGCCTCGGGCGCCGTGGAACTGGACCAGCCGCGCGGCTGGGACGTGGTGATCGACGCGACCGGCAACGCGGCCGCCATTCAGGACGGCATCGGCCGGGTGGCCAAGGCCGGAACGTTTCTTCAGTTCGGCGTCGCGGACTACGCGACGACCGCCGTCATCGAGCCGTACAAGATCTACAACCAGGAGATCACCATTACCGGCTCCATGGCGGTGCTGCACAGCTACGAGCGCGCCGCCGACCTGTTCGCCACCGGCGTGCTCGACCCGGGTGTCTTCATCAGCCACCGGATGCCGCTGGACAAGTACCCGCAGGCTTTGGACCAGTTCGCCTCCGGCGTCGGCCGGAAGATCGTCGTCGAGCCCTGACCGCCCGCATCCCCGGCGGCACGCCTCCGCGATCCGTACGGCACCGTGCCGTACGGATCGCGGAGGTCCTGTCCTGTCGTGCGGGCTACGGCCGGTTGCCCTTGGGCTTGCCGCGCTGGTCGTCGGTGCCGTGCGGCGGCGGGTGGATCGGCTCGGGGGAGGTCGCCGGCGACACCGGCGAACCGCCCGCCGAGGACCGCGGCGTCTGGTGCAGGTCGCTGCCGCCGGGGGAGGGGGTGCTGCCCTCCTCGAGCTGCCGCAGCCGGGACGTGATCAGCGTGAGCACGGGCGCGCGGTTCGCGTGCTCCTGCTCGTAGTGCCGCAAGGTCTCCAGCTCGGCGCTGTCCAGGGTGTGGAGGCGGTGCTCCAGCGTGCCGGCCGACAGCTGGTCGTAGTCGGGCAGCGGAAGGTCGTCGCCGTGGTGGTGGCTCATGGGCAGGGCCTCCTGGGATTGTGCTCGGAACGCCCAGGTGCCCGCGAGACGCACCCCGAAACAGGGGAGTGGCCCCGCTGTCCGGTGGCCGGTCTTCGGAGAGGTCGGCGGGAGTGGGACGGCGGCGGACCCGTCGCCCGTCCCGGCCGGACCTGTGCCCGTCCGCGGCAGGGCCGAGCCCGTACCGTGCCGCCGGGTGGCGCGCACGGTACGGGCTCCGCGTGCCGGGGCCGGGGCGTGACCGGGCCGTGGGCGCGGCCCCGACCGGAGCGGCCCCGGGGAGGTCTCCTGGCCGGGGCGCCCGGTTCCCGGCCGGATACCGGATACCGGGCACCCGGGCGCGTGTCGGACGGTGCGGCCCGGAGGTCAGGCCGTCACGAGGCTCAGCCCGTAGACCGACAGGATCTCGTTGACCGGCTGGTACCAGGTCTGGCCGCCGCCGGAGCAGTTGCCCGAGCCGCCGGAGGTGACGCCCTGCGCCTGGTCACCGCTGATGAACGAGCCGCCGGAGTCGCCGGGCTCGGCGCACACGCTGGTCTTGGTCATGCCGTGCACCGCGCCCTGGCTGTAGTTCACGGTCTCGTTCTTGCCCAGTACGGTCCCGCAGTGCCAGTGCGTGGTGGAACCCGAGCGGCAGATGGAGGCGCCGACCGGGGCCTCCTGGGAGCCGCGGACCAGCACATCGCTGACCGTGCCCCAGCCCAGCACGACGGGCTCCGTCCACCAGCCGTTGCCGATGCCCACGAAGGCGTAGTCGTTCCCGGGGAAGGAGGAGCCCCGGAAGCTGCCCATGGCCGAGCCGTCCCAGCCGACGACCGACGAGCCCGTTCCGCCGCAGTGACCGGCCGTCACGAAGCCGCCCTGCACCGCGAAGCCGATCGAGCACCGGGTGTTGCCGTTGATGTAGTACGGGTCGCCGCCGACGACACCCGCGGCGAAGGTCTCCGGCGCGGCCTCGGTGGTCCGCTCGACGGTCACCGGCCCGGTCCGCTCGGCGTCACGCAGGAACGCGGCCACGCCGGGCTCCCGCGCGGCGCCCTTCTCCACCGTCACCACGACGGCGCCGGCCCGGGGGTCCACCCGCCAGCCGTGCACGGCCGGCGGCACCGGCCGCTCCTGGGCGCGGGTGTCGAGCCGTGTCTTGGCGCGCTCCAGGGCCTTGAGGGTGTGCGGTACACCGGTGGTCTCCGCGCCGGTCGAGGCCACCGGACCGGCCACGTCGTCCGAGGTGATCCCGACGACCAGCTTGCCGCTGCGGGGGTCGAACCAGGACCCGCCGAACGCCGCCCCGGCGGCGCGCTCGGCCTTCGGTGCCAGCCGCGCGGCGGCCGCCTCCTGCCGGAGCCGTTCTCTGGCCTGGTCCTCCGTCAGCCCGAGGTCGCTCCGCAGGGCGTCGAGGAGTCGTTCGGAGGGAGCAGGGGCGGTTGTGCCGGGGGCCGCGGCGGCGGGTGAGCTAAGGCCGAGACCGGCCGCACAGAGCGCCAGCGCGGCGCACAGGATCGGGCGAAGACGGGTGTTCGAGCGCATGAGTGTGCTCCTCCACTTTGCCTGGGGGGATGCCCGCGAAAGGCGGGAAAGTGAATGAGAGCGCTCTCAAGAACTCGAACGATAGGCCGTTCCCGTTGACATGTCTAGACCAAGGGCGCCGCCGCCGGGGCAGGTTTCAGCCGTTCGCGAGGCGCGCCGGGAAGCCGCCCGTCGCCACCGGTCCCCAGCTGGTGATCGTGATCCGGATGACGGACTTGTCCTGCACGCGCATCGCCTCGCGGTACTCGTCCCAGTCCGGGTGCTCTCCGGAGATGCAGCGGAAGTACTCGACCAGCGGCTCCAGCGCCTCCGGCATGTCGATCACCTGGGCGACGCCGTCCACCTGCACATAGGGGCCGTTGAACTCGTCGGAGAGCACACACAGCGACACATGCGGGTCGCGGCGGGCGTTGTGGGCCTTGGCGCGGTCGGGGTAGGTGGAGACGACGACGCGTCCCTCGGTGTCGACGCCGCACGTCAACGGCGACATCTGCGGCGAGCCGTCCCGCTTGCGGGTCATCAGGACCGCGTGGTGGCGGGGCCGGATGAAGTCCAGCAGTTCTTCACGGCTGACACGCTCGGCGGTGGCGATGGGGCGGGGCACAGGAACTCCAGCGAGGTCGTCATGGTCCGGGCCGTGGCCGGGGCGGACCGCTGCGTGCGCGCGCTGGCGCACACCGGCCCTGCCGACCACGGCTCATCCTGCCAGGCCCGGCCCGGGGATCCGCGACCCGCGCCCCCGAAACACCCGGCCGCGGCGGCCCGGAAAATGTACGGTGCGACAACGCCCGCCGTGACATGCGGCCGGAAGCGGGCAGGCGGAGTACGAGGACTGGAGGTGCGCACATGCCGGGAGAGCCGAACGAGCCGGTGCCGCCCGCGGCGGCCGTGACACGCGCCCCCGGGGAGGTGGTCGGGTGACCCTGCCGACAGGAGCCGCCGGAACCGCCGCGGGCACGTCCGCCGAAGCGTCCGCCGGGATTTCCGCGGGCACGTCCGCCGGAACGTCCGGGGGGAAGCCCGCCGGGACATCGGCGGGGACACCCGCCGGAAAGCCCGCCGGGGACGCCGCCCGCGACCCGTTCTTCGACAACGCGAAGCTGCTCGCGATGGTGCTCGTGGTCACCGGGCACGCCTGGCAGCCGCTGAAGGACAGTCAGGCCGTATGGGCCGGCTATCTCTTCGTGTACACCTTCCACATGCCGGTCTTCATCCTCCTCGCCGGCTATTTCTCGCGCAGCTTCCGCTTCACCCCGCGCCAGGTCAAACGTCTGATCGGCGGCGTGCTCGTACCGTACGTGGTCTTCGAGACGGTCTACACCCTCTACGGGAACGCCGTGGACGACCGCGGGAACGACATCAGCCTCATCACCCCCTGGTATCTCACCTGGTTCCTGATCGCCCTCTTCGTGTGGCGGCTGACGGCCCCGGTGTGGCTGGCCGTGCGCTGGTACTACGCGCTGGGACTGTCGCTGCTGATCGCGCTGCTCGGCACGTACGCGGAGGTCGGCGCGGTGCTCAATCTCGACCGCGTCCTGCAGTTCCTGCCCTTCTTCGTCATCGGTCTGCTGATGCGGCCGGCCCACTGGGACCTGCTGCGCTCCGCCCGGGCGCGTGCCGTCGCCGTTCCCGTGCTGGCGGGCGCGGCCGTCACGGCGTACTGGGCGCACGGCCGGATGACGACCGAGTGGGCCGTGCGCAGCAAGAGCTGGGACCAGCTCGGGGTGTCCTGGCCCACCGGACTGGCCATGAGCGTCGCCCTGCTCGTCTGCTCGCTGGCGCTGTCGGCGGCGTTCCTGGCGTGTGTGCCGCGCAGGCGCACCTGGTTCACCGTGCTCGGTGCCGGGACGCTGTGCGCGTATCTGCTGCACGGGCTGATCATCCGCACCGCGGCCTGGGAGGGCTGGTACGAGCGGCCGTTCTGGCACACGCCGGTGGGCCAGCTGGTCGTCACCGCACTCGCCGTCGCCCTGGCGCTGACGCTCACCTCACCTCCGGTGCGGCGCTTGTTCCGCCCGGTGATGGAGCCGCGGCTGGACTGGGCGTTCCACTCCGAGCGGCGGCACCGGCCGGCCGGGGAGGAGGAACCCCGGCCGCGGCCCCGGCCCCGGGGGGACGGGGAACCACAGCCGGACGGGAAGCCACAGCCGGACCGGGAGTCCCGGCCGCGCCGGGACCCGGAGCCGGACTCCGCCCGCGCCGACCGGAGCGGCGCGGCCGGAGCGGCTTCCCAGGACGGCCCGGCGGACGGCCCGCAGGCCGCTCCCGGGGCCGCCCCGGAGGACGGGAACGCCCCGGCCACCCAGGACCGCGTCGACACCGGGGCCCGCCGGGACCGCCCCGCGGCGGGGACACCGGTACGGGAACGGCCGTGACGCCGGGCGCCCGCCGCCACGGTCCCGGCACCGGCTGCCGCGGACGCCGTAGCCGCCGCTGACGTACCGCGAGCGCGGTAGACAACGGCTGGTCCGCGAGGGGGAGTCGGCCGCGGCGGCATCCGGCTAGGGTGCCCGCATGACCACACGACGGGCCGGTGTCCGGGCCGCTGTCGGGGACTGGGCGATCGCCGTCGGTGTGGCGGCGGCACTGCTCGTCACCGGGCTCTCCGGGCAGCACGGCACCACGAATCCGGGACTGCTCGGCCCCGTGCTGCTCGCGGCCGGTGGCCTGGCGCTGGCCGCGCGCCGCCGGGCCGCGGTGCCGGTCCTGGCCGCCACCGGGCTGTGCGCGGTGGGCCATCAGGCGGCCGGCTTGGACGTGCCCGCCGTCGCGTACCTGTTCGCGGTGTACGCGGCCGTACGGGCCGGTCACCGCATCGTCACCGCGGCGGTGAGCGTGGCCGTGCTGGCCGCCCTCCCGCTGGCGGCCCTGGTCTCGGGGCCCCTCGACACGGGCGCGGCGTTCGCCCGGGCCCGCGGCGCCCTGGAGATCGCCTGGCTGGTCGCCGCGGGCGCGGCGGGGGAGGCGTTGCGGCAGGCCGAGCGCCGGGCGGACGAAGCCGAACGCACCCGGGAGGAGACCGCGCGGCGGCGCGCCGACGAGGAGCGGCTGCACATCGCACGGGAGCTGCACGATTCGCTCACCCACCAGATCTCCATCATCAAGGTGCAGGCCGAAGTCGCCGTCCACCTGGCCCGCAGGCGCGGCGAACAGGTGCCGGAGGCCCTGCTCGCGATCCAGGCGGCCGGACGTGAGGCGAACCGGGAGCTGCGCGCGACCCTGGAGGCGCTGCGCGACGACGACACGGCCCCGCCGCGCGGCCTCGACGACGTCCCGGAACTGGTCGAACGGGCCCGTGCCACCGGCCTGGACACGACGCTGACGATCGAGGGGGAACGGCCGGACGTGCCCGCCGCGGTGGACCGCAGCGTCTACCGGATCGTCCAGGAGGCGCTCACGAACATCGCGCGGCACGCCTCCGCCGGCACGGCCTCCGTCCGGATCGACTGCCGTCCGGACGGTCTCGCGATACGCGTCGACGACGACGGCACGGCCGCACCGGGCACCCTCCCGGTGACCGGCCTCGGGCTGCTCGGCATGCGGGAACGCGTCACCGCCCTCGGCGGCCGGCTCCGGGCGGAGCCGCGCGGCGAGGGCGGCTTCAGCGTGCGGGCCGAACTTCCCGTGCGTCCCGTGGAGCGGACATCGTGATCCGGGTCCTGCTGGTGGACGACCAGCGGCTGCTGCGCAGCGGGTTCCGGGCGCTCCTCGACATGGAGGACGACATCGAGGTGGTGGCCGAGGCCGGGGACGGGCAGGAGGGCCTGGCCCTGGCCCGGGAGCACCTGCCCGACATCGCGCTCGTCGACATCCGGATGCCGGTCGTCGACGGCATCGAGGCGACGCGGCGCATCGCCGCGGACCCCACCCTCGCCGGGGTGCACGTCGTCATCCTGACCAACTACGGCTTCGACGAGTACGTCTTCGAAGCGCTGCGCGCCGGCGCGGCCGGATTCCTGGTGAAGGACATCGTGCCGGAGGACTTCCTGCACGCCGTGCGCGTCGCCGCCCGCGGCGATGCCCTGCTCGCGCCCTCGATCACCCGCAAGCTGATCAACCGGTACGTCGACCAGCCGCCCCGCACCGGCACCGGGCTGGAGGAGCTGACCAACCGCGAGCGCGAGGCCGTCGCCCTGGTGGCTCGGGGCCTGTCCAACGACCGGATCGCCGAGCGCATGGTGATCAGTCCGCTGACCGCGAAGACGCATGTGAACCGGGCCATGACCAAGCTCCGCGCCCGTGACCGCGCCCAACTCGTGATCCTGGCCTACGAATCCGGCCTGGTCACCCCGCAGCACCGCTGACCCGGGGCCACCGCCGACCCGCGGCCATCACCGACCCCGGCGCCGCGCGGCAGCCGGCTCTCCCTCCCGCGCAGCCGTCGGGGAACCGCCCCGTGCCGGCCGCGGTCCGGGCCCGGCACCGACCACCGCGTCGCGCGCGGAGCCCGGGCCGGGAGCGACCGGCCCCGCACGCGCCCCCCGGATCACCGACTGGCCGTCGTACCCGGGACGGGGAGACTGAAGGGAAGATCCCACACGGGGCGAGCACGGAATCGGGCGGTGGCGGCGATGGCACACGCGGTGTGGAGCGGGTCCCTGTCCTTCGGCCTGGTCTCGCTGCCGGTGTCGCTGGTGACGGCGACCGAGTCGCACACCGTGCACTTCCACCAGATCGAGCGCGGCACCTCCGACCGGGTGCGGATCAGACGGGTGAACGAGTCCACCGGTGAAGAAGTGCCCTACGACCGGATCGTCAAGGGCTATCCGACCGGAGACGAATACGTGATCGTCGAGCCGGAGGAACTGGACGAGATCACCCCGGGCCGCTCCCGGACCATCGACATCACCGGGTTCGCCTGCCTGGAGGACATCGAGCCGGTGTACTTCGACACCACCTACTTCGTGGCGCCCCGCGACAAGTCGCACGCCAAGGTCTACGGCCTGCTGCACGCCGCGCTCGACCGGGCGGGACGCGCGGGGATCGCGACGATGACGATGCGCCAGAAGGAATATCTGGTCGCGCTGCACGCCCAGGGAGGCGTCCTGGTGCTGCACACCCTGCACTGGGCGGACGAGGTCCGCGACCCGCACCGCACGCTGGACAACCTCCCGGCGGACAGGCCCGCGGCCCAGGAGCTGCGGACTGCGGTGCAGCTGATCGAGGCGATGGCCATCGACTGGGACCCGCACGACTACCGGGACATCACGCAGGAACGCGTACGGGAGCTGATCGAGGCCAAGCGGAGCGGCGCCACCGTGCCGCAGGGCGCCCCCGAGCCGGAGTCGACCGAGCCTGTCGACCTGATGGAAGCCCTCCGGGCCAGTGTCGACCGGGTACACGGCACCAAAAGCGCGGACAAGGGCAAGCAGAGCAAGCAGGGTAAGCGGAGCAAGCAGAGCGGTCGGAGCAAGCAGAGCGGCCAGAGCGATCGGAGCCAGCGGAACCAGCAGAGCCGGCGTGGCCAGGGGGACCAGCGGGCTCAGCAGGACAAGCGGAGCAAGCAGGACGAACGGGACGGGCAGGACCGGGTCGGGGCGAAGGGCCGCGGCGGGAAACGGGGCTCCGAGGCTGCGGCCGGTGACGACCTCGACCGGCTGTCCAAGGCGGAGCTGTACGAACTCGCGGGCCGGGCCGGGATCTCCGGACGCTCCAGGATGAACCGGAGTGAGCTGCGGCGGGCCCTCGCCGGGTCGGGGGACACCCGGGGGGCGAAGAAGGCCTCCTAGTTCTGTGCCGCCCGGGCCTGTGCCGCGGCGGACCTCCGCTCCGCTCGGCCGAGCGGTCGGCTGAAGCCCTGGGGCGGGATGGGCGCGGCCGCTTTCCCGGGGCGCCTCGCCCCGCAACAGGCCTGCTCCGAAGATCTCCGCTCCGCACCAGACCTGCTCCGCACCAGACCTGCTCCGCACCAGACCTGCTCCGGCAGCCGGGCGGGGTCGTGTGGAGCCGCCCTTCCTGGCGCGCTTTGACGTTATGCAGGTACTTACCTGCATAATGGCGAGCGTGAGCGAAGCGAGAGCGATGGACCTGGTCTTCAAGGCGCTGGCCGACCCCACCCGACGGCTCCTGCTCGACCGGCTGCGCGAACACAACGGCCAGACGCTGGGCGGGCTGTGCCAACAGCTGGAGATGGCGCGCCAGTCGGCGACGCAGCATCTCGACGTCCTGCGGCGGGCCAACCTCGTGACCGTCGTCCGGCGCGGACGGGAACGCCTGCACTACCTCAATCCGGCGCCGATCCACGAGATCGAGGAGCGCTGGATATCGGGGTTCGACAAGCCCCGCCTCCGGGCCATCAGCGCCATCAGGAACCAGGCAGAGGAGTACGCCATGACCGACACATCCACTTCCGACTCCACATCCACCTCCGACTCCACGTCCACGTCCGTACCGGACTACGTCTATGTCACCTACATCCGGGCGAGCGCCGAGCAGGTGTGGCGGGCCCTCACCGACGCCGACCTGACGGCGCGCTACTGGGGGCACGCCAACATCTCGGACTGGCAGCCGGGGTCGGCCTGGGAGCACCGGCGCGTGGACGGATCGGACGCCGTCGACGTCTTCGGCCGGGTGGTCGCGGCCGAGCCCCCGACGCGCCTGGTCATCACCTTCGACGACGTGCCCGACGCCGAGAAGACGCGGGAGCCCTCGGTCGTCACCTTCCTCGTCGAACCGCACCAGGAGATCGTCCGCCTCACCGTGACGCACGAGAAGCTCGCCAACCCGGAGATGTTCAACGGGATCTCGCGCGGCTGGCCGGCCGTGCTGGCGAATCTCAAGTCGCTGCTCGAGACCGGCGAGGTCCTCCCGCAGGCCCCGTGGGACATGGCCGGCGCCCACGGCTGAGACGGCGCGGCGGCCCTTTGCCGGCCGGCCGCGGGCGGTGCGGGAGCGCGCGAGGCGGATCTGAGGCGGATCACGGCCATCGACCGGAAATTTGCGCTTCCGGCAAGAAACTTTGTCGGCCGGTCGCGGACGGAGGCAGGTTGGGGGCGGAGGCGGTCACGGCCCCTCGGGTCGGGCCCCGCCTCCGCCGACGGGCCGCGGGGCGAGCGCAGCGCGGTCCAGCCCCCGATCCCCGACCAAAGGCAAGGGCCATGGACACACAGTTCTGGGACGAGATGTACCGCAGCCGCGACCAGGTCTTCAGCGGCAGGCCCAACGGCGTGCTCGTCACCGAGGTCACCGGCCTGCCGCCGGGGCAGGCGCTCGACGTGGGATGCGGCGAGGGCGCCGACGCGCTCTGGCTGGCCCGGCACGGCTGGCAGGTCACCGCGGTCGACGTCTCCCGGACCGCTCTGGAACGGGGCGCAGCCGCCGACGTCGCGGACCGGGTGGCCTGGTCGCGCGCCGACCTCACCGTCACCCCGCCACCGGCCGCCGCGTTCGACCTGGTGAGCGCCCAGTACTTCCCGCTCCCGCGCCGGCCCGGGCACACCGCGCTGCGCGGTCTGCTGGACGCCGTCGCCCCCGGCGGCACCCTGCTCTTCGTCTCGCACGACCTCACCGACCTGCCGCCGCACCGGGAGGGGAGCCCCGACCCGGCGGACTACTACCAGCCCGCGGAGGTCGCCGGCCTCCTCGACGGCGACTGGACCGTCCTGGCCGACGAAACCCGCCCCCGCACCGTTCCCGGACCCCCCGGCACACATCACACCCACGACACCGTGCTGCGAGCGCGGCGCCTGCGGTAGCGCGTCGCACCGTGGCGTGCGGTGCGCGCCACGGTGCGGGCGGCCGAGCCGGACCGGACGCGGTGACCGAGCCTGCCGGGCCGGTGATCCTGCCCGGCCGCCGGTGACCGCTGCCCGGCCGGTGACCGCCGTCAGCCGACGGCCGTTGCTCAGTCGATGACCGCGGTGGCTTCGACCTCGACCAGATGCTCGGGTACGTCCAGCGCCGCGACACCCAGCAGCGTGCCCGGCGGGACCGGGGTGACCCCCAGCTTCGCGGCGGCCCGGGAGACCCCCTCCAGGAACAGCGGCATCTTCTCCGGTGTCCAGCCGACGATGTGCACGGTCAGTTTCGCCACGTCCTCGAAGGAGGCACCGACCCCGGCCAGGGCGGTGCCGATGTTGAGGTAGCACTGCTCGACCTGCGCGGCGAGGTCTCCTTCGCCGACCGTGACGCCGTCGGCGTCCCACGCGACCTGGCCGGCGATGAAGACCAGCTTCGACCCGGTCGAGACCGACACCTGCCGGTACGCGTCGATCTCCGGCAATCCCTCGGGGTTGACCAGGGTGACGGCCATGCTGACTGCCCTTTCGTAGCGCGAGTCCGTACCGGCTCGTTCGCAGCGGCCGAGGACCCACGTGCTCTCTTGTGGTTACTCGGGAACCGTAGGAGAGTTGCCACTGACATGGAAGAACGCACTTTTCAGTGACTGGGGAACCGTATGGTGACCAAGCAGCTCAAGGGCTCGCCCGAGGACGCGGATCTGACCCGCGCCGACTCGCTGGCACGGGAGATCTTCTCCGACGTCGCCAACAAGTGGGCACTCCTGATCATCAACGTTCTCGACGAACAGACCCTGCGCTTCACCGAGCTGCGCAAGGAGATCGAGGGCATCAGCCACAAGATGCTCACCCAGAACCTGCGCATGCTGGAACGCAACGGCCTGGTGGAGCGGACCGTCCACCCCACCGTGCCGCCCCGGGTCGAGTACACCCTCACCGAGCCGGGCCGCGCCCTGCTCAGGACGGTCGACGGCATGTGCGGCTGGACGAAGCAGTACCTGGCTCACATCGAGACGTCCCGCCGGCGTTTCGACGCCTGACGGCCGGGGCGTACGCGTGCCGTCGGGCGCGGCGCCCGGCGGGCGGGCCCGAGCGGGCGCCGGGGCTCCGGTGGCCGGTTTCTCAGGAGGCCCTGCGGCCGCCGGCCGGTGGACCGTCCTCGCCGTCCGCTCCGTACCGCTCCCCGTCGGCGCTCCCGGACGTGTCCGAGGGGCCGCCGGGGATACGGGGCGGCCTGCGCATCGGCCCCCAGGAGCCGCGTTGCCGGGCGACCTCGGCCTCCGCCTCGCTGATCACGCTCTCGGCGATCCACGCGACGGGACGGACACGGCGTACGAGCGGCTCGTTGTCGGGTCCCCGGCCCGCCTCCTCACCGGTGAGGGCCCAGGGACGCACGTCGGGTCCGTGCTCCTCGCGCAGATGGCTGTAGTCGTACAGCCGCCGTGCCACCCAGAGCACGGTCGGCCGCCCGTTCCACCAATCCTCCAGCCGGAGCGGGTTCGCCGACAGTCCGGGCAGCTCGGTGCCCGTCAGCCCGTCCTTGCTCGCCTCGGTCCGGCCGAGGTCGACCCGGGGCCCCCGGGACCAGCGCACGAAGACGGGATCACCGCGCTCGATCAGTTCCACGAGCTGATCGAGCGCGGTGAAGACCGGGAGGTCCTGCCACGCCATCCGTGCTCCAGCCGTGCTCTCTCAACCCCGGTCCGGGCCGCTGACACCCGAACCCGGATCCCGCCGGCCCGGCCCCGAGCCGGTGCCCGGGCCGCTCCCGCCCGTGCCGTCCTCGCCCGAGCCCGGTTCGGCCATCCGGCGGTGGGCGGCGGCCTTGAGCCGGTCGGGCAGGACCTTGTTGGCGGCCTCCTGCGCCTTGGTCCTCACCGAACCCGTGACGGCGGTCGCCTTCCCGGCCATCAGAGCCTCGAACGCCTGCCGGGCCACCGCGGCCGGATCGTCCTTCGGTCCCTGGCCGATCTTCGTGTCCTCCATGCCGGCCCGGCGGAAGAAGTCCGTATCGGTCGGGCCGGGCAGTACCGAGGTGACCGTCACGCCGGTGTCCTCGAGTTCTTCCCGGAGCGCTTCGGCGAACGACTGCAGAAAGGACTTCGACGCGTTGTAGACGGCCTGGAACGAACCGGGCATGGTCGCGGCGACGGACGAGACGAAGAGGAGCCGCCCCTGGCCGTGCGCCACCATGTCCTTCAGTAGCCGCTTGGCCAGGTGCACACTCGACGAGATGTTCAGATCGATGATCGCGGCCTCGTCGCCGAGGTCGTTGTCGAGGAACGGCCCGCCCTTGCCGACGCCCGCGTTGAGCGCGGCGGCCGCCACCGGGCGTCCGGTGGCCAGGACCGCGGCGTAGAGCACCTCGACGCCGTCGTACGTTCTGAGGTCCGCCCGCACCGGCCGTACCTCCCCGCCGAGGGCGCGCAGATCCTCCGCGGCCGCGTCCAGCCGGGTGCCGTCCTTGGCGTTGACCAGGAGGTCGAAGCCGTTCCGTGCGAATTGTGCGGCGAGCTCGAGACCGATGCCGCTGGAGGCTCCGGTCACGACGGCCAGTGGTCTGCTGTCGCTCATGCCGCGTTGGGTACCCGCTGGAGCGGCCTCAATCCTCCGGCGCCCCGGCGCGGGCCCCGCGGTGGACCGCACCGACCGCCGGGCTCGCGGCCCCGCGGCTGCGGCACGGCGCCCGCACGGCACGGCGCCCGCACGGCACCGCGGCGACGCGACCGTACGGCTTCGTGGCCGGTAGCTCGGTAGCTCGGTAGCCCGGTAGCCGCTCGGCCGGTTCGCGGCCTCAGGCGAGCTGGAGCGCCTGGAGTGCCGATTTGGCCTGCCGGGAGGTGAGCCCCTGGAGCTTCCCCTGCCCGTCGGCCCGGCCGGTCGCGATCGACTCCAGCAGGTTCCGCAACGTGGCGCACTCCCCGTCCGGCGTGCTGAGGCAGATCAGGCCCTCGGGGCCACGCCGCACCGCGAGTCCCGGCTCATCGGTACGCGTCCACTGGCCGTAAGTGGTGTTGTCCATCCGGCCATTCTGCAAAACCACCGGCGGCGCGCGCAGCAACACCGCGGCAGTTGCCATGAGTGGGATATGTGAAAACGAACATAATCCCTAATTGGGACGGTTTGTTCGGGCATCTGTTCGGTAGAGTCGCGGCCGTAGAAACCCTGAAGGCCCGGCGGTGACGCTCCCGCGGGGCGCCCGGCCGCTCCCGCAGGCCGCCCGAACACCCCGGAGGCCCCGTGACCGCCACCTCGAACAGACCGGGGGCCGTACCGCGTCCGGCTCCCGCGGCCGCCGCCGGTTCCGCCGGACCTGCCGGTCCCGCGGGCGACGAGCGCCGGCTGCGGATACGCCGCAGACTGGAGCGGCTGATCGGCATCGCGGCCACCGAGGGCAACGCCGTGCACCCGCTGCGCAACGGGGACGAGATCTTCCCGGCCATGCTGGACGCGATCCGCGGGGCCGGGCACACCGTCGACATGATGACGTTCGTCTACTGGCGTGGCGACATCGCCCGCCGGTTCGCGGAGGCGCTGTCCGAGCGGGCGCGGAACGGCGTGCGGGTCCGGCTGCTGCTGGACGGCTTCGGCTCCCGGCCGATCGAGCAGGACCTGCTCGACATGATGGACCGCGCGGGCGCGGAAGTGACCTGGTTCCGCAAGCCGCTGTGGCTCTCGCCGTTCAAGCAGAACCACCGCTGTCACCGCAAGGCGCTGATCGTGGACGAGCGGACGGCGTTCACCGGGGGCGTGGGGATCGCCGAGGAGTGGTGCGGTGACGCGCGGAACGAGAACGAGTGGCGTGACACCCACGTCCGGATCACCGGCCCCGCGGTGGACGGCATCGCCGCGGCGTTCGCGCAGAACTGGGCCGAGTGCCACGACGTGCTGTTCGACGAGCGGGACCGGTTCGTCGAGCACCGCTCGGAGGGCGACGCCGTCGTGCAGGTGGTGCGCGGGTCGGCCGGTTACGGCTGGCAGGACATGCAGACCCTGATCCGTGTCGCCCTGGAGTCCGCGGAGGAGCGCATCAGGCTGGCCACCGCCTACTTCGCGCCGGACGACTACTTCGTCGGACTGCTGTGCGCCGCGGCCCGTCGCGGGGTGAAGGTGGAGATCCTGCTGCCCGGCCCGCACACGGACAAGCGGGTCTGCCAGCTCGCCGGGCAGCGGCACTACGAGGACCTGCTGGCCTGCGGGGTCGAGATCTGGCAGTACCTGCCGACGATGATGCACGCGAAGGTGATCACGATCGACGGGATCGCGGCGCTGATCGGCTCGACGAACTTCAACCGCCGCTCCCTCGAACATGACGAGGAAGTCATGCTCACGGTGCTCGACGAGACGTTCACGGCCACCCTGGACTCCCACTACGACGAGGATCTCCGGGCCAGCGAGCGGATCGTGAAGGGGCGCTGGAAGCGGAGGCCGGCGCCGCAGCGGGTGCGGGAGGCGCTGATGGTGCCGATCCGCCGCTTCCTCTGAGTCCCCTCCGCGTCACGGACAACGAGCGCCCGGGCGACGGGGAAGGCGGCTGAGCAGCAGAAGGGCCGCCCAGGCGGCGGGTACGGGCATCCGGGCGGCGGGCCTCGCGGCCGCTCCGCGATGCCGGCCTCGCGGCCGCTCCGCGATGCCGGCCTCGCGGAATGCCTCGCGGAAGATTTCGCGGAATGCCTCGCGGAAGGCCCCGGCCCGGGCCGGCTCAGGAGGCCCGGAAGATCTCGCTCATCCGCTCCGCCGGGATCTCGGCGCCGTAGACCTCGGTGCCCGGCTGGTGCTTGCGCCCGCCCTGGCCCAGATTGCCCGCCTCCACCGGGTCGAAGCCGATGTCCCGGATGAGTGCCGCGACCACCGCCCGGGCGTCCTCGTCGCTGCCGGACAGCGGAATGGCCAGCCGGTCCGGTGCGCCCTTGGGCCGGTTGCGGTCGCGGAGGTTCTCCCAGTAGATGGCGTTGAACGCCTTGACCAGGTTGGCGCCGGTGTGGGCGCGGATCTTCTCGCTGGACGTGGTGTCGTCGTTGTCCAGCTCCGGGTCGTGGCCGTCCCGCTCGGGGTAGTAGTTGCAGGTGTCGATCACGACCTTGTCGCGCAGCGGGGCGGCGGGTACCTCGCGGTAGCGGCCGTAGGGGATGGAGATCACCACGACCTCGCCGTACTCCGCGGCCTCCTCCGCCGTCATGGCGCGAGCCCGGTCGCCCAGCTCCTCGACCAGCCCGGCCAGGGTCTCCGGCCCCCGGGAGTTGCTGACCGCCACGTCGTAACCGACGCGGGTGAACTGCTTGGCCAGGGCGGTGCCGATCTTCCCGGCGCCGATGATTCCGATCCGCATGGCGTTCCTTCTCTCGCGCGGGGGTGCTCGTTCCGCCGACACGCGGACGATACGTGCCATAAATGCACACAGTGCCCCGGGCGGGCGCGTGAAAAACCTGACTCACCCGGCCGTGCGGACCGCCGGGCCCGCGTCCGCCGCGCGGACGGGCAGGGCCCCCGGGCCGCGGAACGTCCCCCGGTACGCGCTCGGCGACACCCCGAGCGCCGCCTGCAGATGCTGGCGCAGCGAGGCGCCGGTGCCGAAGCCCGCCGCCGCGGCGACCCGGTCGACGGGGAGATCGGTCTCCTCCAGCAGCTGCCGGGCGTACTCCAGGCGCCGCTGGGTCAGCCACTGGACCGGGGTGAGCCCGACCTCCGCGCGGAAGCGGCGGCTGAAGGTGCGCACGCTCATGGACTCCCGGGCGGCGAGTTCCCCCAGGGTCAGCGGGCGGTCGAGATGCTCCAGCGCCCAGGCGCGGGCCCGCGCGGTCGAGGCCGTCCGGGGCTCGGGGACGGGCCGCGGGATGTACTGCGCCTGACCGCCGTCGCGGTGCGGCGGCACGACCGTGGTGCGCGCCACGCCGGTGGCCACCGCCGCGCCGTGGTCCCGGCGGATCATGTGCAGGCACAGATCGATCCCGGCGGCCTCGCCCGCCGAGGTCAGGATGTCGCCGTCGTCGGTGTAGAGGACGTCCTCGTCCAGCCGGACGGCCGGGTACAGCGCTCGGAACCGCTCCGCGGACCGCCAGTGGGTGGTCGCCGGGCGGCCGTCGAGCAGTCCGGCGGCCGCCAGGGCGAACGACCCGGTGCACACCGACGCGACCCGGGTGCCGGGCCGGATCGCGGCGAGGGCCCGGGCGGCGCCGGGGGAGAGCCGGCCGTCCGGGGCGGCCCCGTCCTCCTCGTGGGAGGCGGGGATCAGCACGGTACGGGCCTGTGCCAGGGCTTCGGGGCCGTGGGCGACCCGGACCGGGAAGTCGGCGTCGGTGCGGATCTCACCGGGCTCCGGAGCACAGGTGACCACCTCGTACAGCGGTTCGCCCGCGGCCGACCGGGCCCCGCCGAACAACTGGTGGATCAGGCCCAGCTCCATCGGCAGTACGCCGTGGCGGACGAGGACGGCGAGCGCATGGCGCCCGGGGTGCTGGAAGACGGCCATGGCGCGATTCTTTCACATCATGTCCATCTGGCCACTCGTCCGGGTGGTGCGCCGGCGCGCAGGGTTGATCACACACCGCCCGACCGGGGCGGTGGCCGAGGAGAAGAGAGGTGCCGACGTCATGAAGGTGCTGTGGGTCCACGCCCATCCGGAGCCGCGTTCGCTCAGCGGGGCCCTGCGCGACGAGGGGCTGCGCACGCTGCACGGGCTCGGCCACGAGACCCGCCAGAGCGACCTGTACGCCATGGACTGGAACCCGGTCGTCGACCGTGCCGACTTCCCCCGGCACGCGGCCGGCCGGCTGGTGGTGACCACCGCGTCCCGCGACGCCCACGCGTCCGGGCTGCTGAGCGAGGACATCCGGGCCGAGCAGGCGAAGCTCCGCTGGGCCGACACCGTCGTCTTCCAGTTCCCGCTCTGGTGGCTCGGCCCGCCGGCCATCCTCAAGGGCTGGTTCGACCGGGTCCTCGTCAAGGGCTTCGCGTACGGCGTCAGGGATCCGGAGAGCGGCCGCACCCTGCGGTACGGCAGCGGGGGACTGGCCGGCAAGCGGGCCATGGCGGTGCTCACCATCGGGGCCGGCGGGCCGAGCTTCGGGGACCGCGGGATCCACGGGAGCCTGGAGGACGTGCTCTTCCCGCTGCACCACGGGATCTTCTGGTACACGGGCATGGCTCCGCTGCCCCCGTTCGCCGTCCACGGCGCCGACCGGCTCACCGCCGAGGGATACGCCGCGGCGGCCGCGGGCCTGCGGGACCGGCTGCGGGAACTGCCCGGCACCGAGCCGCTGCCCTTCCGCCGGGAGGACAGCGGGGACTACGACGAGGACTCCGTACTGCGTCCGCACGTGGCGCCGGGCCGTTCCGGCACGGCGGCGCACTACGTCCGGTGAGTCACCCGCCGCCGCGTCCGTGTTCCGTCCCGCCCGGGGCGGGCACCCGGCTGCTGTCGGGGCGGACCGGGAAGCGGACAGGACCGGGAAGCGGACAGGAAAGGGAGAGGTGGAACCATGCCTGAGGCAACCGTGAAGTTCTACGACTCCGAGCGGGGCCGGGGACTGCTCGTGCCGGACGGCGGCGGGCAGGAACTGGTCGTGGACTCCAGGGCCCTCCAGGCCGGCGGGGCGCTGGAGGAGGGCCAGCGGGTGTCGTACGAGTTGATGCGCGACTCCGCGGAGGATCTCCGGGCGATCAATGTCGTGCCGTTGCGCGCGGACGGGTCGGACCTGGCCGGCGGTCACGGCCGGGACCTGCTCTGAGCTGCGAGGCGGTTCCCGGAGAGGGCCGCTCCGCCGGCTGGAACAGACCGGGAGCGGGGGGTGTTCATCTGTATAGTTGAATTCGAAACTATATGGAGATGAGGGCGATGATGCAGTTCGGGATCTTCAGCGTCGGTGATGTCACCACCGACCCCACCAACGGCCGCACGCCAACGGAGCACGAGCGCATCAAGGCCATGGTCGCCGTCGCGCTCAAGGCCGAGGAGGTGGGCCTGGACGTCTTCGCCACCGGCGAGCACCACAACCCGCCCTTCGTGCCCTCCTCGCCCACCACCATGCTCGGGTACATCGCGGCCCGGACCGAGCGGCTGCTGCTCTCGACCTCCACCACGCTGATCACCACGAACGACCCGGTGAAGATCGCCGAGGACTTCGCGATGCTCCAGCACCTGGCGGACGGGCGCGTCGACCTGATGATGGGCCGCGGCAACACCGGCCCGGTCTACCCGTGGTTCGGCCAGGACATCCGCCAGGGCATCCCGCTCGCCATCGAGAACTACGCCCTGCTGCACCGCCTGTGGCGCGAGGACACCGTCGACTGGGAAGGGCGCTTCCGCACCCCGCTCCAGGGCTTCACGGCCACGCCCCGGCCGCTCGACGGAGTGCCGCCCTTCGTCTGGCACGGCTCGATCCGCAGCCCCGAGATCGCCGAACAGGCCGCCTACTACGGGGACGGCTTCTTCGCGAACAACATCTTCTGGCCGCGCGAGCACTTCGTCCGCCTCATCGACCTCTACCGGCAGCGCTACGCCCACTACGGGCACGGCACACCCGAGCAGGCGGTCGTCGGACTCGGCGGCCAGGTGTTCATGCGCAAGAACTCCCAGGACGCCGTACGGGAGTTCCGTCCCTACTTCGACAACGCCCCCGTGTACGGCCACGGGCCCTCCCTGGAGGAGTTCACCGAGCAGACCCCGCTCACCGTCGGCAGCCCGCAGGAGGTCATCGAGAAGACCCTGACCTTCCGGGAGTCCTTCGGCGACTACCAGCGCCAGCTGTTCCTGATGGACCACGCCGGGCTGCCGCTGAAAACCGTGCTGGAGCAGCTCGACATCCTCGGCGAGGAGGTCGTACCCGTGCTCCGCGAGGAGTTCGCCAAGGGCCGCCCGGCCGAGGTGCCCGACGGTCCCACCCACGAGGCGCTCGTCGCCCGCCGGGACACGGCCGCCCCGGCAGGCACCGGCGGCTGACCGCACGCCCGCACCGCCGCCGCCCGGCGGCGGTGCCGCAGCAGACGAGAGTTGAGGAGAAACACATGCAGCGCCTGAAGCTCGCCGTCGTCTCGGCGGGCCTGAGCCGGCCGTCGTCCACCCGGCTCCTGGCGGACCGCCTCACGGAGGCCACCGGGGAGCGCCTGGCGCAGGCCGGGCGCCCGGTGGACGTGCACGCGATCGAGCTGCGCGACCTCGCCACCGACATCGCCAACCACATGGTCACCGGCTTCCCGAGCGCACCGCTGCGCGAGGCCCTCGACGCCGTGGCCGGGGCGGACGGTGTCATCGCGGTGACACCGGTCTTCACCGCTTCCTACAGCGGGCTGTTCAAGTCCTTCTTCGACGTCCTGGACAACACCGCGCTCACCGGCACCCCGGTGCTCATCGCGGCCACCGGCGGCACGGCACGCCACTCGCTCGCGCTCGAACACGCGCTGCGCCCGTTGTTCGCGTATCTGCGGGCCGTCGTGGTGCCCACGGCGGTGTTCGCCGCGTCCGAGGACTGGGGCGCCGGGGACGCGCAGACCGAGGGGCTGCCGGTCCGGGTCGCGCGGGCCGGGGAGGAACTGGCCGGGCTCATGGCGGGCCGGCCGGCGGCGGCCGCCGCCCCGGAGGAGGAGGGCGTCGTCCCGTTCGAGGAGCAGCTCGCCGCCCTGCGGCCCCGGTGACGACCGCCGGGCGGGCGGCGCCCCCGGCACCGCCCGCATGACGGCACGCCGGCGGGACGCCTCCACCGGTCCGCCCGGCGCCACGCCCCGAGCCTCCGGTGGCCCGCGCCGGCAAACCGCCCCGTGGCCCCGGCACGCGGCCGCGCCCCGCCGGGGACGGGCACCCGGCCGGGGCGCAGGCCGTGGCCGGGCGCGCCGGTCCGGGTGTCAGCGGTGCGGGAGCCGGACCACCGTCAGGAAGAACTCGTCGATCTGCCGGACCGCGGCCAGGAACTGGTCCAGGTCCACCGGCTTGGTCACGTAGGCGTTCGCGTGCAGCTTGTAGCTGCGCAGGATGTCCTCCTCGGCGGAGGACGTGGTCAGGACGACGACCGGGATCGTGGCCAGTTCCGGATCCGACTTGATGCGCTCCAGCACCTGGCGCCCGTCGTACTTCGGCAGGTTGAGATCGAGCAGGATCAGATCGGGGCGGGGCGCCGAGGCGTGCTCGCCCTGCTGGTAGAGGAAGTCGAGGGCCTCCTCGCCGTCCCGCGCCACGTACAGGGTGTTGCGGATCTTGTCCTCGAAGGCCTCCCGCGTCATCAGTTCGTCGCCGGCGTCGTCCTCGACCAGCAGGACCTTGATCGGGTGTACGGGAGAACTCATCGGTGGTGTTCCTCGGTTGCGGTCGTGACGGGGACAGGGACGGGGACGGCGAAGGGCGCGGTGGGGAAGGCGGACGGGTCCGGCAGGCTGAAGCACACCCGGGTGCCCTCGGGGTCTCCGGGTTCGAGCGAGATCTGGCCGCCGTGATGCTCGACGATCTTCTTGCAGAGGGCCAGGCCGATGCCGGTGCCCGCGTAGGCGTCCCGCCCGTGCAACCGCTGGAAGATCACGAAGACCTTCTCCCGGAACTCGGGAGGGATGCCGATGCCGTTGTCCGCCACACAGAACCGCCAGCCGCTGCCGGCGGACTCCGGCTCGACGGTCACCGTCACCCGGGCCGGCCGGTCCGGCGAGCGGAACTTCACCGCGTTGCCGATCAGGTTCTGCCACAGCATCGTCAGGGTGGTGACGTCACCGATGACCTCGGGCAGGGCCTCGGGGCGCTCGACGAGGGCCCCGGACTCCTCGATCGAGGCGGACAGGTTCGACAGGGCCCGGTCCAGCGCGTCGTCCAGCGACACCGTCCGCCGGTCGTCGTTGACCCGGCCCACCCGGGAGAAGGTGAGCAGGTCGTTGATGAGGGTCTGCATCCGCTTCGCCCCGTCGACGGCGAAGGCGATGTACTGCCCCGCCCGCTCGTCCAGTTCCCGGCCGTACCGCTTCTCCAGCAGCTGGCAGAACGACGCCACCTTCCGCAGCGGCTCCTGGAGGTCGTGCGAGGCGACGTACGCGAACTGCTCCAGCTCCGCGTTGGAGCGCCGCAGCTCGGCGGCCTGCGCGTCGAGCCCGGCGGCCTGCTGGTCGAGCAGCTCGGCGCGCGAGCGCGACTCGGCCAGCTCCGTCACGATCCGCTCGCGCATCTCCTCCACGGCCGTCGCCACGGCGCGTACGTCGGCGGGCCCCGAGGCGTCGATACGGTGCGTGAAGTCGCCCTTCGCCACCCGCTGCGAGGAGGACAGCAGCGAGCGGAGCGGCCGGCCCACGGCCCGGTGCTGCAGCACGGTCAGCCCGATGCCGGAGAGGGTGAAGGCGATGAGCATGGACGCCATCAGCCAGTCCCGCTTCGTCCGCTCGGCGTCCAGCTCGGCCCGCGCCGTTTCACGCAGCTCCAGGATGTGGCGGTTCTGCACGGCGAACATCGTGCGCAGTTCGTCGAAGGCGTGCTTGCTCTCGTCCAGCTCGGTGGAGGCGCCGACCTCGAACTCGCCGCGGCGGGTCTTCTCGATGAGAGGTTCCGCGTGGGAGCTGCGCCAGGTCGCCGCGGCCCGGGTCAGCGCCGCGACATCGGCGGACAGCTGCTCCTCCCGGCCGACCAGGTCGTACAGCCGTTCCGCGCTCTCGCGCTCCTCGCGGATGCCCTCGGTGTAGGGGTCGAGGAACTGCTCCTCGCGCGCGATGGCGAAGCCGCGCAGCCCGGTCTCCTGGCTGATCAGGGTCGTCTGCAGCCGGTACAGCTCGACACGGGCCGGCTCGATGCGCTCGGTGAGGGTGTCGGTCCGCTCCGAGCTGCTGATCAGCAGCTGCGTCCCGACCACGGCGCACACGACGATGAACGTGAGCTTGACCACCAGGAACAGATGGAACCAGTTCTGCACGGTCAGCCGCCGCCACAGGCCGGAGGCCCCCGGTGCCCGCCCGGTGTCAGCGGGCGCGCTCACGGCGCCTTCTTCCAGCCCAGCGCCACGACCGCCACGTCGTCGGCCAGGCCGCCGTGGTCGGCCGCCGCCGCCCCGGCACCGTCGACGAGCGCGTCGACGAACACCGAAGCCGGCAGCCCGGTGTGCCGCAGGGCCAGCTCGAACAGGCCGTCCTCGCCCAGCCGCTGTGATCCCGGCCCCGTACGGCCCTCGAACAGACCGTCCGTGAACATCACCACCTCCGCGCTCTCCGGCAGCGGCATCTCGGTCTCGGGCCAGTCCGTCCGGCCGGGCGCCAGGCCCAGCGCGGGCCCGCCCGGCGGCTCCGCCCGGGTGACCTTGCCGTCCTGGCGGATGAGCACCCCCGGATGACCGGCCCGCACGATCCGCAGGGTGCGGCGGTCGGGCGGGAAGGCGAGACAGAGCACGGTGGCGAACACCCGCGGATCGGAACGCTCGGCCACGGTGATCTGCTCCAGCAGGCGGGCGGCGCCGGAACCCGTCGTGCCGCACAGGACCGCGGTGCGCCACGCCACCCGCAGGCACACCCCGAGCGCGGCCTCGGCCGCGCCGTGTCCGGAGACATCACCGATCACGGCGTGCACGGTGCCGTCGGAGGTCTGCACCACGTCGTAGAAGTCGCCGCCGAGCAGGGACTGCGCCCGGCCCGGCTCGTAGCGGGCCGCCACCACCAGGTCCTCGGTGTGCAGCAGGGGAGTGGGCAGCAGACCGCGTTCCAGCCGGGCGTTCTCCTGTGCCCTCAGCTGTCCCGCCTGGAGATCGGCGGCGGCCTGCTCGACCTGCTTGCGCTGGACGGCGTACCGGATGGCCCGGCCGAAGAGCTGGGGCTCCAGCGAGCCCTTGACCAGGTAGTCCTGCGCGCCCGCGGCCACCGCGGCCAGCCCGGCCTCGTCCTCGGAGCGGCCGGTGAGCACGACGACGGCCGTGTGCGGGGCCGCGCCCAGGATCTGCCCGACGGCGTCGACACCGGACGCGTCCGGCAGGTGCAGGTCGAGCAGGATGCAGCCGGGACGGCCGGTGGCGGCCAGCCGCTCCTTGGCCTCGGCGAGGGAGCGGACCCAGATCAGCTCCGTACGGATGTCGCTGTCCGTCAGCAGTTCCTCGACGAGCAGGGCGTCACCGGAGTCGTCCTCCACGAGCAGCAGCGACTCGGGTTCGCCCCGCCAGCGCGGCAGCACGGTGTCCGCCGTGACCGGGTCCGCTCCGCCGCCGGCGGACCGGGGTTCGGGAACACCCATGAGACCGTTCACAACCCCCACCCTCCACCGCCGTCGGGGCGTCTTTACGTGCTGGACCATACTGGCCGCGACATGTTCGAGACCACTCGCAGCCGGTCGGATCCCGGCTGGTCCGCGAGTGGTCGGAGGCATCTTATGGCACAAATCCCGGGCGTTCGTCGCACGTCCTTCACCGAACCCCTCCGGGGCGTTCACACCGTGGTGATCCACCGCGGGCAGACTCTCCTCAGCCGAACGGAGGTTCGGCCGTGCCGGTCCTGTCTACGCGCGTTGCGGGTCCGGCGCAGGCTTCGAGAAGAGGACCACCTTTGCCCCCCACACGAGTCACTCGCTGGAAGCAGTTCGCGCTCCTCATAGCCGGCGCGTCGGTCGCGGTCGGCGGATCACAGGCAGCGGTCGCCACCGTGGACACCACGGCCGGCCGGGCGGAGACGGCCGCGACCGCGCAGGCCGGCGCGTACGACGACACCTACTACCAGGACGCCGAGGGAAAGAGCGGCCAGGAACTCAAGGACGCCCTGCACGGCATCATCAGCGATCAGACGAAGCTCTCGTACTCCGAGGTCTGGGACGCGCTCAAGGTCACCGACGAGGACCCGGCCAACGCCTCCAACGTGGTCCTCCTCTACACCGGCCGCTCGCAGAGCAAGTCGGACAACGGCGGCGACGCCGACCAGTGGAACCGCGAGCACGTGTGGGCGAAGTCTCACGGTGACTTCGGCACCGCCACGGGACCCGGCACCGACGTGCACCATCTGCGCCCCACCGACGTCACGGTCAACAGCGACCGCGGCAACAAGGACTTCGACGAGGGCGGTACGGAATCGGACGAGGCGCCCGGCAACTTCACCGACAGCGACTCCTGGGAACCCCGTGACGAGGTCAAGGGCGACGTCGCCCGCATGATCTTCTACATGGCGGTGCGGTACGAGGGCGGCGACGGCTTCGCCGACCTGGAGGTCAACGACGAGGTCTCCAACGGCTCCGCGCCGCTGATGGGCCGGGTCTCGGTGCTGCGCGAGTGGCACGAGCAGGACCCGCCGGACGCGTTCGAGGAGAACCGCAACCAGGTGATCTTCGACCAGTTCCAGCACAACCGGAACCCGTTCATCGACCACCCCGAGTGGGTCGCGTCGATCTGGAGCTGAAACGTTCCCGCGCCTGCGGCGGTCCGGCTCCGGCCCGGGCCGCCGCAGGCTTGTGAGCCCCACAGCCGGTAGGCCGCCGGTACGCGGGCACACCGGTACGCGGGCACGCCGGTACGCAGGCATGCGGGCACGCCGGCACCGGTCTCCCGGCCGTACGTCTCCGCCGCGCCGGTGTGGTCCGGCCGCCGCATCCGGGAACGCTCCGGAGACGGGACGCGGCGGGGCGGGGCGGGACAGGGCGGGCCGTCGGATGGAGGATGTGCGGACCCGGCCGGAAGCGGCGGGCGAGGGGAGGAGCACGTGCGGGTCAGTGAGGCGAGAGCCGTGGCGGCCCGGTGGGCGGCCGCGTACACGGAGCGCACCCCCGGCTGCGCCGGAGCGTTCGTGAGCGGCTCGGCCGCCTGGCTGCCCGGGGACGCCGAGCTTCCCGTCACCTCGGACGTCGACGTCCTGCTGGTGACCGAGGAGGGGGCCCGGCCCGCGCGCCCCGCGCCCGGCAAGTTCCGCCGGGAGGGCGTGCTGATCGAGGGCAGCGACCTGCCGGGTGAGGAGATCGCGACTCCCGGGCGGGTGCTCGGCTCGTACTATCTGGCGGGCAGCTTCCGTACCGACACGGTCCTGGCCGACCCCTCCGGCCGGCTGGCCGCGCTGCGGGACGCCGTCGCCCCGGAGTTCACCCGCCGCCGCTGGGTGCGCCGGCGCTGCGCACACGCGGAGCGCCGGATCACGGGCGGGCTCGCACGGCTCGACGTCTCCGCGCCGCCGCACGACCGGGTGACCGGCTGGCTCTTCCCCGCCGGCGTCACGACCCACGTGCTGCTGACCGCCGGGCTGCGCAACCCGACGGTGCGGCGGCGCTACAGCGCGGTCCGTGAACTCCTCGACGGGCACGGCCGCCCCCAGCTCACGGAGGAGCTGCTGGCCCTGCTCGGCTGCGACGGGATGTCCGCCGTGCGCGTCGAGCGGCATCTGCGGGCCATGGCGAAGGCCTTCGACGAGGCGGCACGGGTGGCGGTCACGCCGTACCCCTTCTCCTCCGACATCACACCCCGCGCCCGCGCGGTCGCCGTCGACGGCAGCCGCGCCCTGATCACGTCCGGGCACCACCGCGAAGCCGTGTTCTGGATCGCCGCGACCTACGCCCGCTGTTGCAGGATCCTGGCGGCCGACGCGCCACCGGAGTCCGCCGCCCGGCACGCCGCGGGCTTCGCCGAGCTGGCCGCCGACCTGGGCGTCGGCACGCCCGGGGCGCTGCGGGCACGGGCCGGGGAGGTCGCCGCCTTCCTGCCCCGGCTGCGCGAGGCCGCGGCGGAGATCACGGCCGCCTGCCCGCAGGTCCGGGACTGACCTCGGCTTGCGGCGGAGACGTACGATCATCCCATGGAACAGCGACAACTGGGCAGGACGGGCCGCGAGGTGTCCGTCGTCGGACTGGGTACGTGGCAGCTCGGCGCCGACTGGGGAGACGTCCGCGAGGAGGACGCCCTCGCCGTACTCGACGCGGCGGCCGACGCCGGGGCCACCTTCTTCGACACGGCCGACGTGTACGGCGACGGACGCAGCGAGCAGCTGATCGGCCGCTTCCTGCGGGAGCGGCCGGACGCCGGGGTGTTCGTGGCGACCAAGATGGGGCGCCGCGCCGAGCAGCGCCCGGAGAACTACACCCTGGACAACTTCCGCGCCTGGACCGACCGTTCCCGGGCCAACCTGGGCGTCGACACGCTCGACCTGGTGCAGCTGCACTGCCCGCCGACGCCGGTGCACTCCTCGCGGGAGGTCTTCGAGGCGCTGGACACCCTGGTCGCCGAGAAGCGGATCGCGGCGTACGGGGTCAGCGTCGAGACCTGCGCCGAGGCGCTCGCCGCGATCGGGCATCCCGGCACGGCCAGTGTGCAGATCATCCTCAACCCGTTCCGGCTGAAGCCGCTGGAGGAGGTGCTGCCGGCCGCCGCCGAGGCCGGTGTGGGCATCATCGCGCGGGTGCCGCTCGCCTCCGGACTGCTGAGCGGGCGCTACACCCGGGAGACGGTCTTCGCGGAGAACGACCACCGCACCTTCAACCGCCGCGGCGAGGCCTTCGACCAGGGCGAGACCTTCTCCGGTGTCGACTTCGCCACCGGTGTGGAGGCCGCCGCGGAGTTCGCGGACCTCGCCCCGGCCGGAGCCACCCCGGCGCAGACGGCGCTCCGCTGGATCGTCCAGCAGCCCGGTGTCAGCTCGGTGATCCCCGGCGCTCGCTCCCCGGAGCAGGCCCGCGCCAACGCGGCGGCGGCGGCCGGACTGCCCGCGCTGCCCGCGGCCACCCTCGAAGCCGTGCGCGACCTGTACGACCGGCGCATCCGGGAGCAGGTCCACGCCCGCTGGTGAGCCGCGGACACCGGCGGGCGGCCCCGCCGGTCCCTGCCGCCGTGCGCCCGGCCCGGTGCCCTTCCGCACCGGGCCGGGCCCGGCTCAGCCCAGGCCCCAGAGGGTGCCGAGCCGGTGCGCCGCGCACAGCCCGGCGTCCAGGCTGTACGCGCCCGCCGTGCCGCACTGCTCCGGCCCGGTGCCCGGGTCCACCGGCTGGCCGTGGCCCATGCCGGTGATCTCGTACGTCTCGGCCACCGGCTCCCCGGCGGCGTTCTCGTAGACCCGGTGCGGATGGCCGGCGACGGTGTCGCTCACATCGGGCTCCCGGTCGGTGCCGTGCAGGTCCGTCCACTGCGCCACGAGGGCCGTCATGTTGGCCGGCACCACCGTGCGGTCGGCGGTGCCGTGCAGCACGGCCAGCCTCGGCCACGGTCCGTCGTGGGAGCCCGCGGCCGCCCGCACCCGGTCGCCCCACTGCCCCGGTGTCTGGGACGCGCCGACGTACATGCACACGAACGGCGACCCGGCGGCCTGCGCACAGCCGTACGGCAGCCCCGCGACGACCCCGCCCGCCCGGAACTTGTCCGGATACGCGGCGAGCATCACCGCGGCCATGCCGCCGCCCGCGGACAGCCCGGTGACATGGACCCGGCCGGCGTCCGCGCCGGTGTCGGCCAGCTGACGGTCGACCATCTGGGCGATGGAGGCGGCCTCCCCGGCGCCGCGCCCGATGTCCGCGGGCCGGAACCAGTTGAAGCAGGAGTTGAGGTTGTTGGCCGCGGTCTGGCCGGGCAGTACGACGGAGAAGCCCCAGCGGTCGGCCAGCTCCGTCCAGCCGGAGGACGTGCCGTAGCCGGTGGCGTTCTGCGTACAGCCGTGCAGGGCGACGACGACGGGCCGCCCGCCGGGCAGCCCGTCGGGGACGTGTCGGAACATCCGCAGCGCCCCCGGGTTGGACCCGAATCCGGTCACTTCCTCGACGGCGGCGGACGCCCCCGTGGCGGAGCCGGGCGGCGGTGGCGGTGCCCCGCGGGCGGGGGCCGCGGTGTGCGGCAGGAACAGCAGGGCGAGCACGGCGGCCCCGAGCAGCGCGAGGCCACGGCGGTGTGATGCGGCTCTGGATGCGGTCATGCCGCGCACCGTAGGAGCGGCCCGGCCGGCCCGGTATGGGGACCGGCACCACAACGGCGGCTTCCGCGCTGTGCCCGGACGGGAAGCCTCCCGGTCCCGTGGCCCGCGGCCGGGGCAGCCCCCGGGCCGCACGAGCTGCGGACCGGGGGTCCGTACCGGGGCGCCTCGTCGCGCCGCCGGGATGCCCGGTGATCAGCCGGTCAGGGCCGCCAGCCGGTCCAGCTGGGAGAGCACCGTCTCCCGTTCCTCGGAGTCGACCCCGAAGAAGACCCGGTCGACCCCCGCCTCGGCGTACGCCTCCAGCGTGCGCGGGTCCGGCGCACCGTAGAACATGGAGACCGGGATCCGGCCGCGTCCGGCGTCGGCGGCCCGCTCCCGCAGCCGGCGGACCCGGCCCGCGAACTCCGCCATGCCGTCGAGCCCCACGCCCTGCGGCATCCACTCGTCGCCGAAGTCCAGCACCCGGTCCTCGACGGTCGGGCCGTTGCCGCCGACCAGCACCGGCGGGTGCGGGCGCCGGGCGGGCTTCGGCCAGGCCCACGAGGGCGGGAAGTCGACGAACTCGCCGTGGAACTCGGCCTCGTCCTTCGTCCACAGCTCCTTCATGGCCTTGACGTTCTCCGCCATCCGGCGCATCCGGGTCCGGGCGTCGGTGCCGTGGTCGGCCATCTCCTCACGGTTCCAGCCGGCGCCCACGCCGAACAGGAACCGTCCGCCGGACAGGTGGTCCAGGCTCGCGACCTCCTTGGCGGTGTGGATCGGGTCCCGCTGCGCCACCAGGCAGATCCCGGTGCCGACACACAGCGTGCTGGTCGCGCAGGCGGCCGCGGTGAGCGCGACGAAGGGGTCGTAGGTGTGGGCGTACATGCGCGGCAGCTCGCCGCCGCCGGGATAGGGGGACTCCCGGCTGACCGGGATGTGGCTGTGCTCGGGGAAGAGCAGCGCCGTGAACCCGCGGCTCTCGGTCTCCTTAGCCAGCGTCGCCGGGTCGATCGCGTCGTGCGTGGGGAACATCAGAACGCCGTACTCCATGCCGGCGACGCTACACGCCGTGCCGCGCCGCGCCCGGGACCGCGCGGCCCGGTGCGTCCCGGGCGGAACGCGGCTGCCGGGCGGTAGCGTCGCCGGCATGAGGCTCGCGGCGCAGGAGGCACGGCGGAGGTTCGCGGGCGGCCGGGTGCTGCGGCTCGCGACCGCGGACACCGGGGGGCACCCGCACCTGGTCCCGGCCACCTTCGCCGTCGACGGGGACCTGGTCCTGCTCGCCGTGGACCACAAGCCGAAACGGCACCAGGACCTCAAGCGGCTGCGGAACATCGCGCGGAACCCCGCGGTCTCCGCCCTGGTCGACGTGTACGACGAGGACTGGAGCCGGCTGTGGTGGGCGCGCGCCGACGGCACCGCGCGGCTGCTCGGCGAGACCGCGGACCGGTCCCGTCCGCTCGCCCTGCTGACGGCCCGCTACCCGCAGTACGCGCGGCTGCCGCCCGCGGGGCCGGTGGTCGAGATCGCCGTGGACCGCTGGTCGGGCTGGGCGTACGCGGACGAGGCCGGGCCGGGACGCGGGGCCACGGCCTGAGCGGGGGTCCGGAGCCCGGCCGGGCCCCGGGGCCGGGCTCACGGCCGGCTGCCGGCCAGCGACGCGTAGACCACCACATTGTCCGCGTAGCGGTTGTCCGACTCGTCGTAGGCGCCGCCGCAGGTGATCAGGCGCAGCGCGGCGTGGTCGACGTTGCCGTACACCTCCAGCGTCGGGAAGTCGGCCTTGGGGTAGCGGGCGATCCGGTCCACGCCGAACACGGCGGTGCGGCCGTCCTCGCGCTCGACCTCGATGCGGTCCCCCTTCCTCATGGCCGTCAGACCGTGGAACACCGACGGCTCGCCGTCCCAGGTGACATGTCCGGCGATCACCGCCGGGCCGACCGCGCCCGGCGCGGGCCCCGGCGTGTACCAGCCGGCCTTGTCCGGGTCCCGCGGGGTGTCCATCGCGCCGCCCTCGCCGAGGCCCAGCTCCTCCAGCGTGGAGGAGACCCCGAGCGACGGAATCGCGATCCGCCGCGGGGGAGAGGCGCCGAGCGCCTTCCCGTCGCCTCCGCCGCCCGCCCCGGTACCGCCCGCGTCCCCGGGGCCCGCGGGCGGCGCGGCCTGTGAACCCCGCCCGGACGGTGGCTCCTCCGCCATGGTCAGCGCCAGTCCGGCGCCCACCGCCGCCAGCACGGTGAGGACGGCGGCGAGGACGGCGAGGGGGACCCTCCGGCGGCGTGACCGGCGGCTGCCCGGTCCCGTCGTGTGCGTCATGGCGTCTCCTCCCCCTCACCGGTTCCGGAGGGCGGCGCGCCGGCGGGACAGCGCGAGAGCGCCTCCGGCCGCGGCCAGCAGGGTCCCTGCGGCGGCGTACGGCGCCGGAGCGGAGCCGTCACCGGCCGGTGCGGTGCCGGTCCGCGCGTCCCCGGCCGGACCGGTGCCCGTCTCCACACCGCCGACCGGCACGGAGCCCACCGCCGCGCCCTCGACGAGGCCGCAGGCGGCCGGTGCCGTGGCCTCCTGGGGCAGCTTCGGGTCGAGGTCGCTCCTGCCCGCGCCGAAGTCGTACTCCGCGTTCCCGTTCCGGTCGATGCCGTGCTGCACGACGTGCAGGTCCCGGATGTGGTCGGCGACGTCCTGGGCCACCACGAGCGTGCGCTCGTAGCGGAGGGTGCCGTTCGCGTCGGCGGCCGGCATCCGGTCGACGGCGAGACCGCTGTCGGGAGAGGTGTCGCCCTCGGTGGTCAGCGAGATGTTGATGCCGCCGTAGACCGGCAGGCCCTCGGAGGTGGTGACGATCCCGTCGCCGTCCCGGTCGGCGCCCGCGTCCGGGCAGTGGAAGTCGTGGCCGTCGGTGGAGCCGTGGATGTGCTGGGCGTGCGGCTGACCGGGTACCAGGCCTTCCGCCCGGATCATGACGGTCAGCTGACGCCCCTCCAGGCTGAGCATCGCGGTCCCGGAGGCGCCCGAGTCGTTCAGCTGCGCCAGATCGATCTGGTACGCCCTCGGGTTCCCGCCCTCCGCGGCCACCGCGGGAGCGGCGACCGCGGGTGCGACCACCGGGGCGACCGCCAGCGCGGCGGGCAGCGCGGCGCGTGCCGCGAGACGGGTCGTGTGCCGGATCTTCATGAGCGTGTGTCCCTTCCGCCGGCCGCCGGTGCCGGCGGCCGCTCCGTGAATCCGTGGGCGGGCCCGGTGACTTCGGGCCTGCTGCCCCTCATTCGGAGCCGCCGGATGCCGCGGATTGGCCGCGGACGGAGAAATCTCCGGGCGGCCGCGCCGGGCGGGCGAGGAGCGCGCGGAGGACCGCGCGGCCGCCCGTATCGGAGCAGTTGAATCCGCAACAGGCGTTAGGCTGTGCCGTGTTCAGGTCAAGGCATGACAGGCGCCGCGCGCAGGCGACGGCGGAAAGTGGTGCGGGATGGAAGCACGCTCCAGCGGCGGCCCGGTGACGATCGACTCCACGGTCGCCCACCCGGCGCGGGTCTACAACGTCTGGCTCGGCGGCAAGGACAACTACGCCGCCGACCGGGAGGCGGCGGAACTGGCGGTCGGAGCCAACCCCGGCATCCTGCCCTCCGTCCGCGCCAACCGCGCGTTCCTGGGCCGCGCGGTCCGGCACCTGGCCGGGGACGTGGGGATCCGGCAGTTCCTGGACATCGGCACCGGGATCCCGACGGCCGACAACACCCACGAGGTCGCGCAGCGGTCCCAGCCGACGGCGCGGGTCGTCTACGTCGACAACGACCCGATCGTGCTCACCCACGCCCGGACCCTGCTGGTCAGCACGGAGGAGGGCGCCACCGACTACGTCGAGGCGGATCTGCGCGATCCCGGGCGGATCATCGAGGAGGCCGGACGCACCCTGGACCTGGAGCGGCCCGTCGGGCTCACCCTGATGGCGGTCCTCCAGTACATCCCGGACGCCGACGACCCGTACGCCATCGTCTCGCGGCTGCTGGACGCCCTCGCGCCCGGCAGCCATGTCGCGCTCTCCCACCCGGCCTCGGACGTCGCCGACGAGGAGGTGGCCGCCTCGATGCGGGTCTACAACGAGCGCGCCGCCAAGCACGCCGCGGCCACCCCGCGCAGCCACGCGGAGGTCAGCCGCTTCTTCGGCGGCACCCGGCTGCTGGAGCCCGGTGTCGTGCAGCTGCCCCGCTGGCGCCCGGCCCCGGACGCGCCGGTCCCGGAGACCATCCCGATGTGGTGCGGAGTGGCCCGCAAGCCCTGAGGGGCGCCCGCCGGGACCCCCGGGGCGTCGCGGAGAACCCTCCGGGGGCACCCGCCGGAAACCCCCCGGGACGGCCCCGGACACGCCGTACGGCCCGGCCCCCGGAGCGGGGGACGGACCGTACGGCTGAGCCGGCGGTTCACTTCAGATACGCGGCCTTGTCGAACGGGCCCACGATGCCGTTCGCCCACAGCGAGTTGACGCGGCCGATCTCGTCGGCGTTGGGCTGTGCGTTGGTGCACGACGGGCCGGGGCCGCCGCCGGACATCAGCTCGCTGCACGGTCCCTCGTAGTGGTCCGGCAGGCCGAGCACGTGACCGGTCTCGTGCGCGGTGACACGGGTCGAGTCGTACTGCTCGTTCTGCGCGTAGTCGAGGAAGATGTAGCCGTTGCCGTGGCCGTCGGTGCTGGCGTACGAGCCGCGCGGGTCGTTGCCCTCCCGGTACTCGAAGTCGGCGCCCGAGCCCTCCTGGAGCTTGACGTTGTCGACGGACGAGTTCCAGATCTGGGTGCTGCTGGCGATCTCGGACGCGAAGCTCGGCGCCTGGCTCGCGTCGTAGGTGACCGTCACGGCCGCGGCGCCGGTCTCGGCCTGCTTGGCCTTGGCCGACTTGATGACGGCCTCGAAGAAGGCCTTCGTGTTCGCCCGGTCCGCGGAGGAACCGGTGTACGCCGAGACCGGGGCCCGGTCCGCGGCGGACGGCGCGGCGGTCGAGACGGGGGCTGCGGCCAGCGAAGCCGCGAGGCCGAAGCCCAGCGTGGCCGGGAGCAGAATCTTGCGAGACCTCATGTGGGGGTTCTCCTTATGTCCGCGGACCGGTTCCGGCCACCGTGGGGGAGAGGCCGGGGTCCGCCCGAAGAAAGTTCGGTCCCGCGCAGTCTCCGTGAGCGATACCGCCGAAGGGATGATGCCAACTTGCGATAGCGCTGTGCAATACCCCTACGCGCGGGAGGAGTTGCGCTCGCGTCGCCTCGGCGGACACCACGCCCCGATATGCGTCACACGCACCTGGTGCGCGCCGCTGAGCTGCCGATATCATCCAGGCCGTGGATCTCGAGGTGAGGCACCTTCGCGCCCTGTGCGCCATCGCCGACACCGGCAGCGTGCGCAAGGCCGCCGTACAGCTCGGCATGACCCAGCCGTCCCTCACCACCCAGCTCCGGCGCATCGAGAAAGCCGTGGGGGGCACGCTGTTCACCCGCGGGCGGACCGGCAGCAGACCGACACCGCTGGGGCGTTCGATCCTGGGGCGGGCGCGGCCGATCGTAGCGGAGATGAGCGCCCTGATGAACGCGGTCCGCGAGGTCACCGCGCAGGACGGCGGGGCCCGGCTGCGCCTCGGCGGCACCGGCAGCCGTGCCGTCGTCGGCTGGCTGCGCAGGCTGCACGCCCGCTTTCCGGAGACCGAGACCTCGATCCACATCGACGTCTCCGCGAACGAACTGCTGCAGATGCTCGCGGACAGCCAGTTGGACGTCGCCTTCGTCCAGGAACTGGAGGGCTTTCCGCTGCGGCTGCCGGCCGGCGTGGGCAGCCGCGTACTCGTAGCGCGCGAACCGCAGTTCATCGCGATGTCGGACCGTCACCCTGCCGCCGCGCGCACGGAGGTGGCGCTGGAGGACGTCTCCGGCGACCCCTGGATGGTCGACCCGACCGTGGACGACGAGTACGCCGCCATCCGCCGCCTCTTCGCCACCGCCGGCATGCACCCCCGGGTGGTGCAGGTCCACGACAACACCACCGCCGCGGACCTGGTCGCCTCGGGGGAGGCCGTCTCGCCCTGCCAGCCCACCTCCGTGCCCCGGCACGGCATGGTCATCCGGCCGCTCCGCGACGATCCGCTGGCGGTCCGGCTGCTGCTCGTCTTCCGTACGGTCACGGCGGTGGAACGGCAGCTGGACGGGCTGTACGACGATCTCGGCGCCGCGTACACGGAGGTCGCCTGGGCGAACGCCGCCTACCGGCGGTGGCTGCTGCGGCACGACAGCCCGCTGCTGCTGCGGCACGGGACGCCGTGGCCGGGGGCTGAGGAACTCGCGGACGGCGGGGCGGTCCGCGGCCTCCGCGACGTCTCCGGCACGCTTCCGGCGGCACGCCTCTCGGCGGGGGACTGAGGGGCGGGGGACTGAGGGGCGGGGCGTGCCGCCGCCGGGGCCGGGTGCTGCCGCTTCCGGTTCGTCCGGAGCCGAGGCGGAACCGGTCCGGCAGCGCCGCTTCCGGCCGTGCTGCCCCGGCCGTGCTGCTTCTGGCCCGCGCCGCGACCGGAGCCGACGCCGCCGGTCAGGCGGCCGAGTGCAGCGACTTGACGGCGCGGACCAGCGGGGCCAGTTCGGGGTCCCCGGCCGCCCGGTTCAGGGCCTCGCGGAGCGCGGCGTCGTGGGTCGGACGGGCCTCGGCGAGAAGCTTCAGCCCGGCGTCGCCGACATCGGTGTAGATCCCGCGGCGGTCCGTGGGGCACAGGTAACGGGAGAGCAGACCGCGGTCCTCCATGCGCGTCACCAGCCGTGTCGTCGCGCTCTGGCTGAGCACCACCGCGTCGGCGACCTGGCTCATGCGCAGATGTCCGCCCTCGCCGTCGTGCTGGCGGCTGAGGACGTCGAGCAGCGAGAACTCGCGGACGCTCAGGCCGTGGCCCTCCTGCAGCGCGCGCTCCAGATGCGCGTCGATCCGGCCGTGCAGGACGGACAGCGCGCACCAGCCCCGGGCGAGGGCGCCGCGTGCGGGGTCCGTGGCGGTCATGACGCTCCTTCCTCCGCCCGCAGGGCCGGACGGAGCCTCTCCGCCGGCCTCGACGGACGCGGTCCAGTTTAAGGCATGCGCAATATACGGCGTGTGCATGTAATACGTATCCGTCGTCCTCGGCGGATTGCCGTCCGTGCGCCGGCGGCTGTTTCGCGCGTCGGTCCCGTGGCCCCGCGGTCCCGCGGCCTCGCAACGCGGCAACTCCGCGTCCGGGTCCGCGCCGCGTCCGGGCGGTGCCGCCTCCGGGCCCCTGCTCGTGCCGCGTCCGGGCCCGTGCCCGCGCGGCGTGCCCGCGCATCGTGCCCGTGTTCGCGCCCCCGTGCCGCCGCCCCGCCCCCGCGCCTGATCGGCGCTCGCCGTCCGTACGGGCCGCCCGTTCGGGGAGCCCGGGTCCAACCCCCGCCTCTGCGCGAACTGTTGACATGCTCCGGCTCAGTCTCCAGTCTTCCTGAGAGCGCTCTCAAGCGTTCGTCTCCTCCCCCTTCCCCCGGCTCCGAGGTGCTGTGTGAAACCCCGTAGACGCAGACGTCTTGCCCTGTTGCTGGCGGCCGCCACCGCCGTCACCGGACTGGGCGTCACCGCCACCCCCGCGTCCGCCGCGACCGTCCCCGTAGGCTCCGGCAGCTACAGCGACACCCGTCCCGCCGGCACGGACGGCCCGCAGAACAACACCGGCGGCGCCGTGACCCCCAAGGTCACCCCCGCCGCCGCGGACCGGCCGGTCCCCACCAACGACTGGTGGTCCTCCCTGGCCTTCCAGCGTTACGCCGGCAACCCGTACTCCGAGGCGATGTACGGGCATCCGCTCACCTACAAGGCCGTCTCCGGCGGCCTGGAGGTCGGCTACCCCACCACTCCCGCCGTCGTCGGCGAGGGCCGGCAGTACGAGTACGCCCACCAGCGGGACCTGACCGTCGGCCTCGCCGGTCTCAACTCCCCGGACACCAGGGCCGACGCCTGGTCGGACTGGACCGTCACCCCGTACTGGTCCGACGGCACCCGCACGCTGCGCACCACCATCGGCCACGGCCTGCCGTACGTGTACGCGCAGGGCACCGGCGGTGACGCCCGGATCACCACCGCGAGCACGCCCCAGGTCTTCGCCGACGACGGCAACGTCCTGGGCGTCACCGTCGCCGGGCACCACTACGCGCTGTTCGCCCCCTCCGGCAGCGACTGGAACGTCTCCGGCACGGAGATCAGCGCCGGACTGGGGGAGAAGGACTACTTCTCGCTCGCCGTGCTGCCGGACACCGGCGCCCTCGCCACCTACCGCAAGTACGCCTTCAGCTTCGTCACCGGATCCAAGGTGACCTGGGACTACGACGCCGCCGCCGGCTCGGTCCGCGCCACCTACGCGCTGAGCACCACGGCCAAGGAGGGCAGCGAACAGGGCACCCTCCAGGCCCTGTACCGCCACCAGTGGCTGAACACGGCCGACACGCTCACCCCCCACACGTACGTCTCGCCGCGCGGCACCATGAAGGTCCGCGAAGGCGCCTCCTTCACCACCTCGCAGCGGGCGGCCGGAGTCCTGCCCGGACTGCCGGAGTCCGCGGGCCCGGACACCGCCGCGCTCAAGGGTCTCCTGGCGGAGGCCATGAGCGTGGCCGACCCCTTCGACGGGGCCAGTGACACGTACTGGACCGGCAAGGCCCTCGGCAAGCTCGCGCAACTCGTGCCGATCGCCGAGCAGCTGGGCGAGACCGGCACCCGCGACCGGCTGCTGGGCCTGCTCAAGGGCCGGCTGGAGGAGTGGTTCACCGCCGGAGGCGCGTCGGAGTTCTCCTACGACCGCGACTGGCGCACACTCATCGGCTACCCGGCGTCGTACGGCAGCGACAAGGAGCTCAACGACCACCACTTCCACTACTCCTACTACGTCCTGGCCGCGGCCACCGTCGCCCAGTACGACCCGGACTGGGCGGCCGGTTCCGCCTGGGGCGGCATGGTGGAGGAACTGGTCCGTGACGCGGCCAACCCCAGCCGCACCGACGAGCGCTATCCCTTCCTGCGCGGCTTCGACGTGTACGCCGGCCACAGCTGGGCGGCGGGCCACGCCGGTTTCGCCGCGGGCAACAACCAGGAGTCGTCCTCGGAGTCGGTCAACCTCAGCACGGGCCTGATCCTCTGGGGCTCCGCCACGGGCGACACCTCCCTTCGCGATCTCGGGGTGTATCTGCTGACGACGGAGTCAGAGGCCGTCACCCAGTACTGGTTCGACGCCGACGAGCAGGTCTTCCCCGGTTCCTTCGGGCACGACACGGTCGGCATGGTGTGGGGCAGCGGCGGCGCGTACAGCACCTGGTGGACCGCCAACCCCGAGGAGATCCACGGCATCAACGTCCTCCCGGTGACCGGTGGATCGCTGCATCTCGCGCGCGAGAAGGACGCCATCCGGCGCAACCTGGCCGAGATGGAACGGGAGAACGGCGGCCCGGCCGTCGAATGGCGCGACATCCTCTGGGAGTTCGAGGCCCTCGCCGACCCGGACGCGGCCGAGGCGGCCTGGGCGGCACAAGGCGGCTCGTACACCCCGGAGCAGGGCGAGACCAGGGCGCACACCTATCACTGGATCGCCACCCTCGGCAGCCTCGGCGCACCCGACCCGGGGGTGACCGCCGACAGCCCGACGGCCGCCGTGTTCTCCCGGGACGGGACCCGCACCTACGCCGCACACAACTTCACCGACGCCCCGCGGACGGTGACGTTCTCCGACGGCGGCGAGCTGACCGTCCCGGCGCGCTCGACGGCGACGGGCACGGGCGCGGGCGGCGACCCGGACCCGGACCCGCAGGAGCCGGGCACCGGCGGCACGCTCCACCCGCGCTCCGGCGGCGGGCTGACCACCGACGCGGCCGTGGTCCCGGGCGCGGACACCATCGCCTCCGCGGGCGGTGCCAACCACGACGGCACCCCCCACCGGCCTCTGGTGTACGAGGCGAAGAACGTCGACGGCGACCTGCGGCAGGGCGGCGCGACGGACTTCGTCCTCGAACTGGACGCGGGCACGACGGTCGGTCTCGCCCCGCAGGCCCGGGTCTCCTACGACCTCACCGGCGACGGGACCTTCGAGCGCGTCGAGACCTACCGCTACTACGCCACCGACCCGCTGCCCGGCTGGGAGAAGTACTCGGCCGCCCGTGCCGGGCTCCGCTCCTCCTCCGGCACCCTCGGCGACCTGGACGGCGGCACCGTCCGGCTGGAGGTGTGGAACGCGATCGGCAACGGTACGGCCCAGCTGCGGACCGGCCCCTCCTCGCAGTTGACGGTGCCCTTCGCCTGATCACCCGGGGGCACCGCCGGTCACCGGCGGTGCCCCCGCGCGTTCCGCCGCCGTTGCCGCACATCTGGCAAGCGGGCCGGAACGGACGTACCGTGGAAATATGGTCACCAGGCGTGAGCCCAGTCCGCGCCGCGTGTGGAGCGCCACCAGCTGCCCCTCGTGCGGCGGAGAAGTCCGGCCGGTCATCGTCGGCCGGCGAAAGTCCATGGGCACCTGGATCCCCGTCTGGGGGCCGGGGCCCTGCAGGAATCCCGAGTGCGCCCGGAGCCGGGAGGACCAGGGAGAAGCGGACGGTCCGGAGGAGGTCCGCAAGGCCCACGGAGCCTCCGCGGCGGACGGCCCCTCGGAGCGCGACCGCGAGCGCAGGCCGGTTCAGGAGGCCTGAGCGCGCGCTCCCGTACCGGCCGGCCCCGTACCGGCCGGCCCCGCGCGGCCGGCCCGGCTTTGCATGCTCCGTGCCCGGTCCCGGCCCGGGTTTCCGCGGGAGCGATGAGTTCCGGGCGGGTCGCGAGTCCGTACCGGTGACCGTCGTGGAAGTCGTGCGACGGTGCCCGGCACGAGACTCCACGGAGGACACCATGACGACCAAGCCGGAAGACCCCGCCACCGCGCCGCCCGGCCGCCCGCCCGTCGTGGACCCGGCCACCTGGCAGGCCGCCCGTGACGCGCTCCTGGTCCGGGAGAAGGCCCACACCCGCGAGGGCGACGCCATCGCCGCGGCCCGCCGCCGGCTGCCGATGGTGGAGCTGGACGGGACGGCCGAGGTCGTCGGCCCCGACGGCCCGGTGCCGTTCCGGGACCTGTTCCAGGGCCGCGACGAACTCGTCGTCTACCAGCACATGTGGTACGACGGCGCGCCGCACCAGGGGCAGTGCGAGGGCTGCACCACCACGGCCTGGCACCTGAAGGACGCCGTCTACCTCAACGCTCGCGGCGTCTCGTTCGCCGTCGTGACCACGGGCCGCTGGGACGAGGTGGCGTCCTACGTCGATTTCATGGGCTACACCCAGCCCTGGTACTCGGTGCGCGGCGTGGAGCCCCCGATCGGCGGGGAGATGGGCCACCTCGTCTGCTTCCTGCGCGACGGCGACCGGGTGTTCCTCACCTACTCCACGACAGGCCGCGGCAACGAGCCGGCCAACGGGTCCCTCGGCCTGCTCGACATGACTCCCTACGGCCGCGGCGAGGCGTGGGAGGACAAGCCCGGAAGCTGGCCCGAGGGACACCAGCCGTGCTGGTACTGGCGTTCGGACGCGGCCGGGAACGCCACCTGGGGCCCGGACAGCCGCCCCGTGCCGCAGTGGACCCGCCCCGGCGCGACCCCCGTGGAGACCCTCGGCCGCAACGGCCACCACCACTGACGCCGGTCACCACCACCGACGCCCCCCGCGGGCGGCGGCTGCCGG
>NZ_WHPN01000298.1 GCF_009735685.1 Streptomyces lycii | reverse complement strand
GCCGTCGCGCCTTGCCGGACCGGGCGGTCCCGGCCCTTGCCGGACACCGCGCACAGGCGTTCGGGCACGGGATGCCACGATGGGCCGGCAGGACGCCCCGGTCCGCCCGGACCGGCCCTGGCGCGGGAGGGGACCGTTCCGGATAGGGTCGCGGGGCGCGACCGCCTGATCGAGGCAAGGGGTTTCTAGTGCTGGACGCAGCGGCATCCGCGACGGCAGACGTGCTGATCGCGGCGGACAAGTTCAAGGGCTCGCTCACGGCCGTGCAGGTCGCCGAGCACGTCACCGCGGGATTGCGCCGGGTGATGCCGGACCTGCGGGTCGCGGCCCTGCCCGTCGCGGACGGCGGCGACGGCACGGTCGACGCGGCCGTGGCGGCCGGGTTCGAGCGCCGCGAGGCCGCCGTCACGGGCCCGCTCGGCAACTCCGTCACCGCCTCCTACGCCCTGCGCGACGGCACCGCCGTCGTCGAGATGGCGGAGGCCTCGGGCCTGCGGCACCTGCCGACCGGGGTCTTCGCGCCACTCACCGCCACCACCTACGGGACCGGCGAGCTGCTGCTCGCCGCGCTGGACGCGGGGGCCCGGACCGTGGTCCTGGGGGTCGGCGGCAGCGCCACCAACGACGGCGGGGCCGGCATGCTGGCCGCGCTCGGCGCCCGGCTGCTGGACGAGGACGGCGACCCGGTCTCGCACGGCGGCGGACCGCTGCGGGAACTCGCCGAGGCGGACCTCTCCGGTCTCGATCCCCGGCTCGCCGGCACCGAGATCGTCCTCGCGAGCGACGTCGACAATCCGCTCACCGGCCCGAAGGGCGCCGCCGCCGTGTACGGCCCGCAGAAGGGCGCCAGCGACGAGGACGTCGCCACCCTGGACACCGCCCTCGCGCACTTCGCCACCGTCCTGGAGCGCTCCCTGGGACCACGCGCCGCCGAGCACGCCCTCGCGCCGGGTGCGGGCGCCGCGGGCGGTGTCGGGTTCGGCGCGCTGGCCGGGCTCGGGGCGGCCTTCCGGCCGGGCATCGAGGTGATGCTCGACGTGCTCGGCTTCGCGCCCGCCCTGGAGCGCGCCGGCCTGGTCATCACCGGCGAGGGCTCGCTCGACCAGCAGACGCTGCACGGCAAGGCGCCCGCGGGGGTCGCCGCGGCGGCGCGGGCGCGGCGCAAGCGGGTGGTGGCGGTGTGCGGCCGGCTGGCCCTGCGCCCCGCGGACCTGGCCGCGGCGGGCATCGAGGGGGCGTACGCGCTGACGGACCTGGAGCCGGACCCGGCCGTCTGCATGGCGCAGGCCGGGCCGCTGCTGGAACGCCTCGCGGAGCGGCTGGCCACCGAGCGGCTGCGCTGACAGCGCCCGCCCGGGGGACGGGGACGGGACAGTCGTTGCGCCGGGCAGCGGCCCCGGGTGCGGGCAGCCGTTCCGCGGCCGGGATGCAGACCCCGTTCCGCCTCGCGGAACGCATGGCCCGCGAACGCCATGACCAGGACGTCACAAGGGCCCCGAGCCGGTCGGCTCGGGGCCCTTGTGACGTCGTGCGCCGTGCGTCGTGCGGTGGCGCGTTACGGCAGCTGTGCCGCGCGCGCCTCCCGGCGGTTGTCGCGGAAGGTGTTCACCCGCCGCGCCGTCGCGAAGAGCGGAATCACGGCACCCAGCACCACCTGGAGCGCGCAGCCCGTCTGGAGCAGCAGCTGTCCCCCGGGCGCGTCGAACGCCCACGCGGCCAGCAGTCCCATCGCCAGCACGATCCAGCTCAGCATGGCCACCGCGAGCAGCCCGCGGGGCTTGGGGTACTCGACGCGGCTCACCATCAGCCACGCGACCCCGATGATCGCCAGCAGGGTCGGCACGAACGGCAGCTCCAGCAGCACGATCGAGACGACCGTCAGGGCGCCGAAGGGGCTCGGCATGCCCTGGAAGACGCCGTCGGGCAGCGTCACGCAGGAGAACCGCGCAAGCCGCAGCACCACCGCCAGCAGCACCACGACGGCCGCCACGGCCGACATCCGCTGGTGCGCGTCGTCCGCGACCATGCCCCAGACCACGACGAAGTACGCCGGTGCCAGCCCGAAGCTGACCAGGTCGGAGAGGTTGTCCAGCTCCGCGCCCATCGCCGAGCTGCGCAGCTTGCGCGCCACCAGCCCGTCGAACAGGTCGAACACCGAGGCGAGCAGCATCAGCATCACGGCGGTCGCGGCGCTGTGCCGCGCCATGCCGCCGTCCTCGCTGCCGGTGAGGTGCGGGATCAGTACGCCGGTGGTCGTGAAGTACACCGCCAGGAAGCCGCACGTGGCGTTACCCAGGGTGAGGGTGTCCGCTATCGACAGGCGCGTCGACAGCGGCATGACGTCGTCCTCGTCCACATCGGCCTCGGGGACCCACGTGGTACGGGGCTCGGGATCAATCACGGTCAAGGCGCGTCACCCCTGCTTGAGTGGCCTGGCCCACTTCCACGGCCGTCTCGATGCCCTCCGGGAGGTAGATGTCCACCCGGGAGCCGAAGCGGATCAGGCCGATGCGGTCCCCCTGCTCGACCTTGCAGCCCCGCGGCACGTACGGCACGATCCGGCGCGCCACGGCGCCGGCGATCTGCACCATCTCGATGTCGCCGAGCTCGGTGTCGAAGTGCCAGACCACCCGCTCGTTGTTCTCGCTCTCCTTGTTGAACGCCGGTACGTATCCGCCGGGGATGTGCTCGACGGAGGTCACCGTGCCCGCGAGCGGGGCGCGGTTGACGTGGACGTTCAGCGGGCTCATGAAGATCGCGACCCGGGTGCGCCCGTCCTTCCACGGCATGATGCTCTGCACCACGCCGTCGGCCGGCGAGATCACTCTGCCCTGGGTGATCTCGCGCTCGGGGTCACGGAAGAACCACAACATGCCCGCCGCCAGAGCGGTGGCGGGCACGGCGGCCGCGGCCCAGCGCCCGGAGCGCCGGGCCCGGGACAGGCTGAGGGCGGCGGTGGCCACGGTCGGGAGGAGCCACGGCGATGCTCCGCGCGCAAGGCGTCCCTTGGGGAATCCCGAACGCGGTGCAGAGGATTGGCTGTGGGGCATGGATGACCTTCGTAGCGGATGATGCCGCGCTGCAAACGGGGGACGGCGGCTTTCCGGGGATCGTATCGGTTTCGAGCGGTAACTGGGCAAGCCGACCGCCGAGTCGGTGTCCGAAGAGCGATCACCCCGGGTGAGCCGCTGTGCCCTCCGCCTCGGGAAAAACTGCCCCAAGCGGGAACAATCAGCTCTCCGCCCGGTACTCCTCGAGCAGTCGGCGGCCGATGATCATTTTCTGAATCTCGGCGGTACCTTCTCCGATCAGCAGCATCGGGGCCTCGCGGTAGAGGCGCTCGATCTCGTACTCCTTCGAGAAGCCGTAGCCGCCATGGATCCGGAACGCGTCCTCGACGACCTCTTTGCAGTACTCGGAGGCGAGGTACTTGGCCATACCCGCCTCGAGGTCGTTCCGTTCCCCGGAGTCCTTTTTGCGTGCTGCGTTGACCATCATCGCATGGGCGGCCTCGACCTTGGTAGCCATCTCGGCCAGTTTGAACTGAATTGCCTGGTGCTTCGCGATAGGCTTGCCGAAGGTGCTGCGCTGCTGCGCGTAGGAAACTCCCAGCTCGAAGGCGCGCTGGGCCACCCCGCAGCCCCGGGCGGCGACATTGACACGCCCGACTTCGACACCGTCCATCATGTGATAGAAACCGCGTCCGGTGGCGCCGCCGAGCACCCGGTCGGCCGGGATCCGCAAATCGTCCATGATGAGTTCCGTCGTGTCGACCCCCTTGTAGCCCATCTTGTCGATCTTCCCGGGGATGGTGAGGCCCGGGCGGACCTCGCCGAAGCCGGGCTCCTTCTCGACCAGGAAGGTCGTCATGGACTTGTGCGGGGCCGTCCCCTCCGGATGGCCCTCGTCGGTGCGGCAGAGCACCGCGACCAGCGTCGAGGTACCGCCGTTGGTGAGCCACATCTTCTGGCCGTTGAGGACGTAGCCGTCGCCGTCCCGGACACCCTTGGACGTGATCGCGGACACATCGGAGCCGAGGCCCGGCTCGGACATGGAGAAGGCGCCGCGCACCTCGCCGGCCGCCATCTTCGGCAGAAAGTAGTCCTTCTGCTCCCGGGTGCCGTGCTGCTTGAGCATGTACGCCACGATGAAGTGGGTGTTGATGATGCCCGACACGCTCATCCAGCCGCGGGCGATCTCCTCCACGCACAGGGCGTACGTCAGCAGGGACTCGCCGAGGCCGCCGTACTCCTCCGGGATCATCAGCCCGAAGAGGCCCAGCTCCTTCAGCCCCTCGACGATCTCGCTGGGGTACTCGTCGCGGTGCTCCAGCTCGGTCGCGACCGGCAGGATCTCCTTGTCGACGAATCCCCGGACGGTGGCGAGAATCTCCTGCTGGATGTCGGTCAGCCCGTGGGTCTGCGCCAGGCGGCTCATCGCTTCTCCTGCCTCTGCGGGTTCTCGGGGGCGGGTTCCCGCAGCTCGGGCCTGCCGGGCTGCTCTCCGCCGCGCTCCTCGGTGTAGCTCTCGGTGGGCACCATCACCTTGCGCCGGAAGACGCAGACCAGCGTGCCGTCCTGCTTGTAGCCCTTGGTCTCGACGTGCACGATCCCGCGGTCGCTCCTGGACCGGGACGGCGTCTTGTCCAGCACCGTCGTCTCGCCGTAGAGCGTGTCGCCGTGGAAGGTCGGCGCCACGTGCCTGAGCGACTCGATCTCCAGGTTGGCGATGGCCTTGCCGGAGACGTCGGGCACGGACATGCCGAGCAGCAGCGAGTAGATGTAGTTCCCGACCACCACGTTCCGGCCGAAGTCCGTCGTCTTCTCGGCGTAGTTCGCGTCCATGTGGAGCGGGTGGTGGTTCATGGTGAGCAGACAGAAGAGGTGGTCGTCGTACTCGGTGACCGTCTTCCCGGGCCAGTGCTTGTAGACGGCACCGACTTCGAACTCTTCGTAGGTACGTCCGAACTGCATCGGGATCAGGCCTCCGGCGGGGTGAACTTGGTGGTACGGGTCATGCCGGCGGCCCGGCCCTTGCCGGAGACGACGAGCGCCATCTTGCGGCTGGCCTCGTCGATCATCTCGTCACCGAGCATCGCGGAGCCCTTCTTGCCGCCCGCCTCGGAGGTGCACCACTCGTAGGCGTCAAGGATCATCTCGGCGTGGTCGTAGTCCTCCTGCGAGGGCGAGAAGATCTCGTTCGCCGCCTCGACCTGTCCCGGGTGCAGCACCCACTTGCCGTCGAAGCCCAGCGCGGCCGCGCGTCCGGCGACCTCCCGGAACGCGTCCACGTCGCGGATCTGGAGGAAGGGCCCGTCGATGGCCTGGAGGTCGTGGGTGCGGGCGGCCATCAGGATCCGCATCAGGATGTAGTGGTAGGCGTCGGCGCCGTAGCCGGGCGGCTGCTGGCCGACGACCAGGGACTTCATGTTGATGGAGGCCATGAAGTCGGCGGGGCCGAAGATGATGGTCTCGGTGCGCGGTGAGGCGGCGGCGATCTCGTCGACGTTCACCAGGCCCTTGGCGTTCTCGATCTGCGCCTCGATGCCGATCCGGCCCACCTCGAAGCCCATGGTCTTCTCGATCTGGGTGAGCAGCAGGTCCAGCGCGACCACCTGGGAGGCGTCCTGCACCTTGGGCAGCATGATGCAGTCCAGGTTCGGGCCGGCGCCCTCGACGACCGTGATCACGTCGCGGTACGTCCAGTGGGTGGTCCAGTCGTTGACCCGCACCACCCGGGTCTTGCCCGTCCAGTCGCCGTTGTTCAGCGCGTCGACGATCGTGTGCCGGGCTCCCTCCTTGGCCAGCGGCGCGCAGGCGTCCTCCAGGTCCAGGAAGACCTGGTCGGCCGGGAGGCCCTGGGCCTTCTCCAGAAAACGCGGGTTGCTGCCGGGCACGGCCAGGCAGGAACGGCGCGGACGGAGGCGGTTGGCGCCTGCTTCGGGTGCGGGGGCGGTCATGCGTGCTCCTCCAGGAGGGGGTGAGGGTCGAGCTTGTTCGCGATCCGGATCTCGTCGACGATACGTCCGACGATCTCCGTGATCCCGAAGTCCTTCGGGGTGAAGACGGCGGCGACTCCGGCCTCGCGGAGCGCCCGGGCGTCGGCGGTCGGGATGATCCCGCCGACGATGACCGGCAGGTCGGCGGCACCGGCCCGGCGCAGCCGCTCCAGCACGTCCGGCACCAGCTCGGCGTGCGAGCCGGACAGGATGGAGAGGCCGACGCAGTGCACGTCCTCCGCGACGGCCGCCGCGACGATCTGCTCCGGAGTGAGCCGGATGCCCTGGTAGACCACCTCGAACCCGGCGTCGCGGGCCCGTACGGCGATCTGCTCGGCGCCGTTGCTGTGCCCGTCCAGGCCGGGCTTGCCGACCAGCAGCCGCAGCTTGCCGCCGCCCAGCTCGCGCGCCGTACGGGTGACCTTCTCGCGGACGGCGGCCAGCGGGGTCCCGTGCTCCGCGGCGACGGCGAGCGGCGCGCCGCTGACGCCCGTGGGCGCCCGGAACTCGCCGAACACGTCGCGCAGCGCCCAGGCCCACTCGCCGGTGGTGACCCCGGCGCGGGCGCATTCGAGGGTGGCCGGCATGAGGTTGCTGTCGCCCGCGGCGACGGCCTTGAGCGCGGAGAGGGCCTCCTGGGCGCGGGCCTCGTCGCGCTCGTCCCGCCAGCGGTGCAGCGCCTCGACCACCCGGGCCTCGTTCTCCGGGTCGACCGTCATGATCGCGGTGTCGAGGTCGGCGGTGAGCGGGTTGGGCTCGGTGGTCTCGTAGCAGTTGACGCCGACGATCTTCTCCTCGCCGGCCTCGATCCGGGCCCGCCGCTCGGCGTGCGAGGAGACCAGCCGGGACTTGAGGTAACCGGACTCGACGGCGGCCATGGCGCCGCCCATCTCCTGGATGCGCTCGATCTCGGCCAGCGCCTCCTCGACGAGCGAGCCGACCTTGGCCTCGACGACATGGCTGCCGGCGAAGATGTCCTCGTACTCCAGCAGGTCGCTCTCGTGCGCGAGGACCTGCTGGATCCGCAGCGACCACTGCTGGTCCCAGGGCCGGGGCAGGCCCAGCGCCTCGTTCCAGGCGGGCAGCTGGACGGCGCGGGCGCGGGCGTCCTTGGAGAGGGTGACGGCCAGCATCTCCAGGACGATGCGCTGGACGTTGTTCTCCGGCTGCGCCTCGGTCAGGCCGAGGGAGTTGACCTGCACGCCGTAGCGGAAGCGGCGCTGCTTGGGGTTCGTGACGCCGTACCGCTCGCGGGTGACCTTGTCCCAGATGCGGCCGAAGGCGCGCATCTTGCACATCTCCTCGACGAAGCGGACGCCCGCGTTGACGAAGAAGGAGATCCGGGCGACGACGTCGCCGAACTTCTCCGGCGGCACCTGTCCGGAGTCGCGGACCGCGTCGAGGACGGCGATGGCCGTCGACATGGCGTACGCGATCTCCTGGACCGGAGTGGCTCCGGCCTCCTGCAGGTGGTAGCTGCAGATGTTGATCGGGTTCCACTTGGGGATGTGGGCCACCGTGTACGTGATCATGTCGGTGGTCAGCCGGAGGCTCGGGCCCGGCGGGAAGACGTGCGTCCCGCGGGAGAGGTACTCCTTGACGATGTCGTTCTGCGTCGTCCCGGAGAGCTTGCCGAGGGTGTCCCGGTCCAGGCCCTGTTCCTCGGCGACGACCTGGTACAGCGCCAGCAGCCACATGGCGGTGGCGTTGATCGTCATCGAGGTGTTCATCTGCTCCAGGGGGATGTCCTGGAACAGCCGGCGCATGTCGCCGAGGTGCGAGACCGGGACCCCGACCCGGCCGACCTCGCCGCGGGCGAGGACGTGGTCGGGGTCGTATCCGGTCTGCGTCGGCAGGTCGAACGCGACCGAGAGGCCGGTCTGGCCCTTGGCCAGGTTTCGCCGGTACAGCTCGTTGGACGCCTCGGCGGTGGAGTGCCCGGCGTAGGTCCGCATCAGCCACGGACGGTCTTTGTGCCGCTCAGTCATCGCGCCCGTACCTCAGGCGTTCCGGAACCGGTTGATGGCGTCGATGTGCTGGGCGCGCTTCTCCTCGTCGCGCACGCCCATGCCCTCGCGCGGGGCCAGCGCGAGCACGCCGACCTTGCCCTGGTGGACGTTGCGGTGCACGTCGTGGGCGGCCTGGCCGGTCTCCTCCAGGGTGTACGTCTTCGACAGCGTCGGGTGGATCTTCCCCTTGGCGATCAGCCGGTTGGCCTCCCAGGCCTCGCGGTAGTTGGCGAAGTGGGAGCCGACGATGTTCTTCAGCGACATCCACAGGTAGCGGTTGTCGTAACTGTGCATGTAGCCGGAGGTGGAGGCGCAGGTGACGATGGTGCCGCCCTTGCGGGTGACGTAGACGCTGGCACCGAAGGTCTCGCGGCCGGGGTGCTCGAAGACGATGTCGACGTCCTCGCCGCCGGTCAGTTCGCGGATCCGCTTGCCGAAGCGCTTCCACTCGCGCGGGTCCTGGGTGTGCTCGTCCTTCCAGAACCTGTAGCCCTCGGCGCTGCGGTCGATGATCGCCTCGGCGCCCATCCGGCGGCAGATGTCCGCCTTCCGCTCGCTGGAGACGACGCAGATCGGGTTGGCGCCGCCCGCGAGCGCGAACTGCGTGGCGTAGGAGCCGAGTCCGCCGCTGGCGCCCCAGATCAGGACGTTGTCGCCCTGCTTCATCCCGGCGCCGTTGCGGGAGACGAGCTGGCGGTAGGCCGTGGAGTTGACCAGGCCGGGGGCCGCCGCCTCCTCCCAGCTCAGGTGCCCCGGCTTGGGCATCAGCTGGTTGGACTTGACCAGGGCGATCTCGGCGAGGCCGCCGAAGTTGGTCTCGAAGCCCCAGATCCGCTGCTCCGGGTCGAGCATCGTGTCGTTGTGGCCGTCGGCGGACTCCAGCTCGACGGACAGACAGTGCGCGACGACCTCGTCGCCGGGCCGCCAGGCGTTGACGCCGGGGCCGGTGCGCAGCACGACGCCGGCGAGGTCGGAGCCGATGACGTGGTACGGCAGGTCGTGCCGCTTGGCGAGCGGGGACAGCCGGCCGTACCGCTCCAGGAACCCGAAGGTCGACACGGGCTCGAAGATCGAGGTCCAGACCGAGTTGTAGTTGACGGAGCTGGCCATCACGGCGACGAGTGCCTCGCCGGGGCCGAGTTCGGGCACCGGCACGTCGTCGAGGTGCAGCGACTTGCGCGGGTCCTTGTCCCGGGTCTCCAGGCCGGCGAACATCTCCTGCTCGTCCTTGTGGACCGTCACGGCCCGGTAGGACTCGGGAAGCGGCAGGGCGGCGAAGTCGGCGGACGTGGTGTCCTCCGCGACGATGGCGTCCAGGATCTCATTCACGATGGGGCCTCCGGCGAAGCGCTGGGGAAAACGCTTGAGGGAACGCTGGGGTCTTGTGGGTCGCTGTGCCGTCGGTTCGGCACAGAGTGCGGCTCGCACTGGGTCCGCACGGTGGTGCTGGTCTGCTGCGGCGCCGGTGGGCGCCCGAGTTCCCGGACGGGTCCGGGGTTCCGCCTGTGACGCAGGCGTTCCGGGCGCACGGCTCAGCCGTTGGGACAGCGCCCCGAACGAGATCCACCGTATGACACCGCGTGCCACTCGACAAGGCACTGCGTGCCAAGAATTTCTCTCAGTCGTCGCACGGCCCGCGCACATGAGCGAGAAACGGCCGCCCCGAGGGGGCGGCCGTCACGGTGTGTGCGCTGTCGTGCTCGCTCAGTCCTTCTCCGGGGCCGGTCCGGTCCCCTGCCGCGGCCCGGTCACTTCCGGTGCGGGGGGCGGCTCGGTCCGTCCGCGGGGCAGTGGTTCTTCCGCGGGGCAGTGGTTCTTCCGCGGGGCAGTGGTTCTTCCGCGGGACCGCAGCCTGCCCGCGGGGCCGCAGTCCTTCCGCGGGACCAGTCCTTCCGCGGGGCCGCTCAGTCCTTCTTCAGGGCCTGCTCAGTCCTTCTTCAGGGCCTGCTCGATGGTGCGCATGACCTCGCTGAGCGGCGCGTCCGTCCGCGAGACGGTCACCAGCACCTCGTCGGTGCGCGACACCCCGGCCGGGGCCCGGCCCCGCTCGCCGCCGGGGCGGCCCGCGCCGCCGATCCCGCTGCCGAACGTGTCCCGGACGATCGTGAAGGCCTGGTCCAGCTGTGCCTCCACGTCGCCCTCGCCGCCCGCACGCAGCCAGCGCCGCAGCACGTGGTTGTGCGCGGTGACCACCGCGGACGCGGCGACCTCGGCGAGCAGCGGGTCCACGTCGCCGTCGCGGTGCGCCCGCTCGTCGAAGTGGCCCAGCAGATAGCGGGTGAACAGCCGCTCGTAGCGGGCGACCGAGGCGATCTCCCGCTCCCGGAGCGTGGGCACCTCACGGGTCAGCCGGTAGCGCTCGACGGACACCGCCGGGGAGGCGGCATACATCCGCAGGACCTCTTTGATGCCCCGGCACACGGTGTCGAGCGGGTGTTCGTGCGCGGGCGCCGCCTCGAGCACCGCCTCCGCCCGGACGAGGGTGTCGTCGTGGTCGGGGAAGATCGCCTCTTCCTTGGAGCGGAAGTGCCGGAAGAAGGTCCGGCGGGCGACCCCCGCGGCGGCGGCGATCTCGTCGACCGTCGTCGCCTCGTAGCCCTTCGTCGCGAACAGCTCCATGGCCGCGGCCGCCAGCTTCCGCCGCATGGACAGCCGCTGGGCAGCGGCCCGGCGGCTTCCGGAGCCGGAGCTCTCCGGGGACGAGCCCCCCTTGACGGTCGAACGCGGCGTGCGGGGGGACTTGAGCGGCTGAGCCATGTGGGGAACGTAACACGCCTCGTCGTGGCCGTGCGGGGGCGGACCGCCCGTCGGTTGCAGCAGTCCGCCCCACCCCGGTGGCCGGTCAGGCCCTCGCATACTCGCGGAAGCCGCGCCCCGTCTTGCGGCCGAGGCAGCCGGCCGCCACCAAGTGCTCCAGCAGCGGCGCCGGAGCCAGGCCCGGCTCGCGGAACTCGCTGTGCAGCACCTTCTGGATCGCGAGCGAGACGTCCAGGCCGACGACGTCGAGCAGCTGGAACGGGCCCATCGGGTAGCCGCCGCCGAGCTTCATCGCGGCGTCGATGTCGTCGAGCGAGGCGTAGTGCTCCTGGACCATCTTGACCGCGTTGTTGAGGTACGGGAACAGCAGCGCGTTCACGATGAACCCGGCGCGGTCGCCGCAGTCCACCGGGTGCTTGCGGATCCCGCCGCAGACCTCGCGGACGGTGGCGTGCACGTCGTCCGCGGTGAGCACCGTGCGGACCACCTCGACCAGCTTCATCGCCGGGGCCGGGTTGAAGAAGTGCATGCCGATGACGTCCTGCGGCCGGGAGGTCGCCCGGGCACAGGCGACGACCGGCAGCGAGGAGGTCGTCGTGGCGAGCACGGCACCGGGCTTGCAGACCTTGTCGAGCGTCGCGAACAGCTGCCGCTTGACCTCCAGGTCCTCGGCGACCGCCTCCACCGCCAGGTCGACGGAGCCGAACGCGTCGAGCGAGGCGGCCGGGGTGATCCGGGCGAGGGCCTCGTCCCTGGCCCCGGGCGTCATCCGGCCCTTGTCCACGGAGCGGCCCAGCGAGCCCGCGATCCGCTTCCTGGCCTTCTCCGCCTTCTCCTGGCTCCGTGCCGCGAGCACCACGTCGTACCCGGCCTTGGCGAACACCTCGGCGATACCGCTCGCCATGGTGCCCGAGCCCGCCACACCGACGGAGCGCACCGGCCGGCCCGCGGCCCCGGCGGCGTCCTGCCCCGGGGTCAGCTCGTCCGGCACGATCTCCGAGCCGCCCGGCCGCGCGTAGCTGTAGAAGCCACGGCCCGCCTTGCGGCCGGTCAGGCCCGCCGCTTCGAGCTGCTTGAGCACGGGCGACGGCGCGTGCAGCCGGTCGCCGGACTCCGCGTACATCGCGTCCAGGACGGTGCGGGCGGTGTCGACGCCGATCAGGTCCAGCAGCGCCAGCGGGCCCATCGGCAGACCGCAGCCGAGCCGCATCGCCGCGTCGATGTCCTCGCGGGTCGCGTACTTGGCCTCGTACATCGCCGCGGCCTGGTTCAGATAGCCGAACAGCAGCCCGTCGGCGACGAATCCGGGCCGGTCGCCGACCGCCACCGGCTGCTTGTCCAGTTCCTCGGCGAGCGCCGTGACGGCGGCGACCGCGGCCGGGGCGGTGAGCACCGAGGAGACGACCTCGACCAGCTTCATCACCGGGGCGGGGTTGAAGAAGTGCAGGCCCAGCACCCGTTCGGGGCGGGCGGAGCCGGCGGCGAGCTTGGTCACGGACAGCGCGTTGGTGCCGGTGGCCAGGATCGTTCCCGGGCGGACGACGGCGTCCAGCTCGGCGAGGACCCGGCGCTTGAGCTCGTAGTCCTCGGGCACGACTTCGATCACCAGGTCGGCGTCGGCCGCCGCCCGCAGGTCGGAGAAGGTGCGGAAGCGCGCCAGGGCCTGCCGCCGTTCCTGCTCGGTGAGCCGCTCGCGCCGCACGGCGCGGGCGGTCGACCGCTCCAGGGACGCCACGGCCTCCCGGGCGGCGTCGTCCCGGACGTCGATGCCGATGACCTCGCGCCCGGAGCGGGCCAGGATCTCGGCGATGCCCGCGCCCATGGTGCCCAGGCCGACGACGGCGACGGTCGCCAGGGACAGCGGGGAGACGGCGGGGGAAGCGGTGGAGACGGGATCAGTGGTGGACATACGGTCCATCGCGGGACTCCAGAGAGTGTTCCCCGGGTACGGGGAGAGTGACGACTGAGGGTTTTTTCGCGGGCACGCAACACGGGCGTGCCGGCCAGGAGAGGTGCGCTGAACACACGGGCACCGGGCCCGGCGGGACGACCGACCGGCCCTGTCCCGGGGCCGACCGAGGAACGTCCGGCACGGAACCGACCGCGCCGGAGCACGCGGCGCTCGGGGCGCCACGGGAGAAGACGGCTGCGTCACCAGGCCGTCCGAGCAGGATGTGCTCGTGACCGGCAGCGTAACTCGCGGGTAACGGTGTAGGCCAGGGGTAGTTCGAAGTCGTGTGCTGTGGCCCGCGCCACCCCGGTACCGCTCGCGGAGAGCCCGGAGCAGGACGCGCGCACGTCCACAGACAGATCCAGGAACCGGGAAACCGGAGAACCGGAAAAGGGGCCGCACATGGACGACGAGGAGTTCCGCGGGCTGGCCGAGCGGGTACGGGGCGAATCGGCCGGTGCAGGACAGAGCGCCGCCTGCCAGGAGCTGACCCGGCTCGCCCGGCGGGCGCTGCGCGACGACGGGCCGGCCGCCCGGGACGAACTGGCGCTGGTGCTCACCGAACCCGGACAGCCGCTGTGGGCCCGGGAGTTGGCCGCGTTCGCGCTGGGCTGCGCCGGTGACCGGCGCGCGTTCGAGACCCTGGTCCTCCTCCTCAACCACCGGGACCCGCCGCGCTGCGCCGCTGCCGCGCAGGCCCTGGCCCGGCTCGGCGACCCGCGGACCGCCCGGGCGGCCGCCGCGCTGGCCACCAATCCGCTGCGCACGGCGTACGCGCTGCACCCGGTGCGGCTGCTGACCGCGTTGCGCGCCCCGGAGTCCGTACCGGCGCTCACGGCGACGTTGGAGCGGCTGCTCGCCGCGGGCGGCCAGGGCGGGGTCGCGGTCTACGGGCGCATCGCGCTGGCCTGTGTCGAGGGCCTCGGCGAACTGGGGGACCCCCGGGCGGTCCCGGCGCTCACGGCGGCCACCGTCCATCCCCGGCTGAACCGCGCGGCGGAGCAGGCCCTGCACAGGCTGCTGCCGGAACCGGCTTGAGCCGACGGGCGCCACCGGACCGGGGCCCGGGCGGGGATACAGCGGAAACCCGGCGGACTCCGGTCCCGGGACGGCCTCCCGCCGCCGCCGCGGCCGGGTTCAGGTGCGTGCCTCCAGGTCGCGCCGGGTGTCGTCGCCGTAGATCCCGTCCTCGTCGCCGCGGATGCCGTACCAGAGCTGGAAACGGGCGACCGCCTCGGCGAGCACGGCGTCATAACGGCCGTCCCTGCTGCCGCCGGTGTAGACGTCCGGGATGCGGGAGAGCCGGTTCTGCAGATCCACCACGTCGGGCCCGGAGTCACCGGGGCGCAGCACCTCCGCCGCGCCGGCGCCCTCCGGCGGCACGGCTTCCGGTCCGGGTTCCGGGGCCGCCGGGGCCGGTGCTCCCGCGGACGGCGGCCGTTCCCCGGTGCCGTCCTGCCCGAGCGACTGCAGGGCCAGGGCGGCGGCGAACCCGGCAGCCCCCGCCACCAGCACCGCGCGGAACCGCGGCCGGCGTCCGCGGCGCGCGCGAGGCGGGTACACGGGCCCGGCCGGGATCCGCGGCAGGTCCGCGGTGTCCTCCTCGGCGTGCCGGGCCCGGGCAGCCGCACGCGCGCGGGAATGTGTCCCGGGCGCCGCGCTGCCGGACGGACGGGTCCCGGGAGACGGACGGTCGCGCGGACCGGATCGGGGAGCCGGGCGGTCGTGCGGACGGGGCCGGGGAGCCGGGCGGTCGCGCAGGTACGCGGCGTGCGGGGCGTCCCCGGGCCCGGGGTCACCGGCGGTCCCCCGCCCGTCCGCCGGTGCCTCCGACCGGAACAGCTCCAGGTCGTCCATCCAGGACTCCGGCCCGGCCCCGCCGTCCTCCGGATGCGCCCCCGGCGGCCGGATCTCCCCGGCTCTGAAGACGCCGGTCGGCTCGATCACCCGCCGCCCGGGGGGCCGTCCGGAATCGGGACCGGTGTCCATGTCGCCTCCTGCGCCTCGCCCCACGCCCTCACCCAGTGATACGGAACGGGGCGCCGGGACGCTCAGCCGGACGCGTGGCGGCACGACTCCGCCACGGATACGGGGCTGCACGGCTCCGCCACGGATACGGGGCTGCACGGCTCCGCCACGGACACGGGACGGCACAACTCCGTCACCGGCAGCGGTGGTTGGGGGAGGAAGAAAGGACGCGCCCGGCCAACGGGACGGGAGGGCCGGCGGCCGACGCCGACGCGAGCGCGGACGCGGACGCGATACGGCCGGGCGGTCGCGGAAGCGAAGCGGCCGCCCGGCTCCCGCGTCGGCGTCCCGCGGCCGGGCCGGGCCGACGACGGGCGCGACGTGGCAGGGCCGGCCACGGACCCGACCCGTCCCCGGACCCGGACGTAACCGGACCCGGTGTGACCGGGCCGGGCACGGACCCGGTGTGACCGGGCCGGGACAGACCCGGTGTGACCGGGCCGGGCACGGACCCGGGACGGACCCGGTGTGACCGGGCCGGGCCGGGCACGGGTCCGGAACGGCCGGGCGCACCGCCGGTACCGCCGCCCGTACCCGGTCCGGTTCACGCCTCGGTGCCGCCCACCCACGCCAGGGTGTCCGAGCCGCCCTTCTCCCAGTCGATGGTGACGCTCCCGCCGCCGTCCGACTTGGTGGCGATCCCGTTGAGGAACTCCTCGTCCTCGCCCTCGCCGCACTTGAAGGCGAGCCCGAACTTCCCGTTGCCCGCGCTCTGTCCGATGCCGATGCAGATGCCCTTGCCACCGGGGTCGATCCACGAAGAACCGTGCTGGTCCTTCATCTCGCCCGAGGTCTGCTTCGCACCGATGGTCAGCGTCAGCGCGTCCTCCGACTGCCACTGGCCGGTGAAGTCGCCGGCGGCGGGCGGTGGTCCGGCGGTGTCCCCGCCCGGCACCTCCTCCGTGGGCTCGGGAGTCGGCTCCTCCACGGCCCCGTCGGTGGGCTCCTCCGTCGGGTCGTCACCGGTGCTGGGGGTGGCCTCGGCGCTCGCGCTGCTGTCGGCGACGGGCTCCTTCTCCCCGTCGTCGCCGCCGCCCACCACCGCGTAGACCCCGCCTGCGACCAGCACGATCGCCACCACGGCAGCGCCGATGACGGCGGCGAGCTTCTTCCCCGACCAGCCGCCTCCGCCGGGCGGCGGCGGGGGCGGATAGCCGCCGTACGGCTGCTGCTGTCCGTACGGGCCCGGCTGCTGCCCGTACGGGCCCGGTATGCCGTATCCCTGCGGCTGTTGGGGTTGCTGTGGCTGCTGGGGGTGCTGGGGCTGCTGGGGATATGCCCCGTACCCCTGCTGCGGGGGCGGGTAGGCGTAACCCGGCTGCCCGGCCGGGTACTGCGGCGCGCCCGGGGCACCGCCCGGCGGTGGGGCCTGCGGCGGCGCGGGAGGCTGCGCCGGGGGCTGCTGGGGCTGTCCGCCGGGCGGCTGGGGCGGGCCGTAACCGTCCTGCGGGGGCTGACCAGGTGGCTGGGACATCAGGGGATTCCTCTGCGAACGAGCCCAGCGCTCAGGCCGCCTTCTCCCGCTCACCCGGATGCGACGCGCACCCGGAAGGCCCCCGTCACCCCGGACCCGCCACGTCTCGTTCCGTCACGACCGTGCAGCGGGTGCGCCCCCATCATCCCCCACCCGGGGCCACGGCGCACCGACGGCCCCGGCCGCACCCCCCTCGGGCGGTACGACTCGCTCCGTTTCCGCGCCCGTTGTGCGGCTCTTCCGTCCCGGGCGGCCGGTCCGCAGAACCGGCGGATCCCGCGGCCGCCCGCCGTCGCGGCCCGGTCGGAGCCGGTCCGGGCAGCCCCGCCGCGTACGGGCAGCCCCCGCCCGGACCCGGCGGGGGCTGCCCGAACACGGGCCGGACGCACGTCCCGCGGCCCGGACGGCACGGACCGCCACACGGACCGCCGCACGGGCCGGCACACGGGTGACCGCACGGGCCGGCACACGGACTGCGCCGTTCACCTGCCGCGGCACGACCGTGATCGGCACAATGGAACGGTGCCTGAGTACATGGAACTTGAGCTCGCCGACGGCGCCGCCGTACGGCTCGAGCTGGCGGCGGCCGGAGAGCCGGCGGCGGTCGTGGCGGACGGACCCGACCTCCCGGAGGGTCTCGGACGGGTCACCCCGGTCGGACGCGGCGGCCGTGCCGCCGCGCTGGCGACGGGCACGCTGCGGTCCGCGCTGAGCCCGCTGGGACCGCTGCTCCAGGAGATCCACCACTCCGTCACCGGCTCCGGCGGGCCCGTACCGCAGGAGCTGACGGTCGAGTTCGGTGTGCAGATCGGCCAGGATCTGAAGCTGGGCGTCGTCGGGGCGGGAGCCCAGGCGACCATGACCGTCACCGCGACCTGGCACCCCGCTCCCCCGCAGGGCTGACCCGTGGGCTGGTTCCGGCATGCCTCCCACCCCGCGCCCGTGGTGTCCGTGCTCGGCCGCCGGCACGGCAAGGCGTCCGGGGCGGCCGCGCTGCTGACTCCCCGTGCGCTGCTGACCTGCGCCCACGTGGTGAACGACGCGCTGGGCCGGGACATGCTCAGCGAGGCCCCGCCGCCTGCCGGTCACCCCGTCGAGATCGCCTTCCACGGCGCGGAGGGAGTGCGGCGGCGCAGCGCCCGGGTCGGCGTGTGGGTGCCGCCGCAGCGCACCTCCCCGGTGCTGTGGACGGGGGACCTGGCCGTGCTGGAGCTGACGGAGGACGCCCCGGACGGGCACCGGCCGGTGGTCTGGCAGGACATGGAGGAGGGCTGCTCGGTCCGCGCCTGGCACGGCGGCGGCGAGGCCGTCACCTTCGCCGACACGAAGGTGAAGTTCCGCGACGGCAGGTTCGGCTATCTCGACGGGGAGCTGTCCGGTGCGGCCATCGGCCCCGGTTTCAGCGGCGGCCCGCTGTGGTCCGTCGAGGACGCGTCAGTCGTGGGCCTGGTCGTGGCGCATCTGATGCCGGACGGCCCGCTGAACGGCCAGCAGACGGTGCGCCGCAGCTGGGCGGTGCCGTGGCAGACGGTACGGGAGGAGCTGGACCGGGCCGGCGCGAGAGCCGTGCTCGGGGACTGCCGGGTGCTGTCCGCGCCGGCGTCGGAGTCCGACCCGGTGGCCGCCGAGCTGGACGGCTGTCTGCGCGCGCTGCTCGGTGATCCGCTGCTGCGGGCCGACAGCGCCCGCGCGCTGGCCGCCGAGCTGGGCTGGCCGCCGCCCGCCGGCGGCTCCGCGCCGGCTCTGGGCGAGCTGGTGTCCGTACTGCTGTCGGAGGAGCGGGCGCTGCCGGCGCTCGCGGAGGCGCTGGCCCCGTCCGTGCGCGGCGGCCCCCGGGAGCCCGCCCTGGACTCGCTGCTCGGCCTGGGCGGCCTGACCGCCTCCGGGCTGCTGCTGTCGCCGCGCGAGCACAAGCTGCTGCTGGCCACGCTGCGGCCCGCCGTCGAGGCCGACCCCGCTCTGCTGCCGCGTGCCGCCGCGGAGGCGCTGCGGCATCTGGCGCTGCCTCCCGCGCTGTGCGCCGCGCGGCTGGACCCCGCGGAACTGGACGGTGTGGTGCGGGAGCTGGAGGTGTACTCGGACAGCGGGACGGTGCCCGAGGACTCGGCGCGGGTCCCGGCCCTGGTGCGGCTGGTGGAGTTCGCGGCGGCCGTGCTGCCCGACACCGACCGCGGCACGCTGCACCGCTGGAACGACCGGCTCACGGAACGGCTCGGTGTGGCGCGGGCGGCCCTCGCGCAGCGCCGGGCGGACGCGGCCGCCTGGGCCGGGGAGCGGCCGCGGCCGGTGTCCCTGGTCCTGGTGCGGCTCACCGCCGGCGGCCCGCCGGGGACGTACGGCTGCGAGATCTGGCAGGTGCGGGACGGAGCCGAGTACACCCGGCTGTCCGGCGGCGACGGTGTGCCCCGAGGCGGGGACGAGGTGGCACGGCTGGTCCGGGAGGCGGTGGAGTGCTCGCGGGGCGCCGGCGGTGCGCCGGTGACGGACGTGCACGTGGTGGTGGACCGGGCGGGCCTCCAGCTGCCGGTCGACGAGTGGGACGCGGGGAGCGGCAGCGAGTTCGTGCCGGGGCTGCCGCTGGGCGTGCGGTTCCGGGTCGCGCTGCGCTGCCCGGAGATGAGCCGGCGGGTGCCCAGCCGGGACGGTGAGCTGCGGCGCCGGTGGGAGAGCGGCGGCGCCCAGCCCCTGGTGCTGGACGGGGACGCCGCGGAGCCGCGGGAGGCCGGGCGGCTGCTCCAGACCAGTCACCGGGACACCCGGCAGGTCGTGCTGCACGGGCCGCGGGAGGCGCGGCCCCGGCTCGTCGATCTGTGTCTGGCGCTCGGCGTGCCGGTGGTGCTGTGGGACCGCGCCGCCCACGCGGAGGGCCCGGCGGCCCTGGACCCGGTGGCCCCGGCCGGCCCGCTGCACGGCCTGGCGCACCGCGTCCAGCTCTTCCGGAGCGAGGCTTCCCGGCATCCCGAGCGGTACCCGGCGCGCCCCGCCCTGGTGTGGGAGGACACCGCCTGCCCGCTGCCCGGAGCACTGGAGCTCAAGGATCCCCCGGAAGGAACGGACATCTGATGGCGGAACAGCCTGGCGCGGAACCGAGCGACGGCACGTCCACGGACCGGCCGGAGAACGGCGGGTCCGGCGACGGCGGCGGGCCCGGCGGCCCCGGTGACGGCCCCGGTGACGGCGGCCCCGGCGGTCGCGGTGGCAGCGGTGACGGCGGCGGCCCCGGCAAGGGACCCGGTGCCGGCGGCGGCCCCGGCGAGGGAGCGGGTGACGGCGGCGGGCCGCGGGGCGGCGGCGAGTGGCGGCTGTTCCGCGGGGACGGTGTGGTGCGCACGCTCCCGTTCCCCGAGGCGCCGCCGTGGCGGCGCTTCACCGCAGCCCCGGCGGGCACGGGCGGCGGCGGGCCCGCGCCGTATCTGATCGGCCCCGCCGAGGCGGACGTCGTCAACGCGGCCCTCCATCTGCGCCGTCCGCTGCTGGTGACCGGCCACCCGGGGACCGGCAAGTCCTCACTGGCGCACGCCGTCGCCGCGGAACTGACCCTGGGGCGGGTACTGCACTGGCCGGTCAACAGCCGGTCGACCCTGCACGACGCCCTCTACCGCTACGACGCCATCGGACGGCTGCGCGAGGCGAACCTGCGGCGCGACCGGGACGGCGCCGAACCGGGCATCGGCTCGTACATCCGGCTGGGGCCGCTGGGCACCGCGCTGGTGCCGCGGGACCGACCGCGGGTGCTGCTCGTCGACGAGCTGGACAAGGGGGACGTGGACCTTCCGAACGACCTGCTGACGGTCTTCGAGGAGGGCGAGTTCGAGATTCCCGAGCTCAGCCGGCTCCCGGAGGACGAGGAGCGGGTCGAGGTGGTGACGGCCGATCCCGGCGAGCGGGTGCCGGTGACCCGCGGGCGGGTGCGCTGCGGCGAGTTCCCGGTGGTCGTGATCACCAGCAACGGCGAACGCGACTTCCCCCCGGCCTTTCTGCGCCGCTGCGTACGTCTGGAGCTGCCGGAGCCCGACGAGGAGCGGCTGCGGGACATCGTCCGCGCGCATCTGGGCGACGGGGCGCTGGCGGACACCGACGATCTGCTCCGTGCCTTCCTCGCCCGCCGCACCCCGGGCGAACTGGCCACGGACCAGCTGCTGAACGCCGTGTTCCTGCGGAAGGGCGGTGTCGACCTGGACGCCGACGGCCTGCTCGACGCCGTGCTGCACCGGCTCGGCGGGGCGGTGTAGCACCGGTGCCGGGGCGGCTGCGGAAGGTCCTCGCGGACAGCGGAGTCCAGCTGTCCCGCGAGGAGCTGCTCGACGCCCTGTGGC
>NZ_WHPN01000297.1 GCF_009735685.1 Streptomyces lycii | reverse complement strand
GCGGGTGTAGTCCTCGAAGCCGTACGCCGAGAGGTCCTTGCCGTAGCCGGATTTCTTGAAGCCGCCGTGTGGCATCTCCGCGACCAGCGGGATGTGTGTGTTGATCCACACGCAGCCGAAGTCCAGGGCCTTGGACATGCGCATGGCGCGGCCGTGGTCCTTGGTCCACACCGAGGAGGCCAGGGCGTAGTCGACACCGTTCGCGTGCTCGACGGCCTCGGACTCGTCCGAGAAGGACTGGACGGTGATGACCGGGCCGAAGACCTCGTTCTGGATGATCTCGTCGTCCTGGCGGAGGCCGGAGACGACGGTCGCCGCGTAGAAGTAGCCCCGGTCGCCGACCCGGTGGCCGCCCGCCTCGACCTTGGCGTGCGCCGGGAGCCGCTCGATGAAGCCGCTGACCTGCTCCAGCTGGTTGGCGTTGTTGAGCGGGCCGAAGAACGGGTCGTCCTCGCCGGGACCGGTCCTGGCGTCGGCGGCGGCCTTGGCCAGGGCGCTCACGAACTCGTCGTGCACGGAGGCGTGGACGAGCACCCGGGTGGCGGCCGTGCAGTCCTGGCCCGCGTTGAAGTAGCCCGCCTCGCAGATGCCTTCGACGGCCTTGGCGATGTCGGCGTCCTCGAACACGACGACCGGCGCCTTGCCGCCCAGCTCCAGGTGCACCCGCTTGAGGTCCTTCGCGGCGCTCTCGGCGACCTGCATGCCGGCGCGGACCGAACCGGTGATGGAGGCCATCGCCGGGGTTCGGTGCTCGACCATGAGCCGCCCGGTGTCGCGGTCGCCGCAGACGACGTTGAAGACGCCCTTCGGCACGATCGAACCGATGATCTCGGCGAGCAGGACGGTGGACGCCGGGGTGGTGTCGGACGGCTTGAGGACGACGGTGTTGCCCGCGGCGAGCGCCGGGGCGAACTTCCACACGGCCATCATCATCGGGTAGTTCCACGGCGCGACCTGCGCGCAGACCCCGACCGGCTCACGGCGGACGATGGAGGTCAGGCCCTCCATGTACTCGCCGGCCGAGCGGCCTTCGAGCATCCGGGCCGCGCCCGCGAAGAAGCGGATCTGGTCGAGCATCATCGGCAGTTCCTCCTGCCGGGTCAGCTCCAGCGGCTTGCCGGTGTTCTCGCACTCGGCGGCCAGCAGTTCGTCGGCGCGCGCCTCGACCGCGTCGGCGATCTTCAGGAGGGCCTTCTGGCGCTCGCCCGGTACGAGGTCGCGCCAGGCCGGGAAGGCCGCGTCGGCCGCGGCCATGGCGGCGTCGACGTCCGCGGCGGCGGAGAGCGGGGCGGTGGCGTAGGCCCGGCCGGTGGCCGGATCGACCACCTCGGTGGTCCGGCCGTCGGCGGCGTCCCGGAACTCCCCGTCGATGTAGTTGCGCAGCCGGCGCGGTCCTTCGGTCACTGCGTCTCTCCTCATTCTCGAATCATGTACGCAGAGTCATCCACATCTGGAATGACGTCTTCGAAAAGCCTTGCGAGGGGCGAGAAGTGGCGAATCACCCCTTGGTCCCCTTGGTGAGTCCCTTGTCAGGTCAGGGTGATCGAGTCACCACTGGTCGAGTCACCGCGCGAAAGAGTCTCGCCGCGGAAGTACTCGGGCCGTCGGAGCCGCTGCACGATCATCACGACGACGCCCAGCAGAAGTACGGAGACGCCGAGGATGAAGACCAGGCCGACTCCGCCGATCTGCGACCCGGAACCGTACGAGGGGTCCATCGAGTCGTAACTGGTCTGGACGAAGAAGACCAGAAGCAGGATGCCGCCGATGCAGGGCAGCACTCCCTTCATGAGGCATGCCCTCGCGCTACGGCTGAGTTCCTTGCGGAAGTACCACACGCAGGCGAGGGCCGTGATGCCGTAGTAGAAGCAGACCATCATGCCGAGTGCTGTGATGGTGTCCCACAGAACGTCCTCGGACAGAACCCGCATGACGGTGTAGAAGGCCGATGCCACCAGTGCGGCCGCAACCGTGGCGTATCCGGGGGACTGGAAGCGCCGTGTGATGCGTGCGTAGGCCGGCGGGAGCGCGCCGTAGTGGCCCATGGCGAGCATGGTGCGTGCCGGGGGCACGAACGTCGACTGCAGCGACGCGGTCGACGAGGAGAGCACGGCCAGGGACATCAGAATCGCGGTCGGGCCCATCACCGGCCCGGCCAGCGCCGCGAAGACGTTTTCCTGGATGTCGGAATTTCCCAGTCCGTGAGCACCGTCGGAGACGCCGGAGTAGCTGAGCACGCCCAGGGCGACTGCCAGGTAGAGGGCGACGATGGCCATGATGGTGGTCAGGGCGGCGCGCCCCGGGGTGGTGGCGGATCCCTTGGTCTCCTCGTTGATGGTGAGGACGACGTCCCAGCCCCAGTAGATGAAGACCGACGGGGAAATGCCGGCGGCGAAGGACGAGAAGGAGTCGACCGCGAACGGGTTGAACCACTCCGCGCTGATCGCGGAGGCGTCGAAGGCCGTCCCGTCGCTCACGTGCCAGAACGCGGCGACGGAGAACCAGGTCAGGACAATGACCTGGAACGAGACCAGGACGTACTGGACGGCCTTGGTGGCCTCGAGCCCGCGGTAGGAGATCCAACCGGCCAGTGCCATGAACACCAGGCAGGTGACGATGTTGACCGGAACGCTGCGAGTGAGGTCGGCCAGTGCGTCGTCGCCCGTGATCTGGGCGAGGAGCAGGTAGAAGAAGTCGACCGCGATGCCCGCCAGATTCGAGAGGACCAGGATGGTCGCTGCCAGCAGACCCCAACTGCCCATCCAGCCCAGCCACGGACCGAAGGCCCGGGAGGCCCAGGTGAAGGTGGTGCCGGCGTCCGGCATCGCCCGGTTCAGTTCGCGGTAGCCGATGGCGACCAGGAGCATCGGTATGAAGCCGACGAGGAAGACCGCCGGGAGCTGCTTGCCCACCACGGCCGCGGACGGGCCGAGCGCGCCCGAGAGCGTGTACGCCGGAGCGATGCACGAGACCCCGATGACGACAGCGCCCAGCAGCCCGACGCGGCCCGTGGCCAAACCTTTGCTGCCGCTGGTGCCGCTGTCACCGGAGGCCGTGGTGCCCGTGACGGAAGTGGTCATCACTGTTCTCCATCCGTGTGAGGCACAACCATCACGGGGATGGGCAGGCGCCGGAAAATTCCGGCTGCTGCGGTGCCGAGGAAAGTGCGCCGACCCGGCGCCGGGCGGGATGAATCGTTCAGCGGCATGCCGCGCGGAGCGCTCATGGAGCATGGCCCCGGGAAGGGGCCGCCGGCTCGCCGAGCAGTTCCTCGGCGGTGGCGCGGCCCATCCGCAGAGCGCCCTCGACGTGCTGGTAGCCCTCGGCGGCCAAGTCGGAGCTGGCCCAGTGGATCGGGCCGACAGGGGTGCGCTGGTCGGCGCCGTACCGGGTGAGGCCGCCGAGGTCGAAGCTCGCGGCGTAGGCGCCCCGGGTCCACTCCTCGCTGCCCCAGTCGGACTCGTGGTAGACCACCGGTTCGAGCGCCCGGTCGCCGAGGTAGGAGGCGAGGGATTCGAGGATGCGGCGGCGGCGTTCCAAGGCCGGCAGCGCGAAGGCGGCGTCGGCCTTCTCGTCGGAGACGAAGGCGACCAGGGTGCCGCGGGTGTCGCCGTGGTTGGTGTTGTCGTAGACCTCCTGTACGAGCTCCCCGGCGCCGAATCCGGTCCCGGAGAGGCCGTCCTCGCGCCAGAACGGCGTCTCGTAGACGGCGTGCACCTTGATCACCAGACCGAGCGAGAAGTGCTGGTGGAGCTGGTGCTGGCGGCGCGGCAGCGGCGGGTCGTAGGAGACCCGGGTGTACAGGTTCGGCGGCACGGCCATGATCACCTTCCTCGCCCGCACGGTGACGCGGTCGGATACGACGGTGACTCCCGCCTCGTCCCAGCGCACGGCCCGGACCGGGGTGGACAAGTGGACGTCGTCCCCCAGTTCGGCGGCCATGGCCTCGCTGACCGACTGCATGCCGCCGACCACTCGCCGGTCGAGGATGAAGTCCTCGTCGACGAGGTGGGAGAAGGAGCCGGCGGACGCAGCCATCAGGACAGCCTGGAGAGCGGAGAAGGCGTGTGCGGGCTTGGTGAGCATCCCGCCCGCGATGAAGAGACCGACGTTCTGGCATGCCTCTTCGTCGTCCGACTGCCGGCGGAGCCAGTGGTGGAAGGAGATCGTGTCCAGCTCGCGGGCCCTGGGATGCGCCCACGGCTCGGTGGCGCCGATCTCGGCACTGAGCGCGTCGAGGAGCTGGATCAGACGTTCCATCTCGTCGGCCGTCTTCCCTCCCACCGGGAAGCGGTCTCCCGCGTAACGGGTGCGGGTTCCGTCCGGGGAGATGTAGACCGAGTCACCGTCCCTGTACCGCTCGTAGGTCTCCATGCCTAGCTCGTCGAGAAGCGCGAGCAGTTCGCTCTGGTCGGGCGAGACCCACTGGCCGCCGATCTCCAGCCAGGCGCCGTCCACGGTGTCGCTCCACGTGCGCCCGCCGACTCGGTCGCGGGCTTCCAGAACGGCAACGCCGACGCCGGCCTTGCTGAGGCGTCGGGCGGCCATCAGGCCCGCCGGTCCGGCACCGACGACGACCACGTCCCGATCGAGGTTGAGAGGGGTGGGCTGGGGGCTGTGCATGGCGCTTCTCCCACGAGGCGATATGAATAACGTTCATTTACCCTGGGCGGTACGCGCCGCGTCAAGGGTCACGGTCAAGAAAGTTCACTCACCGAGCAAGCAGTGGATCAGTCGGGTCAAAACAGATCAATAGGGTCGTTCTCCGATCTGGAGAGATCGCCGGAACGGCCCATGAGAAGATGGTGCCGTGACACCTGCTGACCAGCCCCGGCGTCGCGGGCGCCCTGCGGCGCCACTGCTGTCACAGGAGAAGATCACCCGGGCCGCCGTGGAGTTGATCAAGGTTCGGGGCTACGCCGCGCTCACGATGGCGGCGCTCGCGCGGCAACTCGGAGTGGCACCCTCCGCGCTGTACAACCACGTGAATTCGAAGCGCCAGCTACTGCTGTGGATACAGGACCACGTCAACCGGGAGATCGACTGCTCCGACTTCGGTGCGCGGCCCTGGGACGAAGCGCTGGAGTCCTGGGCACACTCCTATCGCGATGCGTACGCGCGGTACTCGCCGCTGGTCCCCGTCATCGCGGTCACACCGATCGCCGGCTCCCCGCACACCGTCGCCATGTACGAGCAGGTCGCCGCCGGGCTGCGCGCCGGCGGGTGGCCGGACGACCAGATCGTGGACGTCGTCGTGGCGGTCGAGTCCTTCATTCTCGGGTCAGCCATGGACGCGGCCGCGCCGGACGACATCTTCGACGTTCCCAGCGCCCAGGCTCCCGTACTGGCGGAGGTGGTCGGCGCCCGGGTGGGACGGGATGCGGCCAGGGCCGCCTTCGAGCTCGGACTCGCCACGGTGCTGGCCGGCCTGCGGGACCGGTTCAACGCTCTCGGAGGATGAGGACGCCGTACCGATCGCCGTGCGTGCGGACACCACCCCGCAGAAGTCACCCCTGCGCGGGCGGGAGAGTGTCGAGTCGGCCCCGAGGCCGGCTCGCAAGTGTCAGTCGTACGTCCGGATCCCAATCCGGTCGTTCGCGGAAATGGCGATCTCGGATCTCGCGGCCGCCACTTGCCGAACTGTCGCTAGCTCAGCCCGGGGAACGGGGCTGTCCAAGACGGCTCCGACGCGAAAATCACACCAGCCACGGCAAGAATGGTTCCTCGTCAAGTCGCCGGTGGCAGAGGTCAGTCGTTGCGCGGACCCGCCCGTCTCCCTCACCAGGTGAGCCGAAGCGCGCCTCGAGGGCAGCGCGAAGCCGACGCGCCCGACACCGTGCACCCGGACGGCACACTGATCACCCGCGTCGGACGTGACGTGCGGTGGTGGACCCGGGCCGGCCACCGCGCCAACGCCACCCTCGCCGCCACCCTTCAGCCGGTCGCCGACCCCCTGCAGCGCCCCACCGACTGCCGGCTGCGCCTGCGCGAGGACCTCACCCCGGCCGACTGGCGCGCGGCCCGCGAGAGCGTCGGCGAGAACCTGGTCCTGCCCGACGTGGACCCCCGAACCGTACGCGGCCTGAAGTTCTCCGCCGCTCTCCCGGAACGCATCGCCGTCGCCACGGTCGCGGCCCGGCTCGCGGGCTCCGAGAGCGCCCGCGCGGTGCTGTCGGAGCCCGCGCTTCTCTCGACCCGAGCAACTCCGCCTGAACCCGGGGCGCTGCCGCCCTGCCCGGCACGGAGCCGATGCCGGGCGTCTTCGGGCGGATCGGTGCGATCGCCTTCAACGCGATACTCGACGCCGACATCCATCTCGGCGAGTCGGTGGTCGTCTTCGGAGCGGGGTTCCCGGGCAGATCGTCGCCCAGCTGGCCCGCCTCAACGGTGCGCGCGTCACGGTCGTCGACCCCGTTCCGGCACGTCGGACCCTCGCCGAGCGGCTCGGTGCCGACGCGATCATTCGGCCGAGAAGGTGGCGGACGCCTTCGACATGCTGGACAGGACTCCGCAGGACGCCCTGCAGGTCGTCCTCGACTACGCGGGAGAGACGGTATGGCCGACGCATACCCGGCCCCCTTGTCCCGGGGCGAGGTGGGCTGGGGCGTCCTCGCCACCGGGGGGATCGCCCACGCCTTCACCCGCGACCTCATCACCCACGGCCACCGCGTCGCCGCGGTCGGGTCGCGGTCGGCGGACAGCGCTCGCGCCTTCGCCGGCCGGTGGGGCATCGAGCGCGCCCACGGTTCGTACGAGGAACTCGTGGCCGACCCGGACGTCGACATCGTCTACGTGGCGACCCCGCACAACTTCCACGCCGCCAACGCGACGGCCACCCTCGAGAGCGGCAAGCACGTGCTGGTCGAGAAGGCGTTCACGGTGAACGCCGCCGAGGCGCGCGCGGTGTACGAACTCGCGCGCGGCAAGGGTCTCCTCGCCATGGAGGCCATGTGGACGCGATTCCTGCCGCACATGGCCTACGTGAGGTCCGTCATCGAACGAGGCCTGGTCGGCGACATCCGCTCACTGCACGCCGATCACACGCAGCTGCTCCCGGCAGATCCCGCACACCGGCTCAACAACCGCGCCCTCGCCGGAGGCTGTCTGCTGGACCTCGGCGTCTACCCGGTGTCCTTCGCCCACGACATCCTCGGAGACCCCGTCGAGGTGACCGGGCGCGGCACCCTCAGGGACACCGGCACAGACTCCTGCGTCGCGACGGTCCTGCGCCACCGCAACGACGCCCTCTCGACCTCGTACTCCTCGATGGAGACCAAGGGCGTCAACACGGCCGTACTACTGGGAACCGAGGGCCGCATCGACATCAAATCGGTGTGGTACTGCCCCGCTGTGGTCACCGTCAAGGACGCGGCGGGCAAGGAGCTGGAACGGTTCGAGGAGCAGGTGACCGGCAGAGGCATGCAGTACCAGGCGACGGAAGCGGAACGGCTGATCGCCGAGGGCGGGATCGAAAGCCCGCTGGTCGCCCACGAGCAGTCCATCGCGGTGATGGCCACCATGGAGGCGGTCCGCAAGGACATCGGGGTGTCCTACACCGGTGAATAGGGCCGGCGGAAGTCGGCCGGGTGGCGGGGCGGCAGCAGTGGTGCCGTACCCGAGCAGACGCCCTCGTCCTCAGCGGACACGGCCCGCGGCCGTGACGACGTCTGCCCCGGGCTGAACCGCTCCGGGTCTGGTGGAGACCCCACCAGACCCGGGGTGATTCACTGTGTTTCTTTGGGGGGAGGTAATGCGGGTGGTCAACACAAGAAGCTGGAAGGGCGGTTCGCACGCACCCGCAGAGCCCCCAGGGCCGCCCGCGCCCTCCTTCCCGTCGCAAACGCAGCCGCCGTCGGGGCCGGAGGCCGGGCCGGACGGAGCCGAGCGGCCGGATCCGCAGCCCGAGCGGCCCGGGTACGAACGACGACCGCACATGCGCTTCTTCGCCGTATACGGCCTGCTCGTCGGGACCGTGACGACGTGCGTCGCACTGCTGTTCGCGCTGGTGATCGACACCGAACCAGACCTGAACGGCCGGCCCGACACGCCTCTCCCGACGGCCTGGCCCTCAGGGGTTCCGACCGGTTTTCCCACGGACGTGCCGTCGGGCTTCCCGACCGGCTTTCCCACGGAGCTGCCCTCCGGCTTCCCGTCGGACTATCCGACCGGCTTCCCCACGGAGCTGCCGTCGGACTTCCCGTCGGACTGGCTGACCGCCGTGCCGACCTACCCCACGGACTACCCGACCGGCTTCCCCACGGATTACCCGACCGGCTTTCCCACGGATTACCCGACCGGTTTCCCCACGGATTACCCGACCGGCTTTCCCACGGATTACCCGACCGGTTTCCCCACGGACTTCCCGACCCTCTCGGCCTTCTCAACCTCCTCGGCCTTCTCGACGTTCCCGACCACCGGCCCGTCGGTCTCCTCCGACTCCGCGCCGGACGAGTGGACGCCGCCGACCGGTCCCTCCGGTGAGTTCCCGGAGGCGCCGTGACCGTGCCCGCGAGCACACCGCCCCCCTTCCGCCCGCCGCCACTCCCCGCCCACCAGCCACCCTGGCCGCCGCCCGACGCGCACACCACCCCTGCCCCTGCCCCGGCCCCGCCCCGGGACACCCGGGCCCGCGCCGTGCTGCTCATCCTCGTGCTGGTGCATGTGGGGGTGGGGATCGAGATGCTGATCGACCTGAACCGCCCCGACGTGCCGCTGCTGGGTGACGGAACGTTCAGCGTGCTCAACGAGGACCTCATCGCGTGGCCGCTCGGCGAACTGATGGTGTACGGCTTCCCGGCCTGCTGGGCGGCCGCCGCCGTGGCCGGCCTGGCCGCCCTGGCGGGCGCCGGGCGCTCGCGGCGGTTCACCCGGGGCTGCCGGACAGCCGTCGGCGTGCTGCTGGTGCTGCCGTTCGCGGCCGTCTCTGTGGCGATGACCAACATCTTCGTCTCGCCCCGTCTCAGCACCCTGGCCCTCCTGGGGTGCCTGCCCAGCACCGTGTTCGGCGTCCTGGCCATCCACCGGGCGCAGCGCTACCGCAGGATGCCGCTGTGGCTGCCGCTCGCGGCCTTCGGCGGAGGGCTGGTCGTGGGAGGTGGCTTCGGGGCCACGATGGGCACCTGGCTGGGGTCCCATCTCCCCAACTACCTGTGGACTCCGGGGACGGGCGCCCAGCAGCTGGAACACACCGTGAACACCGCGGTCTACACCGGCGCCGGAGTGTTCGAGGAGCTGAGCAAGGGCGCGGTCATCGCGGTGCTGTTCCTGCTGTTCCGCCGCCACTTCGACGGCGTGGTCTCCGGGGTCGTGATCGGGGCCATGGCGGGGCTCGGCTTCAACTATGTCGAGAGCGTCCTGTACATCACCTACGGTGACGGCGTCTACGCCAATCTCCAGTACTGGTTGCGGCAGTCCCTGGGCCTCATGGCCGCGCACACGGCGTTCACCGCGGCCATCGGCGCCGGCTTCGGCATAGCCCGCCAGCTGCGGACACCGGGCGCGCGCCGGGCGGTCATCGCCTGCGGCTTCCTGGCCGCCATCGGCACCCACGCGACCAACAACCTGCTGCTCCGCTACTTCCAGCACGAGGTGGGCGACTGGTTCCCCGGCGCGAGCGACGCGGTCTGGGTGCTGGTGGTGTTCCCCGCCGCGATCCTCCTGCTCCAGGGCCCGTTGCTGGTGCTCTATCTGCTGCTGTTGCGGCGCGGGCTGCGCGATCAGGCCGCCGGGCTCGCGGTCGAGCTGTCCGCTGAGGCAGCTCGTGGCCACGGCGCGGTCACCTGGGGCGAGTTGCCGGCACTGCTCAACCCGGCACGCCGGTTCCGGGTCAAGGTCGACGCGCTGCGGCGCGGCGGCGGGTTACGGGTCCACCGCCGCCTGGGCCGGCTGCACGCCGCCCAGTTCGACCTCGGCATGCACCTGTGGCACGCCTCGCGCGACGAGGTCGACCCCTACGACACGCGCAACGAGGCGCAGCTGCGTGAGCGCGTGCTGCGGCTGAAGGCGGAAGGCGCGGCGCCGTTCCCCGGGCCGGACGCCGGGGTGGCCACGTGAGGCGCCGCGCGGTCGCCGCGCTGGCGAAGCTCACGGCCGTGGCCTGCTGGACCGCGGTGCCGCTGCTGCTGGGCGTCGGCTCCGCCGAGGCGGCCTGCAGCGGGCTCACCTATGCGGAGCGGCAGCAGGACCCGCGCGTCGACGGGAACGACCTCGCAGAGATCATCGAGGACCTTTCCGACCCGGGGTGCCACTCCTCGGCCCCCTGGGTCGGCGCCGCCGGTCTGGGCGGCGCCGCCGGACTGAGCTGG
>NZ_WHPN01000296.1 GCF_009735685.1 Streptomyces lycii | reverse complement strand
CCGTGCGGGGTCAGCCGTTCCGCGGGACCGTCAGCACGATCTTTCCGCGCGTCCGGCCCTCCTGGCTGAGCCGGTGTGCCTCGGCCGCCTCGGCGAGCGGCAGTTCCCGGTCCACGTGCACGGTCAGCTTCCCGGCGTCGGCCAGCGCGCCCAGCTCGGCCAGACCCGCGCTGTCCGGCCGCACGAACACATAGCGACCGCCGGAGCCGGAGACCGCCGTGTCGACCACGGACACCACCCGGGACGCCTCCTTGACGAGGTCGAAGGAGGCCGGAAGGGCGTCCCCGCCGACGAAGTCGAACGCCGCGTCCACGCCGCCGGGCGCCAGCTCCCGGACGCGCTCCACGAGCCCGTCCCCGTACGCGACCGGCTCGGCGCCCAGCGACCGCAGATAGTCGTGGTTGCGCTCGCTCGCCGTGCCGATGACCCGGGCTCCCAGCGCGACCGCGATCTGTGCCGCGAGCGAGCCGACACCGCCGGCCGCCGCGTGCACGAGGACGGTGTCACCGGACCCGGTGTCCGCGGCCCGCAGCGACTGGAGCGCCGTGAGCCCGGCCAGCGGCAGACCGGCCGCCTGCTCCCAGCTGAGCGAGGCGGGCTTGCGGGCGAGGGTGCGGACCGGTGCGGCGACCTGCTCGGCGTAGGTGCCGAACTGGGCGACGTCCTGCCGGTTGTAGCCGACCACCTCGTCGCCGGGGGCGAACTCGGTCACGGCGGGGCCGGTGCGCTCCACGACACCGGCGAGGTCCCAGCCGAGGATCAGCGGGAAGTTGACCTGGAGGACGGGGTCGAGATAGCCCGCCGCGATCTTCCAGTCCACCGGGTTGACGCCGGCGGCCCGGATCCGGACCAGGACGCCGTCCGGCCCGACCTTGGGCTCCGGTACGTCGGTGAGCTGCGGGGCTTCTTCGTATGCGTTGATCGTCACTGCCTTCATGCCCGCACCAACGGTGCGACCGGGCCGGCTGATTCCCGGTGCCGCCGAACGGCTCACGGGAATCAGCCGTCCGTGCGCGGAGCGGGACGGAAGCCGGAGGCGGGCGTGCGCCGGACGGGCACCGGGCCGGGCGCGCCCGGGCGGGTACCGCGAGGTGGGGTCCGTGGGGCGGGATCCGCCGGCCGGGAACCGCGGGACGGTCCGTGGGGCGGAATCCGTGGGGCGGAATCCGTGGGGCGGAATCCGTGGGGCGGAATCCGTGGGGCGGAATCCGTGGGGCGGGATGGCCGGTCAGGCGGGCCACATGCGGTAGTCGTACGCGTCCGGCAGCGGGTGCTCCTCGCGCGCCCGGAGACGTATCTCCTCGGTGACCGGACCGTCCCCGGCGGTCAGCCGCTCGGCGATCTCCTGCCAGGTCCGGTGCAGCGACTCCTCGCCCTCCCGCAGGTCCGCCACCTCGAACCCCTCGTCGAACACCGCGCGCGCCGCGGCCGCGTCCCCCTCGGCGAGCAGCAGCCGCGCCCGGAGCAGCCGGAACCGGCCCCGGGCACGCAGCTCCGGCGGCAGCCCGTCCAGTACGGCCCGGGCGTCCGCGGCACGCCCGACGGCCAGCAGTGCGTCGGCCGCCTCACGGGACAGCGCCGCCTCGGCGGCGGTGCGGGCGGCGGCGCCCGCCTCCGGAGCGGACGCGTCCGGAGCACCGCCGGGGGCGGGTGGGCGCGGAGCGCGGCCGGGGACGCATCCACCGGGCGCGGTGCCGTCCGGGGCGGATCCGCCTGGAGCGGTGCTCTCCGGCGCGGTACCGTCCACGGCGGATCCGCGTGGCGTGCCGTCGGGGGCGGACCCGCCCGGAGCGCGGCCGGGCGCGGGCTGTCCGCTTGGGACGCCGTCGGGGGCCGCTGCTCCCGGAGTGGCCGGCGCCCCGCCCCGCAGCACCAGGACCGCGCGCAGCAGCCGGTCCGCCGCGCGCCCGGGCGCTCCCGACTCGGCGTCGGCCACCGCCAGGCAGCGCAGCGCCCACGGCGTCTCCGCGTGCCGGAGCGACCGTTCCCAGCTGCGGGCCGCCTGCGCACGGTCGCCCGCGTGCCACTGCGCCACGCCCAGGTGGTGGTCGGAGGCGGCGTTCGACGGGGCCGCCTCCAGCAGTTCCCGCCACTCCGGCGCCACCAGGCTCGGCCCGGGGTCGGACACCCCGGCGACGGTGTCCTCGGGCAGTGTGCCGCCGCGCAGCAGTTCCAGCCAGGGCCGCTGCGGTGCGCCGAGGGTGCCGGGCGGGAAGGGGGTGCCGGACAGTTTCCAGCCGCCGCGCTCCGACTCCAGCGCGCCCCAGCCGGAACCGGCCGCCAGCACGTCCCGCTCCCCCGGGTCGGTGTCGGCGCAGGGCCGCCAGGCGGCGTACGCCGCGTCCACGTCCGCGCGCGGCAGGGCCTCCTCCAGCCGGGCTTCCGCCTCGGCACGGGCCGCCGCCCAGTCCGGGCCGTGCACGGCGCCCGGGTCCGCGGCCAGCGGCCCGTACGCCTCCAGCCACGCGAACTCGGCGCCCGCCTCCAGCCGTACGTGTTCCAGCTGGGTGCGGGCGAGCCCGGCCTGGATCTCGGCGTAGCCGCCGGTGCCGGGCTCGGTCAGCCAGCGCTGCCAGCGCCGGCCGCCGGTGCCCGCGCCCCAGAGGAAGAGCTTGCGGCCGCGCAGCAGATCGGTGGAGGTCTGGACGAGGCCCCGGCCGTGCTCGTCGAGCGAGGCGATCCAGCGGCGGGCGCCGTCGGGAACCTCGTAGAAGTAGTCGGCCGGATACCCGCTGCGCAGCGGGTAGGTGCGGTCGGCGCCGTTCCACCCGGGCGCCGGGACGCGGCGCAGGCTGCGCTCGTAACCGAAGTGCCAGGCCTCCTCGGCCGGTGCCAGGACGCGGCTGCGCTCCTCCTCCGGTACGGCGATGTTCGACCACCAGTAGACGGGCACCGGCCGGTCGTGCGGGTTCCGGAGGCGCACGCCGACGTACAGGAAGTCGGAGCCCTCCGGCAGCCACAGGTCCACCTGGAACGGTGTGTCGCGCAGCCGCTCCCACTCCCAGAGCCGCAGCATGTCGCCGCCGTCGGGCGCGGGGACGCGCGCGGCGTGCACGGGTGAGCAGGACAGGGTGGTGTGCCCGGTGGCGCCGATGTTCCACTCGATGCCGCCGGAGAACCAGGCGCCGTTGAGGGCGAAGTCCGCGGGCTGGAACACCGGGTTGGTGTAGAGGAGTTCACGGCCGGACGGTTTGTGGAGCAGGGAGTGCACGCGGCCGCCGAGGCCGGTGAGGACCGTGGCGCGCAGCCGGTCGTTCTCGATGACGGCCGTGTCGAGAGCGATGGGCTCGCGGTCCCGCCCGTAGCCGTCGCGCAGCCGTTCGGGCAGCACGGAGCGCAGCGGCTCGTAACCGATCTGCCGGGCCATGCCGGCGGGCAGCGCGGCCCGCTCCTCCTCGCCGATCCGGTGCAGTTCGTCGAGCGGCCGGAGCGCGGGCAGCGGGTTGTCGGGCCCCACGGGCACTCCGGGAAGGTTCAGTACGGCACGTCGAACGGTCGTCGGCAAGGCAACCTCGCTCCCTGGTCCGGCTGGTGCTCCGGCGCCGGCCGCCCGGCGCCCACGATCACCATCGGACCACGCCGCGGGCCGCCTGAACAGGGCGCGGCCTGGCCGGACCGGGGCCTCAGCCGCGGGTGAGGGCCGACTCCACGAGATCGGCGAGGAGGGCGGCGCAGGAGCCGTCGGGGTCGAGGTCCGGGTCGTAGACGGTGATGTTGAACCCGGCGCAGCGGGGCGAGCCGAGCAGCGGGCGCAGCAGGGCACACGCCTCCTCGGCGGTCAGGCCGCCGGGGTCGGGGCTGTCGACGGCCGGCATGATCTCCGGGTCCAGCACGTCCGCGTCGAAGTGCACCCAGAAGCCGTCGAGATGATGGGACTCCAGGGTGGTGAGATGGACGTGCGCCATGTCCTCGACGCCCAGCTCCCGGATCTCCGTGACGGTGGACGTGGGGATCTTCAACTCGGCCAGCTCGGCGCGGTGCGCGTCGTAGTCGCGGATGCCGATGAGGCGTACGTCCTCGTCGCGCACGTACGGGCGCAGCCCCTCCAGGTCGGTGAGGTCCTGCTGGCCGCGGCCGGTGGAGAGGGCCAGTTCCTCGCCGCCGGCGGCGCCCACGGCGGGCGAGTTGCCGGGGTGGCGGAAGTCGGAGCTGCCGTCGAGCAGCGCGACCCCGTAGCGCCCGGTCCGGCGCAGCGCGAGCGCGGCGCCGAGCTGGATGCTGCAGTCGCCGCCGAGCACGACGGGGAACTCGCCGTCCCGGACGTGCCGTTCGACGCGGTCGGCGAGGCGCCGGGTGTACGCGGCGATGGGCGCGGCGTGGAAGACGCCGTCGCCCTCCCGCCAGGGCCCGCGGTCGTATCGGGGCGGCACGACGACTCCGCCCTCGCGGGCGCCGAGCCGCTCGGGCAGCCGCTGCTCGCGGAGGGCTCCGGCCAGCTTGTGGCAGCCGGGGACGGTCCCGGGCGCCGGCGGGCGCAGGCCGAGGTTGGACGGGGCGTCGAGGATCACGGTGCGGCGCATGGCATCCAGCCTAGGAGCCTCCGGCCCGGTCGCGCGGGGAGAATCCGGGGTTGCGCGTGCGCCGGCGGCGGCCGGCCGGCTGTCGGCGTGGGCGGGCGGCTTCGGCTGTCGGCTTCGGCGGCTGGCTTCGGCCGTCGGCTTCGGCTGTCGGCTTCGGCTGTCGGCTTCGGCTGTCGGCGTTGGCTGTCGGCTTCGGTTGTCGGCTTCGGCGGCTGGCTTCGGTAGTCGGCTTCGGCGGCCGGGCCGGATCCGGTGTGCCCGCGCCTCCGTACTCGCCCCCGGGGACCGCGCGTGCGGGCCCGGACGCGTCTGCCCGGGGCCGTGCATCGGGGCCCGGAAACGTCCGCCCGGGACCGGGTGAGCGGTCCCGGACACATCTGCCCGGGACCGTGCGCGGGGACCCGGCCCCGTGCCCGGGGCGGCCCGGACCGCCGGGTAAGGTCAGCCTTACCGCGCCGTCGTTTCCGGA
>NZ_WHPN01000295.1 GCF_009735685.1 Streptomyces lycii | reverse complement strand
GCGGGCCCCGTCAGACCCGGCGGAAGTTGAGGCTCTCGCCCAGCGCCCCGGCGCGCCAGAGGTCCTGGCAGGCGTCGGCCATCTCGTCGAGGCCCTCGACGACGGCGCCCCAGACGATGCCGGGCACCCAGCCGGCGTCGCCGTTGATGAGCAGGTTGTTCCGCTCGTAGAACAGCGCGAGATCGATCACCTGGCGCTGCCCCCGGTGGCCGGCCCCGGTCTCGTAGCCGTAGGACTTCGTGCCGAGCTGGGTGTCGGTGAAGGTGAAGTAGCAGAGGTCGCCCGGGATGGGGGTGATGGTGGGGTTCTCCAGCGGCGGCTCCGCGGGGGCGAAGGGCGGGAGCAGGGTGTAGATCTCGTTGCGCGCGTACTTGGCGTGGTAGACGTCGCCGCCCAGCGGAAGGGCGTTCCACACCGCGTCGCAGGTGACGGGTGCCCGGTCGTCCAGCAGCTTGGCCGTGCAGCGCACGCCCCGCTTGTCGAGCGAGACTTCGATGAAGCGGTCCCGGGGTGCGGAGTCGGTCATCCTGTGCTCCTGTCATTCGTCTCGTACGGGGCTCCATGGTGACGCAAGTGGATCAACAGCAACAGAACCGGCGGGGGGTCTCAGCTCGATTAAGGGCCGGAAACGACCGGCATAACTTTCCCGGTCTCGGGTAGCACCGCGCCCATGGCTCGACCACGTGGGAAAGACTTCGACAGAAGGATCGGCCGCCGCTCCCTGCTCGCAGGCGCGGCGGCCATGAGTGCGCTGGGGGCGGTCGGCTGCAGCCGGGTCTCCAGCGCCGACAGCGGAGACGGGGGAGATCTTCTCGAACGGCTGAAGGCACAGGGCTTTGTGAAGCTGGGGCTGGCGGGGGAGCAGCCTTACAGCTACATCGGCAAGGACGGCAAGATGACCGGCTCGGCGCCCGCGATCGCCGGGCGGATCTTCGAGCGGCTCGGCATCCCGGAGGTGCAGCCGTTCCCGACGGAGTTCTCCTCGCTGATCTCGGGGCTCAACTCCCAGCAGTTCGACGTGGTCGCCGCCGGCATGTACATCAACCCCGAGCGCTGCGAGCAGGTGATCTTCGCCGATCCCGAGTACCAGATGCTCGACGCCTTCCTCGTACCCAAGGGGAACCCGAAGAATCTGCACAATTACAAGGACGTGGCGGAGGCCGGGGCGAAGCTGGCGACCGGTGTCGGTTACGCCGAGATCGCGTACGCCGAGGAGGCCGGGGTCAAGAACATCATGACCCTCCCCGACCAGCTCGCCGGGCTGCTCGCCGTCGAGCAGGGCCGCGCCGACGTCTTCGCCGGCACGGCCGTGACCGTGCGCAACGTGGTCCGTGAGACCAGGTCCCGGAAGGTCGAGGCCACCGACGAGGTCGAGCCCATCGTGGACGGCAAGCCGGTCATCGACGTCGGCGGCTTCGCCTTCCGCAAGGCCGAGACGAACCTCCGCGACGCCTTCAACGTGGAACTCCACAAGATGAAGGACAGCGGTGAGCTCCTCCGCATCATGCAGCCCTTCGGTTTCACGAAGGACCAGATGACGGACATCACCGCAGAGGAGAAGTGCACACCATGAGTGAACTCACCTGGGGTCTGTGGCAGCTCCTCCTCAGCGGCGCGTGGGTCACGGTGCAGCTGACGGTCTACAGCGCGGCGCTCGGCGCCGTGGTGGCCTTCGGCATCGGCATCGCCCGCACCCACCGCCTGTGGATCGTCCGGTTCCTCTCCGGCCTGTACATGGAGATCTTCCGCGGCACCTCCGCCCTCGTCCTGATGTTCTGGCTGTTCTTCGTCCTGCCGGTGGCCTTCGGCTGGCAGCTGCTCCCGCTGTGGGCGGCCGTGCTGGCGCTGGGCCTGTCCTACGGGGCGTACGGCTCGGAGGTCGTGCGCGGCGCGGTCGCGGCGGTCTCGCCGGCGCAGCGCGAGGCCGGTGTGGCGCTGAGCTTCACACCGGCCCAGCAGCTGCGGAAGATCATCATTCCGCAGGCCTGGCCGGAGATGATCCCGCCCTTCAACAACCTGCTGATCGAGCTGCTCAAGGGCACCGCCCTGGTCTCGATCATGGGTGTCGGCGACATCGCCTTCGGTGCCTCGCTGATCCGTAACGCGACCGGCCAGAGCGCCCCGGTCTACACGATCATTCTGCTGATGTACTTCGTGCTCGCGTTCGTCCTGACCCGCGGCATGCGGGTCGTGGAACGGCACGCGAAGGCGGGGATCGGGCAGGCGCCCCCGGACAGCGGCAGCGGTTTGCTGGGCAAGCTCAGCCTCCGCCGGCAGACCGCCGTCACGGGTGACGCGACCAGCGCTGGGGGTATCTGATGGAGTGGGATTGGTCCAAGGTCGGCGACTTCATGCCGGCGTTCCGGGACGGCGTGCTGGTCACCCTCCAGGCCCTGCTGCTGGGATCGCTCATCGCGTTCGGGCTCGGTCTGGTCTGGGCGCTGGCGCAGCGCTCCGAGCTGAAGGCCGTGCGCTGGCCGGTGACGGTGTTCACCGAGTTCGTCCGCAACACCCCGCTGCTGGTGCAGCTGTTCTTCCTGTACTACGTGCTGCCCGAGTGGGGCGTCACCTTCTCGGCGCTGACCACCGGTGTGATCGGGCTCGGCCTGCACTACTCGACGTACACGGCCGAGGTGTACCGCGCCGGTATCGACGGTGTGCCGAGGGGCCAGTGGGAGGCGGCCAAGGCGCTCAGCCTGCCGCGGACCCGCACCTGGGGCGCGGTGATCCTGCCGCAGGCCATCCGCCGTGTCGTCCCGGCCCTCGGCAACTACGTCGTCGCGATGCTGAAGGACTCTCCGATGATCGCCACGATCGGTGTTCTGGAGATGCTCGGCGAGGCCCGGCAGTTCGGGTCCCAGACCTTCGTCATGACCGAGCCGATCACGATCGTCGGTATCGCCTTCATCCTCATCGCCTACCCGGCTTCCCTCCTCATGCGAGCCCTGGAGCGTCGTCTTGTCCGCTGACAGCAACCCCGGCAACCACACCACCGAGCACACCAACCCGACCGCCGACGGCAGAGAACTGATCCGCTTCGACAAGGTCACCAAGCGCTTCGGCGACAACACGGTGCTGGACAACCTGGACTTCACCGTCGCGGCAGGCAAGCACGTCACGCTGATCGGCCCGTCCGGCTCCGGCAAGACGACCATCCTGCGGCTGCTGATGACGCTGCTGAAGGTCGACGAGGGCACCATCAGGGTGGACGGGGACTACCTCACGCACGAGGAGAAGGGCGGCAAGCTCGTCCCCGCCGGCGAGCGGCACACCCGCGAGGTGCGGAAGAAGATCGGCATGGTCTTCCAGCAGTTCAACCTCTTCCCGAACATGAAGGTGCTGCGGAACATCATGGAGGCGCCCGTCCACGTCCTCGGGCTGGGCAAGGACGAGGCCGAGCAGCGGGCGCGGGAACTGCTGGACCTGGTCGGCCTCGGCGACCGCTGCGACGCCTACCCGACGCAGCTGTCCGGCGGCCAGCAGCAGCGGGTGGCCATCGCGCGGGCGCTGGCGATGCGGCCGCAGGTCCTGCTGCTCGACGAGGTGACCTCGGCGCTGGACCCGGAGCTGGTGGCGGGTGTGCTGGACGTCCTGCGGGACATCGCGCACACCACGGACATCACCATGCTCTGCGTCACGCACGAGATGAACTTCGCCCGGGACATCTCGGACGACGTGCTGATGTTCGACGCGGGCCGGGTCATCGAGTCCGGTTCGCCGGACAAGATCTTCTCCGACCCGGAGCACGAGCGGACCCGCGAGTTCCTCAGCGCGGTCCTCTGACCGGACGCACCGGCCGCCGGCGAAGAGGTTGACGTCGGCATATGCCACGGTGGCGCACTCCTGCGTGTGCGCGCGGAGCACGCGCGGAGTGCGCCACCGAAGTCCTCAACGGGTCCTCCATTCGGGCCCCTTGACCGCTATCGTGGGAGCAGCCCAGCTGTGGCGGCGGTGGACTGCGTGATCCCTCCGTGACCAATAGCGACGGCGAGGATGCAAACGGTCATACCTGCCAGGGGGGCACCGTGGCGTACAAGCCCGAGCCGACCGCACCGCTTCACTCGGTGCAGCACGCGCTGCGCGTGCTCGAGAGCGTCGCGCGGCACAGCACCGGGGTCGACGGCGACCAGATCGCCAGGGAGACCGGGCTCGCGCCGGACCACCTCTCCCCCATGCTCCGGATGCTGCGCCGCGAGGGTTACGTCACCGAGGTGAGCGAGGACGTCTGGACCGCGGGCGACACCCTGCGGCTGCTCGGCTCGGCCACCCGGGACCAGGCCGTGGCGGACAAGCTCCAGCAGAGCCTCGCCGAACTGCGGGACGACCTCGGCGCCGCCGTCTATCTCAGCCACTATCTCGACGGCGAGGTCCGCATCACGCAGTACGCCGACGGCCCCCGCGCCCCCCGGGTCAACGAATGGGTCGACTTCCGCGCCTCCGCGCACGCCAGCGCGGTCGGCAAGTGCCTGCTGACCCAGCTCGACCACAACGGCCGCCGGGACCACATCTCCCGGCACCGGATCGCGCGGCTCACCTCGCGGACCATCACCGACGAGAAGGTGCTGCTCACCAAGCTCGCCAACCAGCCGCCGACGGTCCCCGTGCTCGACCTCCAGGAGTACGCCGTGGGCACCGTCTGCGCCGCGGTGCCGATCACGGCGGGGCGCGCGGTCGGCTGCCTCGCCCTGTCACTGCCCGTCGACCACGCGCACCGGCTGCGCCAGGCCGCCGAGACCCTCAACCGAAGAGCGGCTCCGCTCGCCCTGTCGCTGACCCTCTGAGGCGCCCTGCTCCGTGGCCGCACCTCCGAGGCACCCGCTCCGTTGCCGACCACCCTCCGAGACGCCCGCTCCGTGGCCGCACCTCCGAGGCGCCCGCTCCCTGGCCGCACCTCCGAGGCACCCGCTCCGTTGCCGAGCCTCCGAGGCCGTGTTTCAGGAAGCGGTTGACTCGCGAGCGGCGAGTTCTCCGGCCAGTTCCATGCAGCGCAGGCGGGCCGGGGAGAAGTCGTAGGGCATCTTCCCGATGGCTTCGGATGCGCTCATGGTCCCCTGTTCCCGGCCAGAGTTCTGGCCGGCCTCGTCCTCGCCCTCATCGGCGGCAGCGGGGTGCAAAGTGTCCCAGGAGTCGAAGAGTGCGTCGTCGCTCTCCGCCGGGCCGGAGTCCTCGATGACGGCGTGCAGCGCCTTTTCGAAGGCGTGCCGTTCGGCTGCCACTTGGGCCACGCGGGGGTCATCGACAGCGATCGTGTCGTCGAGTGCCTCCTCGGCGGCATCGACACGGTCAGACTCTTTCCGCAGATCCGGGTGGGTGGCCAGGGCGATGAAGCGGCCGGCCTGGACGGCCGCTCCGAGCGGGCCGAAGATCCGCTCGGTGACCAGCAGGCTGTCCAGGTCCGCCTGGCGCAGGGAGCCTTCGGGCAGGCCCTCGAGGCGGCTGGTGACGAAGTCGGAGAGCAGACCCGTCCGGCTTCCCTCGGTACGCATGCGCTGCACGGCAGCCCGTTGCCGCCGCAGTTCTGCCTCCCGGGCGAGAAGGCTTTCCTCCAGCCGTTCCAGGGTGCCCGCGATGCCGTCGTCGCTGTCGGTGCCGGCCGGGGCCGTGTCGGCGAAGGCGTCGCGGATGTCGTCCAGGGCGATTCCGGCGCCGGCCATCCTGCGGATCCACAGCAGCCGGATCATGTCCTCGTAGCCGTAGCGGCGGCGGTCGTCGACGCCCCGCACGGGCTCGGGGAGCAGGCCGATCTCGTGGTAGTGACGGATCGCCCGCGGTGTGGTGCCGACGAAGGCGGCCGCGTCACCGATCTTGACCTGGCGCGGCGCGATGAAGGACGGAAACATGCGCAGGGGCCTTCCTCAATGGAGCGGGACGTGAGTACACCGGACCACATACCGCTACGGAAGCTGCAACCCGAGACACTCCGTCCGGCATCCATCCCGGCAGAAGCGCCCTTCGCCGTACCGGTCGGCCCGCCTGTCGGGACGACCGCAGGGGAGCAGGCGGGGCCACAGCCACTGGTGTACCGCTGCGACCCGGACCGTCACCTCGAACCGCACTGCGAGGCGCGTGCAGGTAACCAAACCTGAAACATGGCCCGGGCGCCCGCCCCGTTGCCGCGGCGCCCGCCCGTTGCTGCCACTCCGCGGCGCCCGCCGCCCGTTGCTGCCCCTCCGAGACCGCCCGCTCTGTCACTGTTGAGCCTCTGCGGCGGGGCTCCCGACCGCCCTCCGTCCGGTCGGGAGCGCCCCGGGACCAGGTCCCGCCCTTCCGCCGCCCGCGCCGCCGGATCGGCCGGCCGGAACAGCGGGTTCTCCACCGGCGAGCCCGGATCCGGGTCCCCGGCGGCACAACCCGTTCATGCCGCCGGGCCCCCTCCNCCGCGGTGGAGGGGGCCCGGCCGGCCACGGCCGGAGCGTCCCGGCCGGCGGCGCGGCAGCCGGTCAGAACTGCACGTCCGAGCAGGCGTAGAAGGCGTTGCCCGTGTCGGCGACATCCCAGACGGCGAGAATCAGGTGCTTGCCCGACTTCTGCGGCAGGGTGCCCTCGTGGGTGACGGTGGCGTCCGGCTGCGCGCCGTCCATGGGAACGGTCAGGAACGGCTCGGACTCCAGGTCCGCGCGGGTGAGCGGCTGGGAGGGGTCGTAGCCGTCCTTGGTGATGAAGTACCGGAAGTCCGTGGTGGAGTGCCGGGCGGTGATCTTCCAGGTGAAGGAGTAGTTCTGGCCCGAACCGACGTCGGCGGCGGGCCACTCGCCGCCGCGCGGGTCGTCGAGCTGCGCGAACGACCCGTTTCCGGCGGAGCAGATCTTGCCGTCGGCGGGGCCCGCGCCAGGGAAGCCCTTGGGGCCCTCGACGCTCTGCGGCTCCCACTGGATGTTGCCGCAGTCGCTGACGGTGCCGCTGGCGCAGTGGCTCTGCCGGCTGGCGTCGGTGTAGCCGTGGGCCTGGGCGCTTCCGGTGGTGGCGAAGAGGGCCGTGCCCGCGACGCCGAGGCCGACCAGGGTGGAGGTGATCTTTGTCTTCCTGCGCATGCTTCGCTCCTGGGGAGGTGGGGGTTCTCCGAGCTCGATGCGTCGAGCGGGGTGAAGAAGCGGGAATGGGTTGTGGGGAGTGGGGGGGAGTGCGCGTGAGCGCACGGCAACAGCCCCGGAGGGCTGCGGTCTAGACCAAAACTGAGGCTAGTCCCGCCTGTTGGACATGTCCAGACCAATGCCGGGGATCGTCCGCCGCCCGCGCCCGGCCTCCCTGTCAGCGGGCGCCCACCACGTCCGGGGCCGCACCGATCCGTTCGGGCGGCTGCTCCACCGCGGGCACGACGGCGGGCACGACGGCGGGCACGTCCCGCACCTCCACTGCCGGGCGTCCCGCGCCCCCGCTGCCGGAACGTCCCGCGCCTCACGCCCCGTACGGACTCCGCGTCTCACGCCCCGTACGGGCCCCGGGCCTCACACCCCGTACGGGCACCGCGGGCAGGACACACGCCGGACCCGCCGGGCACCGGGCCCGCCGGGCAGGAGACATCCGCGCCCCGCCCGGCAGGACACCCGCGGACCCCGCCGCGGCCGGACACGCCGACGCCCGGCCGCCGCCATCCGCTTCGGAGAACCACCCGCCGCTCCCGCCGCAGCCCATCCGCAGCTTTTCCGCAGCCCTTCCGGGGCCTGTCGGACGGGCCTTCGGAGCCTTCAGGGCTTGTCGGGGCCCTTCCGAGCCAGTCGCCGCTCGCCGTCCGTCGCCCGGGGAGCGGCGCCCGGCTGACGGCGCCCGGAAGCGGCGAGCGCGGACGGCGTGCCGCGAGCCGACCGGCCAGCAGACCGGCCGACCGGTCGCGGTTCAGCCGACCGGTGCCGTCGTCAGGTCGAGGTTCGGGTCCCCGGAGAGCACCGCGTGGTGCAGCTTCTGGAGCTTGGGCGACGGCTCCATGCCGAGTTCCTCGACGAGCGTGCCGCGCAGCCGCTGGTACGCCTCCAGGGCGCGCCAGGCGCCACCGGCCCGGTGCATGGCGAGCATCAGCTGGGCGCAGAAGTTCTCGTGCATCGGGTGCCGGGCGGCGAGCACCCGGAGTTCCGGGACGAGTTCGGTGTGCTGGCCCAGCCGCAGGTCGGCGTCGATACGGCGTTCCAGCGCGGCCATCCGGTCCTCGTCCATGCGCAGCACCTCCAGCTCCAGGACGCCGCCGACGCGCACGTCCACGAGCGCGGCGGGCCCGTCCCAGAGCGCGAGCGCGCCGCCGAGCAGTTCGGAGGCGGCGCGGTAGTCCCCGGCGTCGTGGGCCGCCCGGCCCGCGGCCGCCAACTGCTCGAATTCCTGGACATCCACCTGACCGGGCCGGACCTGGAGCTGATAGCCACCGTGCTGGGTGAGGAGCACGTCCTTGGCGTCCCGTGCCGGGTCCCCGTCGAGCGCGGTGGCGATCTTGCGGCGGAGCTGGAGGATGTACGTCTGCAGCGTGGTCGCGGCGCTGCGCGGGACGTTCTCCCCCCAGACCTCTTCCATCAGGGTCGGTACGGTCACGACGTGGCCGGCCCGCAGTGCGAGCAGTGCGAGAATCTGCCGGGGCTTGGCGGCGCTCGGCACGACCGAGACGCCGCGCTCCTTTGCTGCCAGCGGGCCCAGTACTTTGATGTCCACGGTGCTCCTCCCCTTTCGAGCCGTCTCGCCGGCCATCCGGACCGGCGGTCCCCTCGGAGCATGGGGGGAGACTCCCACCCGGGGCATCGGGCGCACAGTGAGGGGCTCACGAGCGTAATCATGAAAATGTCACGGTCCAGGGGTGACTGCGGCACTGCCCGTGGAACCACGGCCCGGACAGAATTCCTCTCACGATCCGTCGAACGCAAGCTCGTCCGATCCAACGGAGGAACGCATGGCAACCATCGCACCCGAGATCGCCGCCGGCACCGCGCGCACCGCGCAGGAGGACCTCCGGTTCGCCGAACTGGCCGCCCGCGCCGGCCTGGAGCCGGACCTTGCCCGCCGCTGCGCCGACGACCCGGCCGGGCTGCTCGAGGAGTTCGGGCTGTCCCCGGCCGAGCCCCTCCGCACCGGCCGCTCGGTGCTCGTCGAGCACCTCGACCGGCACGACGGCCTGACCATGGCCGCCCCCACGCTCGGCTGCACCGTCGTCCCCGGCCCCGAGCCGTCGCCCCTCCCGGTCTCCGGCGCCGGAACGGCGACGGAATGAGAGCTTCCGAAGAGGCCGCCGACGGCCGCCCCTTCGTTGGATTCAAGCGCCATCTGCGGGCCGAGGTGGTGCCGGGAGAAGCTGTCTACCTGCTGTCCGTCCGGGGTGTGACGGCCCTGCACGGCCGGCATGTCGAGTCCCTGGCCCCGCTGCTGGACGGCACCCGGACTTTGGAGGGGCTGCTCGCGGACGCCTCTTCCACGGTCCCGGCCGCCGAGGCGGGCCGGGTGATCGGCGATCTGGCGCGGGCCAAGGTCATCGGTTACCACTCCTCCGGCGCCGCCGGGGAGGCGGACGAATCCGCCGCGGCCTACTGGGATCTGGCCGGTCTGGACGGGGCCCGTGCGGCTGCCGCGGTCCGGTCGGCGACCGTGCGGCTCGTCACGGTCGGCCGGGTGGACGCGGAGGACGCCCGCTCGGCCTGCCACGCCTCCGGGCTGGAGGTGACCGGCCCCTGCGGTCCGGCGGAACTCGGCCCGGCACCGGCCGGGGCCGGGTTCTCCCTGGTGCTCTGCGACGACTACCTCGCCCCGGAGCTGGCGGAGGTCGACGCCTGGCACCGGGCCGCGGGCCGGCCCTGGCTGCTGGCCCGGCCCTGCGGGGCGGAGCCGTGGACCGGTCCGGTCTTCCGGCCCGACGACGGACCCTGCTGGTCCTGCCTGGCCCACCGGCTGCGCGCGCACCGGCAGTCGGAGATCCCCGTACAGCGTGCTCTCGGGGCCGACGGCCCGGTCCGGCGTCCTCCGGCGTCCGTCGCCGCCGGGCGGGCGATGGGGCTGCACATGGCCGTGCTGGAGGCGGCGAAGTGGGCGGCCGGGGTCCGCGAGGCGTCGCAGGACTCGGTCTGCACGCTCGACACGCTGACGATGCGCAGCGGGCACCACACGGTGCAGCGCCGGCCGCAGTGCCCCGAATGCGGGGACCCGGGTCTGGTGGCCGCCCGCGGGCAGCGGCCCGTCACCGTCGTGTCGCGGCCCAAGGCGGCGTACGGGGGCGGCAACGACCGCGCGCTCACGCCGGAGCAGATGCGTGCCCGGTACGCCCATCTGGTCAGCCCGGTCACCGGGATCGTCACCGAGCTGCGGCGCGATCCCCGGTTGCCGGACGGTCTCAACTGTGTGACGTCGGGCCGCAATCTGGCCCTCGGCCCGCGGTCGCTCGCCGAGGTGCGGGGCGGACTGCGCAGCCTCAGCGGTGGCAAGGGCGTCACCGCGGCGGAGGCGGAGGTCGGCGCGCTGTGCGAGGCGGTGGAACGTTACTCCGGGACCCGGCAGGGGGACGAGGCGACGATCCGCGGGACCCTGAACGGCCTCGGGGAGGAGACCGTGCACCCCAACGCCTGCCAGCTCTTCGCCGACGCGCAGTTCCGTGACCGGGACCGCTGGAACGCCGGCCATTCGCTGTTCCACCAGGTGCCCGAGCCCTTCGACCCAGACCGCCCGGTCGACTGGACACCGGTGTGGTCGCTCACCGACGGCACGCGGCGGCTGCTGCCGACCTCGATGCTGTACTTCAGCTACGGAACGGGCCGGCCGGGCCTGCCCCGGGCCGACTCCAACGGCAACGCGGCGGGCAGCAGCCCGGAGGACGCGATCGTCCAGGGCTTTCTGGAGCTGGTGGAGCGGGACGCGGTCGCCCAGTGGTGGTACAACCGCACCCGGCATCCGGCGGTGGACCTCGACTCGTTCGACGAGCCCTGGCTCGCGACGGTGCGGGACACCTGCGCCCGGCTGCACCGCGAGCTGTGGGTGCTGGACCTCACCGCCGACTTCGGCATCCCCGTGATGGCGGCGGTGTCCCGGCGCACCGACAAGGAGGCGGAGGACATCTCCTTCGGCTTCGGTGCGCACTTCGATCCGAGGCTCGCGTTACGCAGAGCCGTCACGGAGATGAACCAATTGCTGGTGTCGGTGGCCGGAATCGGAGTGAGCACTTCCGAGTACCCGGTGGCAGATCCGGAGTTGGTTTCCTGGTGGACTCGGGCCACCGCCCGGAATCAGCCATACCTCCGTCCGGATCCAGCCGAGTTTCCGCGCACTGTCAGCCATTTCGCATACAGCTCGCACCAGGATCTCCAGGAGGATGTCGACACCGCCCGGAAGCTTGTCCAGGCGCACGGCATGGAGCTGTTGGTGCTCGACCAGACGCGACCTGACGTGGGACTACCGGTGGTAAAGGTGCTCATCCCGGGGATGCGGCACTTCTGGGCACGATTCTCCCCCGGCCGGCTCTTCGACGTGCCGGTTCGTCTCGGCCGCCTCGGCCGGCCCACCCCTTACGCCGACCTCAACCCGATCCCCCTCTTCGTCTGACGACGGGCGGGATTCCACAATCCCGGCCGCCGCCGGAGTCGTGGCCATAATATGCCGTCGAGTCCAAGATTCCCGATGAGGAGAATTCTGGTGACGGACCCCGTGGCCGGCGACCCCGACGCCGGCGCGACCGGCCGGCCCTCCGACGCCTCGGAGGGCCGGCCGGTCGCCGCACGATCGGTTCCCGATCGTGCACTGCTCGCCCCCACACTCGCCCGCACCATCACCGTCAGCGTTCTCGTCTACTACTGCGGCATCGCCGTGCTCAACGTGTTGTGGAGCGGCGCCGGGGCCGGCCGGCTCGTCGCCTGCGCGCTCTGCGTCGCGGCGGTCTTCTCGGTCCAGCTGCTGCACGTCTCCGCCCGGGCGCAGCAGTGGCCGCTGCGCCTGCGGTGCCTGACGCTCGGCATCCAGACCGTGCTGACCTTCCTCCCGCTCGCCGTCTTCGGGCTGAGCTGGGGCAGCATGGCCGGTCCGCTGGCCGGTTCGTTACTGCTTCTCCTGCCCGGCAGGGCGGCCTGGCCGCTCTTCGCGCTGATCTCGGCCGTCGTGCTGGTGCAGTCGAGCCTGGAGGACTCCGGAGCCGTCATGGTCGTCTATCTGACGACCTCCACCATGATGGCCGGCGTCATCCTCTACGGCACGGCCAAGCTCTCCGACCTGGTCCGGGAAGTCCACGCGTCCCGCACCGAGATGGCCAGGATGGCCGTCGGCCAGGAGCGGCTGCGGTTCGCCAGGGACCTGCACGACCTGCTGGGCTACAGCCTGTCCGCGATCACGCTGAAGAGCGAGCTGATACAGCGGCTCGTCCACAGCAGGCCCGAACGGGCACGGGAAGAGATAGCGTCGGTACTGGACGTGTCCCGGCAGGCGCTGGCCGACGTACGCCTGGTGGCCCGCGGCTACCGGGACATGTCGCTGTCCGACGAGGCCGATTCCGCCGCCAGGATCCTCGCCACCGCGGACGTCGAGGCGGAGGTCTCCATCGACTGCGGCCGGCTGCATCCGGTGGTGGAGACGGTGCTCGCGACCGCGCTGCGCGAGGGCATGACCAACGTCCTCCGGCACAGCCGGGTGGAACACTGCACGATTTCGGCCACCACGGAGGGAGAAACGGTACGGCTGACCCTGGTGAACGACGGTGTGTCGGGAGCGGCCCGGCGGCCCTCCCCGGACAGCGGCAGCGGACTGGGAAATCTGCGCAGCCGGTTGTCCGCGATCGGCGGCCGGGTGGAGGCGGGGCTGCTCGACGACGGACGCTTCCAACTCTTCGCCGAGGCACCGCTGCGGCCGTCGAACACCGGCACGCCCGGTACGGGCGCTGCGGACGGCTCGGCCACGGCCGTGTCCGCGGCCTGAACAGAAGAGGCTCCGTGCAGCAGCACAGGGGAACACCTTGGTCAGGGGGGACCAATGCTTTCCGTGAACATCCTGCTTGCCGAAGACGTGCACATGATCAGGGGAGCCTTGATCGCGTTGCTGGAGCTGGAGCCCGATTTCCAGGTCGTCGCCTCGGTGGACCGCGGTGACCTCATCGTCGAGACGGCCCTGAAGGTACGGCCCGACGTCGCCGTCATAGACGTCGACCTGCCCGGCATCGACGGGCTCACCGCCGCCGCCGAACTCCGTACGGAGCTGCCCGGCTGCCACACGCTCATCCTCACCAGCCTGGGCCGGCCCGGCGTGCTGCGCCGGGCGCTGGCGGCCCAGGTGTCCGGCTTCCTGCTGAAGGACGCGCCGCCCGACCGGCTCGCGCAGGCCGTGCGGACCATCACCACCGGCCGGCGCGTCATCGACCCGCAACTGGCCCTCAGCGCCTGGGACTCCCCGGAGAATCCGCTCTCCCCGCGGGAGACCGAGGTGCTCCGGCTCGCCGCACAGGGAGCTGACGCCGCCGAGATAGCCGGCTGTCTCTACCTCTCCAAGGGAACGGTCCGCAACTACCTCACGGCCATCGTCGCGAAGCTGCACGCCCGCAACCGCGTCGACGCCATACGGATCGCGGAAGAGGCCGGCTGGATCCCGTGACCGCGTCCGCGCGGATGTCGTGACCGCGCCCGCGCGGATGTCGTGACCGCGCCCGCGCGCTTCCCGTACCGGCCCGGCCGGCCCACCGGCGTCCCGGCGTCCGTGCCGGTCGTCTACTCGGTGAGGACGCGCTCGTACGCCACGTGCCGGGTGCGCTCGACCCTGATGCGGGCCCGGCCCAGCATCCGCTGCCGCCAGTCCCGGAAGCCGCTCCCGGCCAGCGCGCGGTCGCAGGACTCGGTGTCCCGCCACCACATCAGCCCGAGATAGCGCTGCGGGCTGACGATCGAGTGCAGCAGGTCGGAGCCGCCGAAGCCGCCGAGCAGCCGGCAGTCCTCGCCGAGCGCGACGAAGTCCTCCTGGAAGGCGAGGTGGTCACCGTCCACGGCGGCGTACAACAGCACCACGTTGTCGGCGCCGACCAGGGCGTTCTCCACGGTGATCCGGGCGACCGCGACCGCCTGGTCGGCCTCGGTGTCGACCAGCTTGCCGAGCCGCTGCACATGGGCGAGGAAGGTGTCGTCGTGCACCACGTTGAGGAAGCTCTCCAGCCGCCGCCAGCGCACGAGGTGGACGTACACGTCCTGCCGCTCCAGGAGCCGCACGGTCACCAGGAAGGCGAAGCCGCGCTGCCGGCGCAGATGCTGGGAGTGCTGGCGGAACTGCCGCTCGAAGTCTTCCGGGTCGCCCTTGACGGTGAACCGGTTGATCACCGTCACGGGGCTGCTGAGGTCCCGTCCGGTCATGCGCGGCCTCCGCGTAACTCCGGCACCCGCCGCGCGCGGGAGGAACCGTCGGGGACCCGCGCCTCGCGGGCACGCGCGCGGACGGCCGGCTCCGTGGCCTGCGTACCGCGGTCGTCCCGGGGGGCGGTCGTCGTGATCGTAGCCTTCGGCGCCACGGCGGTCCTTCCTTCGGCCACGCCGCTCACACGGCGGAGGACCAAGCCTGCCAGGGGTCGCTTGAGAGCTGCTCGAGCACGGCGCGCGGCCGGCGCCGACGCCCGCCGCTCCCCGCCGTGCCCGGGGCGGCTCGTCCTCGTCCCGCCCCGCGCTCGCGCCGCGGCTGCGCGGCGCAGACATACCGTTGCACACGGTCCGGCGTCTCCGCATACGAAACGTGACATCAGCCACAACAGGCGCCGAGAAGCCCCTCCGGGCCGCCCGGCGGTACGGAGCACCCTCCGGGATCGGGTAAGGTTTACCAGGTCAGCAGGCGCCGCTAGCTCAGTTGGTTAGAGCAGCTGACTCTTAATCAGCGGGTCCGGGGTTCGAGTCCCTGGCGGCGCACATGACACTCTGGGCCTTCCCGCCTCGCGGGGAGGCCCGGAGTCGTTTCGGGCCGGGAGCAGGCACCGGCCGCGGTCGTCCCCCGGAGCACGGCTCTGGCCGAAGCGGAGGGTTACGGTGCACAGTCGCGGCATGGCGAACGGCATCCAGGAGCGCATCAAGAAGCTGATCATCGACCGGCGGCTGCCCTCCGGCGACCCGCTGCCGACCGAGACCGAGCTGATGGAGCTGCTCGGAGTCAGCCGCAACTCCGTCCGCGAGGCACTGAAGGCCCTCCAGGCGATGGGCATCGTCGAGATCCGGCACGGCTTCGGCACCTACGTCGGGCCGATGTCGATGGCCCCGATGATCGAGGGACTCACCTTCCGCACCGTCGCCGGCCACTACCGCGGCGAGGACAGCCTGCTGGAGCTGCTGGAGCTGCGCGAGGCCGTGGAGACCGGGCTGATCGCGCGGCTCGCCGGGCGGGTCCCGGCGAGCGACCTCGCCGAGCTGGAGTCGCTCGTCGCCCGGATGGAGGACGAGGCCGGCACCGGCGCGGTGCACGCCGACACCGACCGCGCCTTCCACGCCACGCTGTACCGGGGACTGGACAACACGCTGCTCAGCGAGGTCCTGGAGGCCTTCTGGGACGCCTTCCACCGGGTGCGTACGGACCTTGTCGCCCCGGGCGCCGACCCGAAGGTCATCTGCCGCCAGCACCGCGAGATCCTGGAAGCCGTGCGCTCCGGTGACGCGGCCCGCGCCGAGGACGCCGTACGGGAACACTTCGGCGACATCCGGGGCCGGCTGCGCCGCTCGGCCTGAGGCCCGGCGGACACGTCCCCGGCCGCCGGCCCGGCCCGCCGCCCCGGTGCCCTCCGGGCAGGCTCCCGGGCCGAGCCCGGACGCCGGGACGGCCCCGGGCTCAGCTCTTGGCGTTGCGGGCCAGTTCGAGGGCGTAGTCCGTCCACCAGCGGCCGGCCTGCGGGCCGCCGCGGCAGGTGCCGTCGGACTCGCCCGGCCGCTTGATCCAGAGATAGGCGTCGATCAGTTCGTGGCCGGTGTCCGTCGTGGGCGGTTCGCCCAGGGCGCGGCCCGGCGGGTTGCACCAGGCCTCGTCGCCCTTCGCCTCGGGCAGCGGGCCGTTGCCGTTGCGGCTGGTGTCGATCACGAAGGGCTTGTCGCCGACCAGCGCGGACAGCTTCTTGCCGTACGCCTTGTTGGCCTCGGTCGTCTGGTAGTTCGAGATGTTGAGGGCGAAGCCGTCGGCCCAGGCGATGCCCGCCCGGCGGAGCGGCTCGACGAGCCGGGCGGGGTCGGAGACCCAGTTCGGGTTCCCGGCGTCGAGGTAGACCCGGGTCTGCTCCAGGCCCTTCAGCCGGACGACGGCCTCGGCGAGCAGGGCGTAGCGCTCCTCGTGGTACTTCCGCGGGGTGCAGCCGTCGACGACGTGCGGCAGCGCGTCCGGTTCCAGGATGACGGTCGCTGGCCGGTCCCCGATGCCGTCGACGACCGAGCCGAGCCAGGCGCGGTACGCGTCCGCGTCCGGGGCGCCGCCGCGGGAGTACTGGCCGCAGTCGCGGTGCGGGATGTTGTAGAGGACGAGCAGCGCGGCCCGGTCCGCCTCGGCCGCGGCCCCGGTCAGCCTTCTGGTCCGGCCCTCCGGGTCGTCCTCGCCGATCCACTCGGCGACCGGCCGGGTGGCGATCCGCTCGATCAGCTCGGCCGGGGCTTCCCGGCCCCGGTCGCGGAGGCGGTCGGCGTGCCGGGCCGCGTGGCCCTCGGGGTTGACCCAGTACGGGGTGCCGTGCCCGGACCGGTGTCCCGGGGACGCCCGCTCGTCGTCGGCGGCACCGCTGGGGACGGCACAGCCGGTGAGCAGCAGCGCCGCGGCCGCCAGTCCCGTACTGAGCCGGACGCCGTAACCGCGGTCCATCGGCTCCCCTTGGCTTGAGTGGTGCGGGGATGCGCTCCCCGGGCCCTGCGCGGGCCTGTGGGACAAGGTCGGCCCCATCCTGGCACAGGCATATCGCCAGCTTAAGGACAAAGATGAGCGTTTCGGGCGGGGATGGTCCGGAAGGGTGCCGTTGCGGACCGCGCCGGTACGGGACCGTGCCGGTACCGACTGCGCCGCCGGAACGGGACTGTGCCGGTACAGGACCGCGCCGGTACGGGACCGTGCCGTTCCGGTCAGCGTTCGGAGCCCACGGCCGGGGAGCCCGTGCCGCCCTGCGGGGACGGGGCGCCGGGCGCGGACCTGCGGCGGCGCAGGGCGAGCCCGGCCATCGCGAGCACCGCGCCGCCGGTGAGGCCCGCGCCGACCACGACCTGCCGGGTGTTGGGGCCCTCCTCCTCGGCCCGGGCCAGCGGGTCCGCGGCTCCCGGCCGGCCGGGGTGCGCACCGGCGGAGGCGCCGGCCGCGGCGTACGCGCCCGGGGGGACGGCGGCCACGGTGGACGCGCTCGGAGAGACGGCGGCCCCGGGGTGCCGGTCCGGGAAGACGGCGGCCACGGCGTCCGCGCCCGGCGGCACGGCGGTCCCCGTGTGCCGGTCCGGGGAGGCCGCGGCTCCCGGGTGACCGCCCGCGGAGGCACCGGCTCCGGCGTGCCGGGCGGCGGTGCCTGCCGCCGTACCCGCAGGCCCCTCCGGGACGTCCGCCGCCCGCGCCGGGTTCGCAGCGGCCGGGGCGCAGAACAGCACACCGGCCGCGATCACGGCGGCGGCCGCACGCCGAACCGCGCCGGAGTTCTCGACAGAGCCCATCGTGACACCTCCTCCGTACCCGTAAAGGTTCGCGCGGGCCCGGCTCCCGGGCATCCGTAACGTGCCGGGGATACTCCGTTCGGAGCCGGACTCCACGACTACGGACGATCGCACGATCGCACGGGACGGGGACCGGGGTCCCCGGGCGCCCGGAGCGGACCGCTTCCTGCGCCCGCCCGCTCCCGGGGTGCCGGAGTCAGATCAGCTCGACGAGGTCCGCGATCGACTCGACCACCCGGGACGGCCCGAAGGGGTAGCGCCCGATCTCGTCGGGGCGCGTCACACCCGTGAGCACCAGACAGGTCTCCATGCCCGCCTCCAGCCCCGCCAGCACGTCCGTGTCCATCCGGTCGCCGATCATCGCGCTGCTCTCGGAGTGCGCGCCGATGGCGTTGAGTCCGGCGCGCATCATCAGCGGGTTCGGCTTGCCGACGAAGTACGGGTCGCGGCCGGTCGCCTTGGTGATCAGCGCGGCCACGGCCCCGGTCGCCGGGAGCGCGCCCTCGGTGGAGGGGCCGGTGGAGTCGGGGTTGGTGGCGATGAACCGGGCCCCGTCGTTGATCAGCCGGATGGCCTTGGTGAGCGATTCGAAGCTGTACGTCCGGGTCTCGCCCAGGACCACGTAGTCCGGCTCGGAGTCGGTCAGCACATAGCCGACGTCGTGCAGCGCGGTGGTCAGCCCGGCCTCGCCGATGACGTACGCCGTGCCGCCCGGCCGCTGGTCGTCCAGGAACTTGGCGGTGGCCAGGGCCGACGTCCAGATGTTCTCGACCGGCACCTCCAGCCCCATCCGGTTCAGCCGGGCGTGCAGGTCACGCGGTGTGTAGATGGAGTTGTTGGTGAGCACGAGGAAGGGCTTGCGGGCCTCGCGCAGCCGCTTGATGAAGGCGTCGGCCCCGGGGATCGGGATCCCCTCGTGGATCAGCACCCCGTCCATGTCGGTCAGCCACGACTCGATCGGCTTGCGCTCTGCCACGGAACGGCTCCTGCCCTCGGGTACGGATGGGGTCTCCCGGACGCCTGGCCGGGTCCCGGTCACCAGCCTAACCGCGCGGATCACGGCTGCCCCTGCCGTCTCACCGGCCGGTACGGGACTCCCCGCCCCGTACGGGCCGGGTGCGGTCCCCGCGCCGGACGGCTCCGGCCCGGGGCAGCGGTGCGCGGCGGCCGGTCCGGGACCCGCCGGCGCGCACCGGCTGCCCGTCCGGGACCGCCCGCATGCCTCCGGCCGCCGGACCCGCCGACCTGCCGGTCCGTCCCTGCGGGCCGACCTGCCGGTCGGCGGGTCCGGCGGGATTTGTTCCAATGAACCCATGACAGACTCCCGCTCCTCCGCCCCGCTCCGCGTCGGTCTCGTCGGCTACGGCCTGGCGGGCTCCGTCTTCCACGCCCCGCTGATCGCCGCCACCGACGGCCTGGTCCTCGACACCGTCGTCACGGGCAACCCCGAGCGGCGGGAGCAGGCCCGCGCCGAGCACCCGCAGGTGCGCTTCGCGGACACCCCGGAAGAGCTGTGGAGCCGCACGGACGGCGGACCCGGGGGTGACGGGCTCGACCTGGTCGTCGTCGCCTCCCCCAACCGCACCCATGTCCCCGTCGCCACCGCAGCCCTGCGCGCCGGGCTGCCGGTCGTCGTCGACAAGCCGCTCGCGGCGACCGCCGCCGAGGCCCGCGAGCTGGCCGCGCTGGCGGACTCGCGCGGGCTGCTGCTGTCCGTCTTCCAGAACCGCCGCTGGGACAACGACTTCCGCACCGTTCGCAAGCTCATCGCGGACGGCGCGCTCGGCGACGTACAGCGGTTCGAGTCCCGCTTCGAGCGGTGGCGGCCGAAGCCCAAGGGCGGCTGGCGCGAGTCCGGCGACCCGCTGGACATCGGCGGGCTGCTGTACGACCTCGGCAGCCATGTCGTCGACCAGGCGCTGGTCCTCTTCGGCCCGGCGGTGCGGGTCTACGCCGAGTCCGTGATCCGCCGCCCGGGCGCCGAGGCCGACGACGACACGTTCATCGCGATCACCCACGCGAGCGGCGTCCACTCCCATCTGTACGCCAGCGCCACCGCCGCCCAGCTCGGCCCGCGCTTCCGTGTCCTGGGCAGCTCCGCCGGGTATGTGAAGTACGGGCTCGACCCCCAGGAACAGGCGCTCCGCGACGGGCTGCGCCCCGGGGCGGCCGGTGCCGGAGGCGCGGACTGGGGCGTCGAACCGGAAGCCCTGTGGGGCCGGCTCGGCGCGGGCGAGTCCCCGGTGACGGGCGGCGGCGAGCCGGTGCCGACGCTCCCCGGCGACTATCCCGCCTACTACGCGGCCGTGGCCGCGGCGCTGCGCGACGGCACCCCGCCGCCCGTGACGGCCGATGAGGCCGCGGCGGCCCTGGACGTGCTGGAG
>NZ_WHPN01000294.1 GCF_009735685.1 Streptomyces lycii | reverse complement strand
TACATCGGCCTTCGTGTCGGTCGGGTCGGGCACGTCAGGACCCGAGCGCCTGCTCGGCCTCGGAGAAGAACTGGTCGACGCCCTCGTCGACGGAGGACTTGCCGTGGGCGACATCGCCCCAGATCCGCAGGAACGCGGCCTCGGCCACGGAGGTGCCGGCGGGGTGCGGGGTCATCGGCTCGATGAGGTCGGTGACCTCTTCCTCGTACTCGGCGACCAGCTTGTCCGGTCCCTCGGGCCGGTACGCCTCGTACTGCGCCTCGGTGGCGAGCACGCCGCGGTTGTAGCCCATGACCTTGCCGACCTCGGGCTCGTGCACCATGAAGTCGATGAACTGGGCCACCTCGGCCGGGTGCTCGGTGCGGGCGTAGCCGCTCAGCATCAGCGAGGAGTAGTACTGCCCGGTCTTCTTGCCGTCCGTGGTCGGGATGGGAGCCAGGGCCATCTCGGTGTCGGTCTCGGCGGACCAGCGGACGATGAAGTTGTCCCAGGAGAACTCGGAGGCCACCAGGTCGGAGGACATCGTCGACTTCGGGGCCGCCTGGTCGGCCTTCTTCTGCGAGATCAGGGTGCCGTTCCGGACATCGGCGTAGTTGTCGCTCCACCACTTCTTCAGGTCGGACTTGGCGAAGCCGAGCTTGCCGTCCTCGGTGAAGAAGGCCTTGCCCTGCTGCCGGAGGAGGAGGTCGTAGAAGTACATGACGCCGGCGTTGGAGGCGGCGCCCTTGATGCCGCCCTTCTTGCTGATCTTCTCGATGCCGGCCTGGTAGTCGTCCCAGGTCCAGCCCTTCTCCGGCTCGATGCCGGCCTTCTCGAACTCCTCGACGTTGTAGATCAGGCTGAAGGTGTTGCCGCCGACGGGTACCGCGAGCAGCTTGCCGTCGATCTCACCCGCCTTCTCCAGCCCGGCGCGGAAGCCCTCCATGTTCAGCTTTCCGGCCTCGACCTGCGAGTTCAGGTCCAGGAGCACGTTCTTGTCGCCGTACTCGCGGAGGAAGGCGGCCGAGTTCTGGAAGACGTCCGGGGCGCCTCCGCCCGCGGACTGGGTCGCGAACTTCTTCCAGAAGTCCGCGTACTCCAGGAAGTCGGTCTTGACCTTGATCTTCGGGTGCTTCTTCTCGAAGAGGTCGACCGTCTCGTTGATCAGTTTCGCCCGGCTGGCGTCGCCCCACCACGAGTAGCGGATGGTCACGGTGCCGTCGCCACCGCTGCCGCCGCTTCCTCCGCAGCCGGCGGCCAGCAGCCCCAGCGCCAGCAGCCCCGCGGCCGATCTCCGCATTGACACGTTTCGCCCAGCCCTCATGGCACGGCCTTCCTGGACGGCGTTCAGCCGCCCGAACGAGATTGAATCGTTTTAGGCAAGCGCTTGCTGGGACAAAGTAGAGAGCGCCGTCAGCACCGTCAACGGTTCGGACCGGATCCACCGCCCGCACTCCCGGCCGGCGGCCGCACGGACCTGCCCGGGATCAGCAAAAAGCCGCGGCCCCGAAGGCTTGAAACCTTCGGAGCCGCGGCTCGTGGTGGGCGATACTGGGATCGAACCAGTGACCTCTTCGGTGTGAACGAAGCGCTCTCCCGCTGAGCTAATCGCCCGGGCGCGGGCACAACATTACCGCATGTCAGCCGGTGCCCCGGACCATGCCCGAGGGCCGCCGCGGGGCGGCGGCCCGCACGGTCACTTCCCCGGAGTCCACGGCATGGCGAGGCCGTACTGCCAGAGATACGCGCCGAGGGCGGCCGCCGCGATCACGCAGCCCACCGTCGTCAGAATGATGTTCCTGCGGCGCACCTTGGGGTCGAGGGCCCGCCGGGTGGCCTCCTTGACCTTCCGCTTGGTCCAGCGCAGCACCAGCTGCGCCCAGACGAACTCGGTCGCCCAGATCGCCATGCCGGCGAAGATCACCACCCAGCCGGGGCCGGGAAGGACCAGCATCGACGCGCCGGCCGCGACCACCGCGAGGCCGACCAGGAACACGCCGACCTGCCAGCTCACATGCAGCGGCCGGGAGGCCTTGATGAACCGGGGCGCCCGCGAGCCCAGCTGCGGCTCGTCCTCCGCACCGGGTTCGCGCCCGGCCTCCGGCTCAGCCACCGTCTCCGCCTCCGGCCCGGACTCCGCTTCCGTCCCGACCACCGTCGCATCCCGCCGCCCGTTCCGCACTCCGGCAGCACCCTCCTCCGCCGGGGCTTCCAACGTCGCCACATCGGCGGCCGTTCCCCGACCGTCACTCTCCGCGTTCATGTTCCACAAGCTACCCGACACCGGAGACTCACCGGAACGGCCGCAAGGAGGACCGTGAAATCCGCCATACGAGGTACCTGAACACCCGCAAAACGGTCAGAGGGGTTTACAACGGGACCGTAGGTGGCATGTCGATTTCGCCGACGTGCGAATCCCCGAGCGCACACTGAGCGAAAGGCCATGGCGCTTATGAACACCACGGTCAGCTGCGAGCTGCACTTGCGCCTCGTTGTGTCGAGCGAGTCGTCCCTGCCCGTTCCCGCGGGTCTGCGGTATGACACGGCCGACCCTTACGCCGTGCACGCCACCTTCCACACCGGAGCCGAGGAGACCGTCGAGTGGGTGTTCGCCCGCGACCTCCTCGCGGAGGGCCTGCACCGTCCGACCGGCACCGGAGACGTCCGGGTGTGGCCGTCCCGCAGCCACGGACAGGGGGTCGTCTGCATCGCCCTCAGCTCCCCGGAGGGAGAGGCTCTGCTCGAGGCCCCGGCGCGGGCCCTGGAATCGTTCCTCAAGCGAACCGACGCCGCGGTGCCTCCCGGCACCGAGCACCGGCACTTCGACCTCGACACCGAACTCTCCCACATCCTCGCGGAGAGCTGAGGGAGGCGGGGCGGTGACCGGCCACCGGCCGTAGCCCCGGTATCCACCGTCCGCAGCCGTCCGACTCGGGGCGACGGCTGCGGATCCCTCACCGGCACGACCGACAGCACACCGGTGCCTCCGCCGCGGCAGCCTTCCGCGGCGGAGGCACCCTCGCGCGCCGAGCCGCTACAGTCGGGCGTCATCGACATGACAGCCGCCCGACCACCGGCCAGGAGCGAACCCGTGCTGATCAACCACGACACCCGGTGCGCTCTCGACTGCGTGACCGATCTCGTGAACACCTCCGCGGAGGAGCCGGAGCCCGACACGCTCACGGATCTGCCCGCCCTCCGCGACTTCGTGCGGCGCAACAACATCAGCGACGTCGGCACGCTGGGCGAGGCGGACCTCACGGCCGTGCGGGCGGTGCGCGCCAAGTTCGCGGCGGTGTTCGAGGCCGGCTCCACCCCGGACGCCGCCGAGCTGCTCAACGGCATGGTGGCCGCCGCGGGCACCACGCCCCGGCTCACGGACCACGACGGCTACGACTGGCACATCCACTACTTCGCGCCGGGCGCGACCCTGGCCGAGCACCTCGCGGCGGACGGCGGCATGGCCCTCGCCTTCCTCGTCGTCGCGGGCGAGCGGGAGCGGCTGCGGCGCTGCGACGCGCCGGACTGCCGACGGGCCTTCGTCGACCTGTCCCGCAACCGCTCGCGGCGCTACTGCGACAGCCGCACGTGCGGCAACCGGCTGCACGTCGCCGCGTACCGGGCGCGCCGCCGGGAGGCCGCGGAGTGACCGCTCCGGGGCCGCCGGGCGCCCCCTGCCGCGGGGACGGCCCGGCGTCCGGACGGCTGCCGGCGGTGGAGGCTCACCAGCGGTAGAGGTCGTACACGGCGCCGAAGAGCAACAGGCCGCCGATGACGGCGAGGAACAGCATCAGCGGCGGCTGGGAGAGCGCGAACAGGCAGCCGCGCGGCTCGGGGGGCGCGACGGGCTCGACCGGGCCGGTGCGAGGAGCGACGGAACTCTCCGCGGTGCAGGTCAGCGGGCGTTCGGCAGCCGGGGAGGACAGGTCGTTGTTCATCTCGCGCAGATGATGACGCAGAGATCCGTTCCCGGTGACCAAACACGCCAAGATTCACCCGGACTTCGTCAGATCCCGTGCTTCCTGAGGATGGCCTCGATGTCCTCGAGACCGTCGAGCCCGGCGGTGTCCGTCGCGCCGGACTTCTGCTTCGGCGCGGCCCGGGGCCCGGCGGCCCGGTCGCCGGAGCCGAGCGCCGGGGCCGAGGCACCGGGCGCCACCGCGTCCCGGCGCGCCGCTCCGGCGGCCTTGCGCTCCTTGCGGGACCCGCCGCGCCTGCCCGCGACCCGGGCGGTGACGAAGAGGACCGCGGACACGGCCAGCACGCCGAAGCCGCCCCAGACGGCCGGCTTGAGGACCAGGTCCGTGCCCCAGTCGGCCGCGGCCGCGACGACGTCGGCGCCGAGGTCCACCAGCCCCGCCATGGCCAGCCCCACCGGCAGCAGCGCGAACGCGGCGATCCGCGTCGCGGCCGCGAAGCGGCGCCGGTACGCGGTGAGCAGGGCGATGGCCAGGCCCGCCGCGGACAGGGCCACGCAGATGGTCGTCGTCAGCATGGCGCGCTCCCACCGGCCGTAACAGACAACATCTCCACTCCCGTCCCCGTGTGCCGCCGTGTCCTTCCATCGTGCACCGTGTGCGGCCGTCGGGGCCACGTCCCGGCGCAGTCTCCGGGCCGTTCTCAGGGTCGATCTCGTCCTCAGGTCCCGGTCCGGCTCCTCCGGCCGGGTACGGGCGGGTACGGGCGGCCCGCGGGGAACTGCCAGACTGGTGCCATGAGCGACCCCACCCCCGGCCGTGCCGTCCTCGACGTCTGGTGCGAACTGCAGTGCACCGACTGCCGTACCGCCCTCACGGACCTCCGCGCCCTCCGGGACCGCTACGGCGACGCCCTGGAGCTCCGGCTGCGGCACTTCCCGCTGGAGAAGCACCGGCACGCCTACGCGGCCGCCCAGGCCGCCGAGGAGGCCGCCGTGCAGGGCCGGGGCTGGGCGTTCGCCGAGGCCGTGCTGGAGCGCGCGGAGGACCTCGGCCGACATGGCGAGAAAATGCTGCTGGAGATCGCGGGCGAGCTGGGCCTGGACACGGAGGAACTGGACACCGCCCTGATCGACGGCCGGCATCTGCTGATCGTCGACGCGGACCAGGCGGAGGGCGCCGCGATCGGGGTGACCGGTACACCGACGTACGTCATCGGCGGCGAGCGCCTGGACGGCGGGAAGAGCCAGGACGGTCTGCGGGAGCGGATCGAGGAGATCGCCGACCGGCTGCTGGCGGAACGCACGGACTGACCGGCTCCGGGCGCGTCCACGCCGCCCCGGCGGCGGACCGGGGAAGGACGGGGGCGGGGCACCGGGCAGGGGCGGGCGGCCGGGCCGGACGCGGGCGGCGGAGGGGGCCTGGCAGTACGGGGAGGCACCGGGCAGTACGGGGCATCGGGCAGGCTGTTTCGGCGTCTCCGCCCACCGCCCGTCGCCCGCCCGTCGCCCGCACCGCGCTCGCCCGCCGCCGTGAGCGCGGCGCCCTCGTCCCGAACCCGCGCCCGGGACCGTCCCGGCCCGGGCAGGGGGCGCAGCCCGGGACCCGGTGCCCCGCCCGGGCTCGCGTTCAGGCCAGCGGCTTGTACAGGCCGTACAGCACCGGCTCGTAGCCCAGGGACTCGTACAGCCGCCGCGCCGGGGTGTTGCTGGTGAAGACGTTCAGCCCGAGGACGTCCGCGCCCGCCGCCCGGCACTCCCGCTCGGCGAGCAGCATCAGCGAACGGCCGTGGCCCCGGCCGCGCAGCTCCGCGTCGACCTCCACGTCGAACACGAACGCGTCCACCGCCTCCGGCAGCCCCTCCCCCACGGCCAGCCAGAGCGTGCCCGCGTCCCGGCCCTCGTGCGACAGGACGCGCAGCACCGCGCCGGACGTGCGCACACCGTCCGGCAGCTTCCGCCGGTGGTCGTCCTCGGACTTGGCCCGCGCCGCCTCCTCGGGCACGCCGCGCTCCGTCCAACTGCGCGCGTAGTCCTCCTTGGACGCCTCCAGCCACGCCTCGAACTCGGTGGCGTTCATCGCCCGGGCCGCGCTGCCGGGCGGCAGCGAGGGCGGCCGCGCCGGCACCCGCTTGCTCAGGATGCGGTTGCGCTCGGTGTAGCCGAGGCCGTCGGCCATGGCGCGGGCCGCGCCGGCCGACGCGGGCACCGTGATCTCGATCCGGGTGCACCCCCAGCCCCGCAGCACCTCCTCGGCGGCCAGCGCCGCGACGGTGCCCCGGCCGCGCCGCCGGTCCTGTTCGGCTATCCGCAGGCCCTGGATGCGGCCGGCACCCGGGCCGAGGCGGCTGTCCGTACTGAGTCCGACCGAGCCGACGGGACGGCTGTTGACGCAGACCTCGTAGCCGCGCGAGCGCCCGCCGTCCGGGGTGTGCCGTTCCGGCCCCATGGGCCGCAGAGTGGTGGTCATCAAGGGTGTTGTACCGGCTCGGCCGCGCTGCGTCACCCCGTTTCGCCGGCTCCCGGGGCGGGCCGGCCGGCCGGGCGCGGGTCGGGGTCGGCGGCCGCCCGCTCGGTGAAGATCCGCCGCGCCTTGGCGGTGACCGGCCCGGGGGCGCCGGGCAGCAGCCGGCCGTCGATGGCGTGCACGCCCTGTACGTCGCGCAGGGTCGAGGTCAGGAAGACCTCGTCGGCGCGGTCCAGCACGTCCAGCGGCAGCTCGGCCTCCTCGGCGCCGGCCCACTCGGCGACCAGGGCGCGGGTGATCCCGGCGAGGCAGCCGGAGGCGAGCGGCGGGGTGTACAGGGCGCCGTCGAGCACCACGAAGACGTTGGAGCCGGTGCCCTCGCACAGCGCGCCGACGGTGTTCCCGAACAGCGCCTCGGAGGCGCCCCGCTCGTGCGCCCGGGCGAGCGCCATCACGTTCTCGGCGTACGAGGTGCTCTTCAGGCCGGTCAGCGCGCCGCGCTCGTTCCGCACCCAGGGCACCGTCACCACGGCCGTGCTGTCGGGCAGCCGCTGCGCCTCGCCGAGGGCGACGACCAGCGTGGGACCGGCCGTGCCGCGGTCGGAGCCGAGCGGGGACAGACCGCCGGTGTACGTGATGCGCAGCCGGCCGTACGGCATCGGGTTGGCCGTCAGGACCGCCTCGCAGGCCCGCCGCACCTCGTCGAGGTCGGGCTCGGGCAGGCCGAGGCCGCGCGCGGAGACCGCCAGCCGGTCCAGGTGCCGGGTCAGTGCGAACGCCTGTCCGTGGACGGCCTTGAGCGTCTCGAAGACGCCGTCCCCCACCGTCAGGCCGTGATCGAGGACGGAGACCCGTGCGCCCTCGGCGTCCCGCAGCGTCCCGTCGAGCCAGATCTTCACTGTGCTTCCCCTCGCGTCGCCCGGGCCGGCGCCTGTTCCCCGGCCCCCGGTTGCTGCCCCGCGCCGCCCTGTCGTGCCGGGGTACCCGACGCTATCGCGAGCAATCGGGCCGCCTTGAGCTCGGTCTCGTCCCACTCCCGACCGGGGTCGGAGCCCCAGGTGATCCCGGCGCCGGTGCCGAAGCACAGCCGCGGGCCGCCGGGTCCCGCACGGTCGGTCCAGAACGTCCGGATGCCGACGGCCAGGGCTCCCGTGCCGCGGTCGGCGTCGACCCAGCCGATACCGCCGCAGTACGGGCCGCGGGGCGCGGTCTCCAGCGCGCCGATGATCCGCAGCGCGCTGGACTTCGGGGCGCCGGTGACGGAACCGGGCGGGAAGGCCGCCGCCAGCAGCTCCGGCCAGCCGGCGTCCGGCGGGAACTGCCCGCGGACGGTGGAGACGAGGTGGACGAGGCCGGGGTGTTCCTCGACCGCGCAGAGTTCGGGAACGGTCACCGAGCCGGTGGCACAGACCCGGCCGAGGTCGTTGCGGACCAGGTCGACGATCATCACGTTCTCGGCGTGGTCCTTCTCCAGCAGATCGGCCGCCGTGCGGCCGGTGCCCTTGATCGGGCCGGACTCCACGACCCCGCCCGAGCGCCGCAGGAACAGCTCGGGCGAGGCTGTGGCGACCTCGACGCCGTGCGCGGGCAGCCGCACCGTTCCCGCGTACGGGGCCGGGTTGCCGCGGGCCAGCAGTGCGGTGAGCGCGTCCACGTCGGCGTGCCCGGGGTCGGGCAGCGGGGCGGACAGCACCCGGCACAGATTGGCCTGGTAGACCTCGCCCGCCGCGATGTGCCGCCGGATCCGCCCTACGCCCGCGGTGTACGCGGCCCGGTCCAGGGACGACGTCCACTCCCCGGCGGCCGGGCCCCTCCAGGCGCCGGGGACCGGGGCGGGGACCGGCGCGGGCCGTACGTCCCCGAAGCGCGCGCACACCAGCTTCCCCTCGAAGTCCGCGACGACCGCCCAGAAACCGGCCGAGTCGAGGGCCTCCGGGTCGCTGGTGACATCACGCAGGTCAGCGGCGACGAGACCGCCGAAGCGCGCCATGGGGGCGAGGTGGGACACGCCGCCGAGTCTATGGCCGGGTCCGCGGCGGGGGTGGTCCGGACCGACTCGGACGGGCAACCAGCGCAGCACGCTGCGCAAACGGAATTTGAGCTGGCCCAGGAATCCGCTAGAGTTCAACACGTCGCCGGGACGCAAGCGCCCCGGAGCACGACCTGCGGACGTGGCTCAGTTGGTAGAGCATCACCTTGCCAAGGTGAGGGTCGCGAGTTCGAATCTCGTCGTCCGCTCGGAGTGGGGGTCTCATCGACCTCCGCGCTGGTGGAGTGGCCGAGAGGCGAGGCAACGGCCTGCAAAGCCGTCTACACGGGTTCAAATCCCGTCTCCACCTCGGACGATTAGCTCAGCGGGAGAGCGCTTCCCTGACACGGAAGAGGTCACTGGTTCAATCCCAG
>NZ_WHPN01000293.1 GCF_009735685.1 Streptomyces lycii | reverse complement strand
TCGTGCGCACCTGCCGGCCGCCTCCGGGGCGGCGCCGGCTTCTCAGCCGCCGGCACGCAGGGGTTCTCCCACTTCGTGCAGGTGCCGCAGGGCCTGGCGGTAGGAGTCGGCGAACCCGGTCTCCGTGTAGGGGACACCGAGGTCGTGGCAGTGGGCCTTCACCACGGACCGGGCGTGCCGCAGGTTGGGCCGGGGCATGCCGGGGAACAGGTGGTGCTCGATCTGGTAGTTGAGTCCGCCGAGGAACCAGTCGGTGAGGACGCCGCCCCGGATATTGCGGGACGTCAGGACCTGGCGCCGCAGATGTCCCCGCTTCGCGCCGCGGGGGTCGGGCATGTCCATCCCCTTGTGGTTGGGCGCGAAGGCCAAGCCCAGGTGCAGCCCGAACAGGGCCTGGTGGAGCGCGGCGAAGACCAGTGCGTGCGCGAGCGGCATGGTGCTCCACAGCAGGGTGGCGTACCCGGCGGCGTGGGCGACGAGGAGCCCGCCCTCCACCAGGCGCTCGCGGCCGGTCCGGCCGCGCAGGTACTGGAAGCCGTAGACCTTCAGGGCGAGGCCCTCGAGGAGGGTGAGGGGGAGGAAGAGCCATGCCTGGTGGCGGGTGAGCAGGCCGCGGAAGCCCGTGCGGGTGGCGGCCTGCCCGCTGGTGAAGACGAGGACGTCGGCGGCGACGTCGGGGTCCTTGTCGATGTGGTTGGGGTTGGCGTGATGGCGGTTGTGCTTGTCGTTCCACCACCCGTAGCTCATGCCGAGCAGCAGGTTGCCGTGGACGAGCCCGATGCGGCGGTTCGTGACGCGGCTGCCGCTGATCTGGGCGTGGCCCGCGTCGTGGCCGATGAACGCCGTGCGGGCGCACAGGACGGCGAGGACGGGGGCGAGCGCGAGGACCCACCAGGAATCGCCGGTGAGTGCCATGCCGGTGACGACGGCGGACAGGCCGAGCGCGTTGGCCGCCATGGTGCGTGCGTACCAGCCGGTGCGCCGGTCGAGCAGCCCCTGCTGCCTGACGTCGCGCAGCAGGGGCGTGAACTCGCTGCCCGTGTGCGGTTCGGACCGCCTCGCGCCGGTCTTCCCGGGGTGCGGCGGGGTGGTGTCGCCGGTCGGTGACATGGTGGTACTCCGTGTTCGGTGGACGGTCGTTGAGGCGGCGCGGGCTCGCGGGCCCGCGCCGAGGACGTACGGATCCAGCGGGCGGTCGGGGCACGGAAGCCGTCGCCCCGGTTCTGTGTTCGCGGGCGGGCGTGGTCCGGGGGCGCGCCGGCCCGCGCGGTGGCCCCCGGGCCGGGGGAGACGGCGGCACCCGTCGCTCACGCCGCCAGCGCGAAGTAGGCGAAGCCCGCCGCCAGCACGCCCGCCGCCGCGCGGCGGGTCGTCCCGGCGCGGTCCCACGGGGTCTCCAGGGGCCGGGCGAACTTCGCGATCAGCACGAGCAGCCCCGCGAAGAGCGGCATCCAGGCCAGCCGCGCCAGGATCCATCCGGCCGTGTCCGGCGCGGTCGTCAGGCCGGGGATCCCGCCGAAGTACGAGGCGGGGACCGCGGCGGTGAGCATCGCCGTCTGGTGCCAGCACAGGATCGTCATCGCCGACAGGTTGATGATCACCACCGGCGCCCACAGGGCGGGGCGCCGGAGCAGCCGGGCCAGCCGGTCGCGCAGCAGGACCGCGGCACCGGACTGGGCGGCTCCGAGCGCCAGGACCAGCAGGGACGGCGGGTGGGAGTTGGTACGGGCCTCGCCGGGCACGCCGACCATCGACGCCGGGTAGTGGAAGGCCAGCAGCAGGGCGGCGAACAGGGCCGCGCCGCCCGCGAACAGCAGCCACGCCTCGCGGCGGCCCAGCCGCTTGTCAGCCCAGGACACGCCCAGTTGGTAGGCGAACATCCAGCCCGGGAGCAGATTGAGCACACTCAGCCAGGACGGCATCGCGTCCGCGCACGGCCCGTAGCGCAGGAAGTCGACCACCGCGACCGAGCCGAGCAGCGGGGCCGCGGACCAGAAGCCCAGGCGCCGGGAGGCGCGGACGCAGTACGGCGTGAGCGCCGTGATCACGGCGTAGACGCCGACGAACCACAGGGGCTGGACGACCAGTGTCGAGGCGGTGTGCAGGGTGGCGGTCGGGACGCCGAGGCCGTAATGGAGGGCGGGCAGCAGCAGCGCCCAGACGGCGGTGACACCGAGGACCGGGCGGCCCAGCCGGGTGAGCCGGCCGGTGATCCACGCGCGGGCCGGGCCCTTGCGGCGCCGGTAGGAGAGGTACGAGGAGTAGCCGCCGACGAGGAAGAAGATGCCCAGCATCTGGAGGACCCAGCCAGCCGGGGCCAGCGCGCCGAACGTGCTCAGCGGGCTGGCGTTGTGCAGGCCGCCGCCGGTGTCGAGGGTGAAGCCGCCGAGCAGCCAGTGGCCGGTCGGGACGGCGAGGAGCGCCAGCGCGCGCAGGCCGTCGACGGCGCGGTCGCGGTGGGCGGGGGTCCGGTCGTCGATCCTGGCGGTGAGCTTCGCGAGCTTGGCGGGGGTCGTCATCACAGGTCTCCGTCGGCGATCGCCGCGAACGCGGTCAGGGTGGAGGTGCCGGGGGTGAAGTAGGCGTCGTGCCCCGGTACGTCGTCGGCGGGCAGGACGGTCGCGCCGAAGCCCGCAGAGGTGGGGTCCGCGCCGTGGCCCAGGCCCAGGACCTGCACGTTGGGGACGCGGTCGATCCAGTCGTCCGGTGATTTCGCCGCCCACACGCGGGCATCGGTGCCGAGTGCGGTGACGTCGCGGGCGCGCATGCCCGGCGAGCCCATGACGACGATGTCGCTCGCGTCGGTGCCGGCGGCCGCGAGGCCGCACACCACCGAGCCGTAGCTGTGGCAGAGGAGGGAGGGGTCGGGGAGGCCGGCCGCGTCCAGGCCGTCGGTGAAACGGGTGAGGCGCTCGGCGCCGGTCTCGGCGAGCCGGCCCGTCGCCAGGTCGGGGCCGATGCCGGAGGGGGTGGTGTAGCCGGCCCAGGCGATGACGGCCGTGTCACCGCCCGCCTCCGCCTGGACAGCGGCGGCCTGCCGTGCGGTGCGGTCGAACGTCGAGATGTCGATGTCCGAGCCGGGGACGATCACCGAGACATGGGCGGCGCTCTCCAGGTCGCCCGCGACCTGCGCGATCAGTCCGCGGCCGCGCGGGTCGTACGCCAGGACCCGGTCGCCCGCGGGGGCGTTGGCCCGGTAACGGAGCTGTACGGGGGCGCCGTCGAGGTTGCCCACCACGGTGGGGTGGTCCTCGGCGAGGCGCTGCTGCTGGGCGCCGGACAGGCCGGCGAAGAAGGCCGCCACTTCGGACGGGGTGGCCGTGACGGGGTCCGGCAGCGCCCTGCCGAGGGAGTCGTCGGCCAGCCAGGCGGCGGTGCCCGGGATCGGACCGCTCGGCACGCTCTCGCCGCCCGCCGAGGCCTGGCCCGCCGTGCTGCCGACCAGCAGCGTGGTCAGTACGGCGGTGGTCAGGGTCTTCCTGAAGCGGCGCATCCGTCCGTCTCCCTCTGTCTCGTACGTGGTGACGAGGTGGAAGGTAGGAAGACGGCCGGGCGCGGGGCGTCACACCGGGGAGCCAAGCCGGGAGTGATACCCCGGTAGGGGGTGGGTGAGAGCCGGACCCGGGGCGGACCGGGATGTCCGTGTCGCGGAATCCGTGTCGCGGAACGGGAGGACGCGGGCGCCGGGACGGCGGCAGCGGACGTGCCAGCGGGCACGGAACCTCGCCGGTCGTGCGGCGCGGGGAACCGCGTGAGCTACGGGTGCCGTGCGCGCCCGGCAGGGAGCGGGGGCCGCCGCGGGCCGGGCAGCGGCTGATCACGGTGCGGCCGGGCGGGCGTCAGCGCCCGCGGTGCGGCCGGACCGGGGCGGTGGGCCGGGTCAGTCACGCGCACTGACGGCGCCGAGCAGCCGCAGGCCGTCGTGAGCGGGCGTACCGGGCGCGGCGGTCAGGGCGATGAGCTGCTGGTCCGGGTCGGACGCGTCGGTCAGTGTGGACCAGTCGAGGGCCAGCTCGCCGACCACCGGGTGCCGCAGGGCCTTCGTGCCCGCGGTCCGCGCCGCCACGCGGTGGTCGCCCCACCAGGTCCGGAAGTCCGGGTCCCGCACCGACAGCTCTCCCACCAGCGCCGTGAGGCGCGGATTCTCCGGGTCCCGGGCCGCCTCCATGCGCAGCTGCGCCACGCAGGCCCGCGCCACGTGGTCCCAGTCGGCATACAGGGCCCGTACCGCCGGGTCGCAGAACACCAGGCGTACGAAGTTGCGTCCGCGCTCCGGCACGAGCGCGAAGTCGGTGAACAGCGCGGCGGCGAGGGGATTCCACGCCAGGATGTCGGTGCACCGGCCGAGAACGAGGGCCGGGGTGTTGGTGAGATCGTCGAGCAGGCGGCGCAGCAGCGGCTGGACCCGCTGGGCAGGCCGCCGGCGCGGCCGGCCGGCGTCCTTGCCCGACAGCTCGAAGAGGTAGGCACGCTCGTCGCCGCTGAGCCGCAGCGCCCGGGCGAGGGCGTCCAGCACCGGCTCGGAGGCCCGGCGACGCCCCTGTTCCAGACGGGTGTAGTAGTCGGGGCTGATCGATGCCAGCAGGGCGATCTCCTCCCGGCGCAGGCCGGGGACCCGCCTCCGTCCGTCGTCGGGCAGCCCGGCCGCCGCGGGGCTCACCTCCCTGCGCCGGGCCTTGAGGAAGTCACCCAGTTCGCTGCTCATGCGACCCAGTTTCGCACCGGAGCCGCCCGGCCGGGTGGGCCATTTCTGTCCCCTTATCCCGGCGCCGGCCGGCTGCCAGGGTCGGGGGCATGAAGACAGACGTCCCCTTCCTCAGCAGCGGTCTCCGGCTCGCCGGCACCCTCTTCCTGCCCGATGCGCCTGCCTCCGAGCGGCGTGCGGCCGTGGTCGTCTCCCACCCCGGCGGCGGCGTGAAGGAGCAGACCGCGAGCGTCTACGCCGAGCGACTGGCCCGCGAGGGCTTCGCCGCGCTCGTCTTCGACGCCGCCTGCCAGGGCGAGAGCGAGGGCGAGCCGCGCGGTCTGGAGGACCCCTTCCAGCGCGCCGAGGACATCAAGTCCGCCGTGAGCTTCCTGACCACCCGCGACGAGATCGATCCGGACCGGATCGGCGCCCTGGGGATCTGCGCCTCCGGCGGCTACGTCCCCTACGCCGCCCAGACCGATCTGCGGATCAGGGCCGTCGCCACCGTCAGCGCCTCGGACATGGGAGCGGTGATGCGCGAAGGCCTCGGCCGCACCCAGGACCCGCAGACCACGCGCGCGATGCTGGAGCGGGCCGGAGCGGCACGCACCGCGGAGGCCCGCGGTGAGGCCGTCCCGCGGCAGGAATGGATCACGGAGGCCGTGGACGCCGAGACCTACGAGTACTACCGCACCCCGCGCGGTCACCACCCCCGCGCGGTCAGGCCCTGGCCCGTCCGCAGCCTGGACCGGATCATCCAGTACGACTCGTACGCCCTGATCCGCCTCATCGCGCCCCGCCCGCTGCTGATGATCATCGGATCCGAGGCGAACACGGGGTACATGAGCCACGAAGCCATCGGGAAGGCGGCCGAACCGAAGGAACTCTTCGTCATCGACGGGGGTACCCACATCTCCCTGTACGACAAGGACGAGCACGTCACCCCGGCCGTCGCCAAGCTCACCGCCTTCTACACCGCGCACCTGGCCGCGGACCGGGGCTGACGTGACAGACACGGGGTGTGACGGGCTGTCGGCCGCACCGCGCCGAGGGGCTGCCGGCCGCGCCGCGCCCGCAGCCCGTTGGCGGGGCCGTCCGTCACCGGGCTGGGCGGGCACCGGCCCTCGGACGAGGGGCTGACCCGAGGCTTGCCGGAATCACCGGGCGGCACACGGCACGGGCGGCACACGGCAAAGGCAAGGAGAACTCTCTCCTTGCCTCTCTCAACGTATAGCGCACCGGGGGGCTTGCCACAAGGCCCGGGGCACCGCGCAGAATCGTCGGCCGATGCCACCACCTGCGGAAATGGGGGACGACGTGTGCGTGTTGCTGTCGGCGTACGGGGGACGCGGCGAGGCCGGACCAGTGGCGGGAGCGGCGGTGCGGCCGCCTGCATCCGGCGCGGAGGTGCGGGGGTGCGCGCCGCCCGGGACGGCGGAGCGGCCGGCCGGCGGGCGGGGGGAAAGGCGACCGGAGCCGCGGACATGCCCGGCGAGCCGTCCGGCCGGCCGGGCGGCGCCGGTGAAGCCACCGGCCGCTCCGGTGCGGCGGCGCACGGTTGCCCCGGAGGCATCGCGATGACCGGACGGTACGTGCGGGAGCTGCGAGAGGTCGACGAGACCCAGGTCGCTGTCGTGGGCGGCAAGGGCGCACAGCTGGGCGGGCTGACGCGGATCGACGGCATCCGTGTGCCGGACGGCTTCTGCGTGACGACGGACGCCTTCCGGCGGGTCATGGCGGAAGCGCCGTCGGCCGACGGCCTGCTCGACCGGTTGTCGCGCTCGGACCCGGACGACCGGGAGGCGATCCGCACGCTCAGCGCGCGGCTGCGCCGGACCGTCGAAGGGACCGCCGTACCGGGCGATGTCGCTGCGGCGGTCACCCGCGCGCTCGCCCGGCTCGGGGAGCGGGCCGCGTGCGCCGTCCGGTCCAGCGCGACGGCGGAGGACCTGCCCACGGCGTCGTTCGCCGGCCAGCAGGACTCGTATGTGGACGTCGTGGGGCCCGCGGCGGTCCTCCGGCACGTCAGCCGGTGCTGGGCCTCGCTGTTCACCGAGCGGGCCGTGATCTACCGCCGGCGCAACGGCATCGACGACCGTACGGTCCACATGGCCGTGGTCGTGCAGCGAATGGTCTCCCCGCACGCGTCCGGCGTCCTGTTCACGGCCGATCCCGTCACGGGCAACCGGAGGGACGCCACCGTGGAGGCCGGTTTCGGTCTCGGCGGGGCCCTGGTCTCCGGCCGGGTGAACCCGGACGTCTTCACGGTGCGGGACGGTGAGGTCGTCGCCAGGGCGATCGCCGCGGAACGGCGGGGCGTTCACGCCCCGGCGGCCGGTGCTGCGCGGGAGGTGGCGACCGGCCCGCGGGGGCGGGAGCGTCCGGTGCTGACGGACGCTCAGGTCGTGCGGCTCGTGCGGCTGGGACGGCGGATCGAAGCGCGCTTCGGCCGCCCCCAGGACATCGAATGGTGCCTGGCCGACGACGGGTTCCACATCGTGCAGAGCCGGCCGGTCACGACGCTGTTCCCCGTCCCGGACCCCGGCCCCGGCGACCGGGACGGGAACGGGGACGGAGGTGGGGACGGAGGACGGCGTCGCGTCTACGTCTCCGTCGGCCACCAGCAGATGATGACGGACCCGATGAAGCCCCTGGGGCTCTCCGTGTGGCGGCTGACGGCCATGGCGCCGATGCACGAGGCCGGAGGGAGGCTGTTCGTCGACGTCACCCGGCGCCTGGCCTCGCCCGCGAGCCGCGCCGGCCTCCTCGACGTCGTCGGCCGGGGCGATCCGCTGACGAGGGACGCGCTGGAGACCGTCCTCGACCGCGGCGATCTCGTTCCGACGCCGCTCCCGGACGCGGCTCCCGGCGGCGTGCCGGGACGGGGATCCGGCGGCGGGCCCGACCCGATCGGGACCGATCCGGCCCTGGTCACCGAGCTGATCGAGCGCAGCGAGGCGTCCGTCGCCGCCCTGGAGCGCGACATCCGGACGAAGAGCGGACCGGCGCTGTTCGACTTCCTGCTGGAGGCCTTCGAGGAGCACAAGCGGGTCCTCGGTGATCCGCTGAGCATGCGGGTGGTCATGGCGGGGATGGAGGCCGCATGGCGGCTGGGCGACAAGCTGGGGGAGTGGCTGGGCGAGCGGGACGCGGCCGACACGCTCACGCTGTCCGCTCCGGGCAACGTCACCTCCCGGATGGGCCTGGCGCTGCTCGACGTCGCCGACGTGATCCGCCCGCATCCGGAGGTGGTGGAGTTCCTGCGGGGCGTCGGGAACGCCGGGAACACCGGGAAGACTGCCAAGACCCGCAAGACCCGCAAGACCCGCAAGACCGGCAATACAGGGAACGCCGGGAACGCCGGGAACGCCGACGACACAGCCTTTCTGGACGAGCTGGGGGAACTGCCGGGCGGGCCTGAGGTGCGCGACGCCATGGAGGCCTGTCTGGAGCGGTACGGCATGCGCTGCGTCGGCGAGATCGACATCACGAGGCCGCGCTGGCGCGAGCGTCCCGGCACGCTCGTACCCGTGCTCCTCGACCACGTCGAGAACTTCCGGCCGGGCGCCGCCGGGCGGCGTTTCGAGGAGGGACGGCGGAAGGCGCGGGAGAAGGAACAGGACGTGCTGTCCCGCTTGCGGGCCCTGCCGGACGGGGACCGCAAGGCCCGTGAGACCAAGCGGATGATCGACCGGGTCCGCGCCTTCATCGGCTACCGGGAGTACCCGAAGTACGGCATTGTCAGCCGCTACCTCGTCTACAAGCGGGCCCTGCTGGAGGAGGCCGGGCGCCTCGTGCGGGCCGACGTGCTCCGTGAGCGGGAGGACATCTTCTACCTCACGTTCCACGAACTCCACGACGTGGTGCGCTCCAACCGGGTGGACGGCCGGCTCGTCCAGCGGCGCAAGGACGCGTTCCGGTCGTACCACGCGCTGACACCGCCCCGGGTGCTCACCTCGGACGGCGAGGCCGTCAACGGGGCGTACCGGCGCGACGACGTGCCGGCCGGTGCATTGACCGGCCTGCCGGTCTCCGCCGGGACCGTCGAGGGAAGGGCCCGCGTCGTCCTCGACCTGGCGCGGGCCGGTCTCGGAGCGGGCGACATCCTGGTCACGGCCTTCACGGACCCCAGCTGGTCACCGCTGTTCGTCGGCATCGCGGGCCTGGTGACGGAGGTGGGCGGCCTGATGACCCATGGCGCGGTGATCGCCCGGGAGTACGGCTTGCCGGCCGTCGTGGGTGTGGAGCGGGCCACCCGGCTGATCCGGGACGGGCAGCGGATCCGTGTGCACGGGGCCGGCGGATACGTCGAGATCCTGCCCTGACCGGGCACGCCGGGAGGCCCCGGCCGCGGCTTCCGGCCGGAGGGCGCCGTGCCGTCGGTGCCCGTCCCACGGCGCCGGGGGCCGGGGCCGCTGCCCCCGGTGTGCGGCTGCGGCCGGAGGGCTCCCCGGTACGCGGCCGGGCCCCGGCCGGGAGGACGCGCGTCGCCCGCACCGGGGTTCTCGCCCCGGTGCGGGCAGCGGCCTTTCCGGCCCGGGTAGCCGGCCCCGTGTCCCGGCCGGTTGGTGTGTGCGGGCGCTCAGGCCCCCTGTCCGTCGGCGGCCTCGCGGTGCATACCCGTGCACAGGGCCCAGACGACGAAGGTGTTCACGGCGACCAGCGTCAGAGCCCACAGGGGGTAGTACGGCACCCACAAGAAGTTGGCGATCGCGCCGAGCCCCGCCACGGACACGCCGAAAAAGCGTGCCCACAGCGCTCCGCCGAGCACGGCGCACCCCGCGATGACGATGGCCACGCCCAGAATGAGGTGCACCCAGCCCCAGCCCGCCAGACTGAACTCGAACAGGTAGTGGCGCGTCGCGATGAACAGGTCGTTCGTGGCGATGGCCGCGATGCCCTCGAAGATCGCCATCATCCCGCCGAAGAGCATCAGGGCTGCTGCGAAGAGGGTGGTACCCGATGTGGGCGCATGCCACGGGCGCGGGTTCGCACGGGGCGTTCTGGATTGGGCGGCGTCACTGGCCATGTCGGACTCCTCAGGTGGCAGGGCCGTCCCGGTCAGCCGAATTTCTGGAGCGGTGTGATGTCTCTCAGCATGGCACAACGGTATTTCTCCGGCATTCCGGACTTGGTGGCCGTGTCCGGCAGCGGCGCCGCCGGACGGGCGGGCACCGGGAACCGCATGGCCGCGGCGGCGCCACCGGACGTGCGGCCGCGCGGGCACCGGGAACCGCGCGCACCGGTGCCGGGAACCGCGCGGGCACCGGGCCGTGATCTGCCCGGGCACCGGCTGGTCCGCCCGGTCCCGGGAACGGCCGCAGCACGGCCGGTCCCGGGAACGGCCGCAGCGCGGCCACCCGCCGCCGCTTCAGGCGCCGTCCCCGTCCGGTCCGGGGGTCTGCAGTCCCAGGCCCCGGCGGATCGCGATCTCCACGGGTGAGTACGCGCCGTCGGCCCGCTCCAGTTCGTACGGCGCTGCCGGCGTCAGCGGCGGCTGGGCCATGAAGCGCGGCCGCGTGCCGTGGTGCGGTTGCGCCGCGTGCACCAGAAACGGATGGCACAGGAAGACGTCGCCCGGGGATCCGGTGGCGAGGGTGAGTGGCCGGTGGTCGGACGCCGCCACCAGACCGGGCGCGAGGTCAAGCCCGCTCGCCCCGTCCTCCCCGTGCTCCTCCAGTACCTTCGGCGCGTCGAGGTGTGAGCCGGCCCGGATCCGGGTCGGCGCGTCCTCCTCGCCGACCTCGCTGAACAGGAACAGCATCAGCAGCGCCCGGCCCCGGGAGCGCAGATTCGTGAAGTACCAGCTCTCGCCCTCCGGCAGATAGCTCCCCTCGATGTGCCAGCCCGTGTCGTCCGGCTCCTCGTCGTGCGGGAAGCGCAGCGGGAAGGTGCCCAGCGAGTAGCGCGGCTCCCAGCGTCCCGCGCCCACGAGCAGGTCGTACGCGCGGTGCAGGGAGGGGGAGTTGGGCGCGGCGGCGAACGGCCCCTGCGCCATGCCGGCCACCCGGTGCACGGGCTGGGTCCACGTCGCCGGATCGTCCGGGTCGCAGCCCGTCTCGCGCCACAGCAGCCGCGCGCAGTCCGCCGCCACGCGCGGCGCGACGGCGCCCTCGAGCTTCACGAAGCCGTCGCGGAGGAAGCGGGATACCAAGGTCGTGTCGTCCATGACCTCATCGTGCGGCGGCACCGGCCCCGGGCACCCGACTTTCCCCGCGCAGCCTCGGTCGGGTGTTCACCGGGCGGGGCGGCGGGGCGGGCCGACTCCACGGCGGCCGGGTCCGGTTTGCCGCTTCTCCGGACCCGGCCGGCGAGCCGGCGGGCGGGGCGGGACAGTCCTCCGGCCGGCGGCCTCGCGCCCGGTTGTGCCGAGGGAGCGCGGGCCCCGGCGGCCCGGTCACGGCCGTGGGCACGGCTCACCGGCGGCTCACGCGGTCACGGCACCGGCCGGACGCGGGTCACACGGCCCGTTCGTGCCCGCCGTGCGCGGCCACGTGCCCGGTCAGCCGCTCCCAGTTGCCGGATCCGACAGCGGCCTTCTCCGCCTCGGTGAACGGAGCCTGTTCGAGGAATGACCGTGCGACCCCGCCGCTGGTGTCGAGGAAGGGGAAGCCGCCGGGCCGCGTGCCGAAGGTGTACGGGTAGTCCGTGGCGTACATCATGCGTTCGGTGCCGACGACCTCCGCCGTCCACCGCAGATAGCGCTCGCTCACGGTGCCGCTGCCCGTGATCCAGAAGTTCTGCCGGAAGTAGTCGGCGAGGGGCCGCTCCAGCTTCGCGCCGTGCGCGAGGATGCCGGTGTGGTCGAGGTAGAAGAGGACGACCTCGCCCCAGTGCCCGGCGATCACCTGGAGCCCGGGACGGCGGTCGAAGACGCCTGAGAAGATCATGCGCAGGTACTGCACGCCCAGGTCGTAGTACCAGCCCAGCCCCGCGGTCGCGAGCCCCGCGCCGACTCCGCCGGGCAGCCCCGAGTAGTACGCGTCCATGACTCCGGGCACGGGGGTCTGCGGGTGGAAGTGCAGCGGCACCCGGAGCCGTTCGGCGGTGGCGTACAGGTCGTCGAACTCGGGAGCGTCGGCCGGCTTGGTCCCCGTGCGCCCGTAGAGCATCGCGCCGCGGAAACCGAGCCGGGTGACCGCGCGCTCCAGCTCCGCCGCCGCGGCTCCGGGGGCCGAGGTCGGGACGGCCGCGAACGCCTGGAAACGCCTCGGGTTGCCGGCGACGATCTCGGCGAGCACGTCGTTGGCCTCGCGCGCGACGCTCACGGCGTCCGCCGCCGGGAGGTTCTGCACGCCCGGTGTGGCCAGGGACAGCACGGCGACATCGACTCCCTGGTCGTCCATGTCGGCGAGCCGGCGGCCGCCGACATCCCGCAGCCGCCGCGCGATCGGATCGTCACCGAAGCCGAGCTGCGGTATTTGCGGTACGCCCGCCCGGGCCCAGGCGTCGAGCACCACGGGCAGAGCGACGTGTTCCTCGAGTGCTGTGATCCGGATCTTCTCTGTCATCGCGGACTCCTCGTTCTGCCGCACCGGTGGCCTGGCGCCGCGGCCGACGCCCGCCGGGACGGACCGGCCGCGCTGCCGCCACCCGAGTGCGCTACCAATGGAAACGCCCAGACCGTATCACTGTTAATAACGTTGGTATCGCATAACCGATACCATTGATCCATGAACACGGAATCGGGAGACGACGTCACCGCTGCCTCCGCGCCGGAGGCACCGGCCGGGGGGCGCGAGCGGACCCGGCAGCGCCTGGTCGAGGCCGCCGCGGAACTCCTCGCGCGCGAGGGCCGCGACGCGGTCACCACCCGCGCGGTCGCGGCGGCGGCCGGAGTGCAGGCCCCGGCGATCTACCGCTTCTTCGGCGACAGGGACGGGCTGCTCGAAGCGGTGGCCGAGTACGGCCACGCCGCGTTCCTGGCAGCCAAGCGGGTCGATCCGGCACCAGGGGATCCGGTCGAGGACCTGCGGGCGGGCTGGGACCTCGCGGTCGAGTTCGGACTCACCAACCCCGCGCTGTACGCGCTGATGTACGGCGACCCCGCGCGGCGCACCGGCTCGGCCGCGTTCCGGGCCGGCATGCGGATCCTGGAGGGCCGGGTCCACCGTCTCGCGGCAAGCGGCCTGCTCCGCGTCGGCGAGCGGCTCGCGGCGACCCTCATCCACGCGACGGCACGGGGCGCCGTGCTCACCTGGCTGTCGCTGCCCGCCGACCGGCGCGACCCCGGCCTGCTGACCGCGATGCGCGAGTCGATGGTCGCCGCCGTCACCAACGAGAAGCCCGCCGTACGGGAACCGGGCCCGGCCGGTGCCGCCCGGGCCCTGCGGGCGGCACTGCCCGAGCAGACGACGCTGAGCCCTGCCGAACAGCAGCTCCTCGGCGAATGGCTCGACCGCCTGGCCGACGACGGGTGAGAGAACCGGCGGACGGCGGTCCGGCTCCGGCCGCGACCGGGGGAATCCCCGCCGGGCGGTAGGAGTTACCCGCTCCGACAGAGGCCGCAGCGGTGGACGGCGGTCCACCGCGGGGGAGGGGACGGGATCCGATGAGCCTGCGCCAGTACGAGTACGCCCTGGCCGTCGCCGAGGAGGGCTCGGTGACGGCGGCGGCGGAGCTGCTGCACGTCGCTCAGCCGTCGGTGTCCCAGCAGATCCGCGGCCTGGAGCGGGAACTCGGCGTGGAACTGTTCGCCCGCACACCGACCGGGCTGGTGCCCACCGTGGTCGGCCGCGCGTTCCTGCGCGAGGCGGAGGTCGCGGTGAACGCGGCGCGGCGGGCGAGGGCGACGGCGCGGGCCGGTGCGGACGAGCTGGTCGGAGAGCTGGTGGTCGCGGTGCAGATGGGCTTCGGCACGCGGCAGCTGCCGGGCGCGCTGCGCGTACTGCGCCGCCGCTTCCCGCGGCTGGAGATCACCGTGTTCGAGGAGCCGAGCTCCGCCGAGCTGGAACGGCTCTGCCGCCGGGGCGTGCTGGACCTCGCCCTGATGGCGGCGTGCGAGCGGACTCCCGCCGACGCCCACCACCTCGGCGACGAGGAGTTCGCCGTGGTGCTGGGCGCCGGGCACCGGCTGCTCGCCGCGGACCGGGTGGAGCTGCGCGCACTGGAGGGCGAGCCGTGGGTGAGGTTCGACCGCGACAGCGCGCTCGACGGCGTGCTGCTGACCGTGCTGCGGGACAACGAGCTGCCTCCGGTCACGGCCGCCCGCGTGTCGCAGACGGCGACGGCCGTGCGCTGGGCCGCCCACGGGCTCGGTGTGACGCTCGTTCCGGCCTCCGCGGTGCCCCACGGGTACGAAGACGTCGTCCGGCCGGTGTCCCCGGCCGTGTCCCAGCCCGTCATCGCCGTGGTCCGGCGCGGCGCGGGCCCGGCGGAGACGGCCCTGCTCGAACTTCTGCGCCAGGAGAACTGGTCCGGCACCGCGGCCTTCTCGCGGGTGTCCTGAGCCGTTCCTGGTCTTCCGGCCTCGTCCTGTGACACCGGACCTTGATCATTGCGGTCGGTGGCCGGTGGCCGGTGGCCGGTGGCCGGTGGTCGGTGGCCGGTGGTCGGCGTTCGACGGGCGGCGTTCGACGGGCGAGGGTGCGGCCGCGGCACCGGAGGATTGAGGCAGGCAGCCGCGTGCCCCTTGACCGGTGACCATCACACGGCACTGACCTGGCAAGATGCCCACATGGAAACCGGTTTCCCCTGGGGGGCGGCACCAACCGTCGATCTCCGCCTGTGGCGTTCCGACGCGATCGTGCTGTTCGACTGGCTGATGAGCACCGACCTGAACGCCGTACCGATCACGCACCCCGCCCAGAAGCAGGCGCTCGCGGACCTGCTCGCACGCCTGGAGGAGGTGGACGTCACCGGATCCACCGAGGAAGAGATCGCCGCAGCGCAGGCCGAGGTGGCCACGGACATGGGGTGGCAGGACGCCGGCGGCAGCCGAGCCGGGACGGAAGCCACGGGGGCTTCGCTGCCACAGGCCCCGCGACGGACCTCCCGAACCGGGTCGCCCACACGGGGATCCGCCGGACGTGGGGGCTGATGGAACCCGCGTTCTGGCGCAGATGTCGGGGAGCGGTCACGGATCGTGGCGATGTACGAAGTGCCGGTGTCAGCGGGCCCGCGTAGCTTTCGTTTTGACCGCCCGGCCGGGCGGCGAGGAGGGGGAGACATGACGTGGGCCGGGGACACGCGGCTGGCAGCCGGGCCTGAGGCCACCTGGTACCTGGAGACGGCTTTCACGCCCGGTTCTCACCTGGGGACGGTGTACGACGATCCGGCAACCCCCGTCGTTGTGACGGGCGTCGAGGAGGTGACGACCCTCCGTGTGCCCAGCGGCCGCCTTGTGGTCGATGCGCCGTGGGACGACGACGACACCTGGAGATATGAGCGTGGGTTGCCGACGAGGCCCCCGCGGGAGCTGGCGGTGCGCATTCCCCCGGGCGTCCACCCGGTGGAGATCGCGTGGACGGCAGGCCCGTACGAGTTCTTCGGTGAACGCTTCGACGGCGTCGAGTGCGCGGCGACCCGGTTGCGCATCAGTGACGCTGCTGTGGCCGGGTGGGAGGCGGGCCTGGGTGTCGGCGAGGACATCGGCCGGCTTCCGCCGGGCGGGCGTCCCCGGTTCGGGGCGGACCACAATGTCGGCTGCTTCGCCGACGCCGGCGCGTGGACGACGTTGTCCGCGCCGTTCCGCACGTGTGTGGACGGCCGTTGGGAACCGCGTGACAGCGGACCGCTGCCGGACGGGTGCGAGCGGATCAGCGACGAGTCACATCAAGCCGATCTGGTGACGTTCACCGCGCAGTCAGGCGGCGTCGTCTGGTTGGGGCGGACCGAGACCGGAGGCGTGGCCGCGATCGTCGTCACCAGCGGCATGGCCGGCGCCAAGGCGTGACGTCGCTGCGGCCTCTCCCTGTCCTGCAAGTCGCGCAGCCGGACGTGACTCCCCGCTTCCACGGGGGGAAACAGCCCGAGGAAGGGGAGTGGTGGTCGCCTCTCGGACAACCAGCCCCGTGACCGGGTTTGGCGAGGGCTGCTTTGGCGGCCCGCTCGACCTCCGCGCACTGGGCTTCCCGGAAGGCCGCGTCGCGCTGCGGAGTCGCGTACCGGTGACGCCGTTGCCCCTTCAGCGCGCCGGGGTGCCCGGCGATGCCGGCTTGCTCGTAGACATGGGGGACGGCGGCGACGGGGGCACGGTCAGCGGCGGCCCGGCGCTCCCGCCCGCAGCCCGTCCATGACGAGGTCGAAGAGCCGGGCGACCCGGGGCTGCCAGTCCTCGGTGGCGTCGACCTGCCAGAGACCGCCGATGGCGAGGAGGAAGTCGTCCGCCGACACCCCGGGACGGGTGGTGCCGGCCTCCTCGTTGGTGCGCAGCAGGAGTTCGGCCGCCTCCATCAGCGGGGCGGGGCCCGGTTTCGCCGGACTCCCGGGCGCGCTGGTGACCAGCCGTATGGCGTCCGCCAGGCCGACCTTGGTCATGGCGAACCCGGCGAGCCGGTCCATCCATTCGCGCAGCGCCCGGTCGGGTTCCCGCGTGGCCAGCAGCTCGGTCGCGGCATCCGCCACCTGCTGCATCTCGTAGCGGTAGATCTCCAGGACGAGCGCCTCGCGGTGCGGGAAGTTGCGGTAGAAGGTGCCCTGACCGACACCCGCCTTCTTGGCGATCGCGCTCAGCGGGGCGTCCGCGCAGCGCGTCAGTTCCTCCGTGGCCACGCGCAGGATGCGCTCGCGGTTGCGCTGTGCGTCCGAACGCAGGGGTGTGTCCGGGTTGTCCTTGTTCGGCTGTGCCACCAGTCCTCCTCCCGGGTTCGTGACCGAATCCCGTCCTTGCTAACCGGACAGCTGTCCGTTACGTTTTCCAGTGAGCGGACAGCTGTCCGGTTAGTGGCCCACTTTAGCGGCGAACGCGGCCGGCGGAACCGGCCGGTGGCCCCTGGCCACGGACGAACCTACTGCCTACAGCCCGTTTTCCCGGTCTCCGGACACCGAAGAAGCTGTCACCAGACACCAGAGAAGGCTGACCATGGCCCCAGCACCCTCCTCGACGTCCAGCGCTGTCACCCTGAACATCAACGGCGAGCAGCACCAACTGACCGTCGACCACCGCACCACCCTGCTCGACGCCCTGCGCGAGCGCCTCGATCTCACCGGCACCAAGAAGGGCTGCGACCACGGGCAGTGCGGCGCCTGCACCGTCCTGGTCGACGGACGCCGCGCTGTTTCCTGTCTGAACCTCGCCGTCGCCGCCGAGGGGCGCGAGATCACCACCATCGAGGGCATGGCCGAGGGCGGCCAACTGCACCCCGTCCAGCAGGCGTTCCTCGACCTCGACGGCTACCAGTGCGGCTACTGCACTCCAGGCCAGATCTGCTCGGCGATCGCCGTCATCGAGGAGCACGCGGCCGGCTGGCCCAGCGCCGCCACCGACGACGTGCGACCCGAGGCCGGCCCGCCGGCCCTGACCCCCGACGAGATCCGCGAGCGGATGAGCGGCAACCTGTGCCGCTGCGGCGCCTACGTCTCCATCGTCCAGGCCGTCACCCGCGCCGCCGAGGACCACGAGGCCGCCGCGCGCGAGGACGACCGGGCCGAGACGGTGAAGGGGGCGGCCGCGTGAAGGAGTTCGGATACCAGCGCGCCGACGACGTCTCCGGCGCGGTGGCGCTGCTCGCCGCCGACCCGGACGCCCGCTTCCTCGGCGGCGGCACCAACCTCGTCGACCTCATGAAGACCGGCGTCGAGCGCCCCACCCGCCTCGTCGACATCCGCGGGCTGCCCCTGGACACCGTCGAGGAGACCGCGGACGGCGGCCTGCGCATCGGCGCCACCGTCACCAACAGCGACCTCGCCGCCCACCCCGGCGTGCGGCGCCGCTACCCCGCGCTGGCCCAGGCCGTCCTGGCCGGTGCCTCCGGCCAGCTGCGGAACATGGCCACCGTCGGCGGCAATCTGCTCCAGCGCACCCGCTGCGGCTACTTCACCGACCTGAGCAAGCCCTGCAACAAGCGCGCCCCCGGCAGCGGCTGCTCCGCCGTCACCGGCGAGCACCACAACCACGCCGTGCTGGGCGCCTCGGACCACTGCGTGGCCGTGCACCCCTCGGACATGGGCGTGGCCCTTGCCGCCTTCGACGCCGTCGTCCGCTACGAAACCCTCGACGGCCCCGGGGGCACCCCCGCCGCGGGAGAGCTGCCGCTCGCCGACTTCTACCTCCCCGTCGGGGACACCCCGCACCGGGAGACCGCCCTGCCGCCCGGCGCGCTGATCACCGGCGTCACCCTGCCGCCCGCCCCGGTCGCCGCCCGCTCCCGCTACCGCAAGGTGCGCGAGCGCGCCTCGTACGCCTTCGCGATCGGCTCCGTCGCCGCCGCGCTCGGCATCGAGGACGGCGTCGTGACCGAGGCCCGGCTGGCCTTCGGCGCGGTCGCCTCGCGGCCCTGGCGGGCCCACGCGGCCGAGGCCGTGCTCACCGGGGCACCGGCCGCCGGCGACACCTTCGCCGCCGCCGCGGACGCCGAACTCGCGGCCGCCCGGCCACTGCCCGACAACGGATACAAGGTGACCCTGATGCGCAACCTCGCGGTGGCCGTCCTGACCGAACTCGCCGAGGAGGCCGCCCGATGACCACCGCCACGACCGGCCGCACGGCGCTCCGGGGCGTCGTCGGCACCGCGCACACCCGCGTCGAGGGCCGCGACAAGGTCACCGGAGCGGCCCGCTACGCGGGCGAGATCCCCTTCGCCGGCCTCGCGCACGGCTGGCTCGCGCTGTCCACCGTCGCCCGCGGCCGCATCCGCTCCCTCGGCACCGAGTCGGTCCTCGGCATGCCGGGCGTGCTCGCCGTCCTGCACCACGGCAACGCCCCGCGCGTCGACACCCACTACATCGGCGCGCTGGGTTTCCCGCCGGACCCCACCGCCGCCCTCTTCCAGCAGGACCGGGTGCACCATGTGGGCTGGCCGGTCGCCCTCGTCGTCGCCGAGACCCCCGAGCAGGCCCGGGAGGCCGCCGAGGCCCTCGTCGTCGAGTACGACGTGGAACCGCACGACACCCGGCTCACCGCCGGCCACCCCGGCGCCCACCCGGCCGACGGGGTCCTGCCCGCCGTGACCGGGAAGGGAGACCTGACGGCCGGACTCGCCGCCTCCGCCGTCGTGGTCGACGAGGAGTACACCACTCCCGAAGAGCACCACAGCATGATGGAGCCGCACGCCGCCACGGCCCTCTGGGACGGCGGCCGGCTGGAGGTCGTCGACTCCAACCAGGGCACCACCTGGGTCCAGAGCGAACTGGCGAAGATGTTCTCCCTCGACGAGTCCGCGGTGCGGGTGCGCTCCGAGCACATCGGCGGCGGCTTCGGCAGCAAGGGCCTGCGCGCCCACCAGGTCGCCGCCGTGATGGCCGCGACCGAGCTGCAGCGGCCGGTGCGGGTGGTCATGACGCGGCGCCAGATGTTCTCGCTGGCCGGCTACCGCAGCCCCACCACGCAGCGGGTCCGGCTCGGCGCCGACGCCGACGGCCGGCTGCGCGCCCTGGAACACCGCGCGCTGAGCCAGACGTCCACCGTCCACGAGTTCGTCGAGCCCAGCGCGGGCGTGGCCCGGGTGATGTACGACGCCGGCGCCCACCACACCGCCAACCACGTCGTACCGCTCGACGTGCCGTCCCCGACGTTCATGCGCGCGCCGGGCGAGGCCCCCGGGTCCTTCGCGATCGAGTCGGCCCTCGACGAACTCGCCGAGCGCTGCGGGATCGACCCGGTGGAACTGCGCCTGCGCAACGAGCCCGCGGCCGGGCCGGTCTCCGGCCTGCCGTTCAGCAGCCGCAACCTGGACGCCTGCTTCCGCGAGGGAGCCCGGCGGTTCGGCTGGGCCGGGCGCGACCCGCGCCCCGGGACGCGCCGCGACGGCCGCTGGCTGCTGGGCACGGGCACGGCCGCCGCCTCCTTCCACGCGGGGGCCGGCCCCTCCACGGCCGCGGTGACCGCGGAGGCGGACGGCGGCTTCACCGTGCGGATCTCCGCGGCCGACCTCGGCACCGGCGCCCGTACGGCACTCACCCTGGTCGCCGCCGACGCCCTGGAGGTCGCGCCCGACCGGGTCCGGGTCCGGATCGGCGACAGCGACTTCGGCCCCGCCACGATCGCGGGCGGCTCGATGGGCACCCGTTCCTGGGCCTGGGCGGTCACGGAGGCGGGCCGCGAACTGCGGGAGCGGCTGGCTCCGGGCACGGCGATCCCGCCGGAGGGCATCACCGTACGGTCCGACACCACCGCCCTGGTCGGCGCCCTCGCCCAGAAGGAACGGCATTCCTTCGGGGCGCAGTTCGCCGAGGTCGCCGTCGACACCGCCACCGGAGAGGTCAGGGTGCGCCGCATGCTGGGCATCTTCGCGGCAGGCCGGATCGTCAACCCGCTCACCGCCCGCAACCAGCTCGTGGGCGGCATGGTCTGGGGCATCTCCATGGCCCTGCACGAGGAGGCGGTACGGGACCGGGCGAGCGGCGGCCTCTACGCCCCCGACCTCGCCGGCTACCACGTGGCCACCAACGCCGACGTGGGCGACATCCGGGCGGACTGGGTGGACGACCCCGACCCGGACGACCCGGTCGGCATCAAGGGGGTCGGCGAGATCGGCATCGTGGGCGCCGCGGCGGCCGTCGCCAACGCCGTGGCGCACGCGACCGGCGTGCGCCACCGCCACCTGCCGATCCGGCCGGACCGGGTGCTGTCGGCCGCGGCCGCGAGGACGGGAGCGGCCGGTGCTTGACATCGCCGGAGAGCTGGACTGCTGGCTCGCCGACGGCCGGGAGTTCGCCGTCGCCACGGTCGTCTCCGTCGGCGGCAGCGCGCCGCGCGGACCCGGCGCCGCCCTCGCCGTCGACAGCGGCGGCACCGTGATCGGCTCGGTCTCCGGCGGCTGTGTCGAGGGCGCGGTGTACGAGCTGTGCGCCGCCGCCCTGCGCAGCGGCGAGACGGTGCGCGAACGGTTCGGCTACAGCGACGAGGACGCCTTCGCCGTCGGACTGACCTGCGGCGGCACCATCGACGTGATGGTCACACCGGTCGGCGCGGAGGCGTCGGGGCGGGAGGTGTTCCGGGCGGCGCTGGCGACCGCCGCCCGGGGCGGGACCGCGGCCCTCGCCCGCGTCGTCGAGGGGCCGGCCGGACTCCTGGGCCGGGCGCTGCTCGTCCACCCGGACGGCGCGCACGAAGGCGGTCTCGGCGGCCACCCGGACCTGGACCGCACGGCGGTGGCCGAGGCCCGGGCCCTGCTGGACGCCGGCCGCACCGGCACGGTCCGTCTCTCCGCGGACGGCTCGCACTGCCCCGGCGGGCTCACGTTGCTCGTCGAGTCCAGCGTGCCGCCGCCCCGCATGATCGTCTTCGGGGCGGTCGACTTCGCCGCGGCCCTCGTGCGGGCCGGCAAGTTCCTCGGCCACCACGTCACCGTGTGCGACGCCCGGCCCGTCTTCGCCACCCGGGCCCGCTTCCCCGAGGCCGACGAGGTCGTCGCCGACTGGCCGCACCGCTATCTGCGGGAGACCCGGACGGACGAACGAACGGTGCTGTGCGTGCTCACCCACGACGCCAAGTTCGACGTACCGCTGCTGACGGAGGCGCTGCGGATGCCGGCCGCGTTCGTCGGGGCGATGGGCTCGCGCCGCACCCACGCGGACCGCGACCGGCGGCTGCGCGAGGCCGGTCTGACCGAACGTGAGCTGTCCCGGCTGCGCTCACCGATCGGCCTGGACCTCGGCGCCCGCACCCCCGAGGAGACGGCGCTGTCCATCGCGGCGGAGATCGTCGCCACCCGCCGCGGCGGCACGGGCGTACCCCTGACGGGCGGCGCCTCCCCGATCCACCGGGACCTGACGGGGGCGGCGGCCTGAGACGGCCGGGCGGTCCCGTGCCCGGCGCGGGCTGGGGACCGCCCCGCCGGCGTGCGAACCGCACCCCGTTCGTCCCCCCGGGCCTTCGGCGGAGGCGTGAGCAGCGGAGGGCCCCGTGACCGCCGGCGGCGGCGTGCCGCGGAAACGGCCGGGGGGCGCGCGGCCGACGGCCGGAAGCGGTCCGCCGGACGCGCCGGTGGCAGGTCCGCAACCCCGGTGCGCCGCGGGCGCGGAAATCCCGCTCCGTGCCGCCGGCGGCGGGTTCGCGGTCCGCGCCGGACGCCGCGGGGGGCGCCCGGCACCTGTCAGCCGCAGGGAGGCTTGTACGGGATGCCGCCCAAGTACCGGGCCCACTGCTCCCGGGACAGCGGAGGCCCCGCGGCGTCGCAGGCACCGCTGATCAGCCGGGAGAAGTCGGTGGGCAGCACCCGCAGCCTCCCGTCGAAGGCGCCGGACACCAGCGACCGGCCGTCGGGCGTGAACCGCAGGGCGAGCACCGCCGTGCTGTAGCCCGTGAGCACGGCCCGCAGCACCGGCCTCTCGGGGACGTCCACGGTCCACATCCGTGCCGTACGGTCGTCGCTCCCCGCAGCGAGGGTGCGGCCGTCGGCGCTGAAGGTCACATCGCCGACGGCGTCGGACTGGCCGTCCAACCGGGCCAGTTCCCCGGGCCGGTCCCCGACGCCGACGCGCCACAGCTTCACCGGGTGCGGCCCGGCGCCGGACGTGGCCAGCACATCCGCGCGCGGGCTGAAGGCGACGGAGAACGTGCTGTCGGTGTGCGCGCGCCACGTCGCGCGCTTCGCCGGCCGCTCCGTGGACTCCAGGTCCCACACGATGACGCGCTCGTCGTCACCACCCGCCGTCGCGAGCAGCCTTCCGTCCCGGTTGAAGGCGACCGAACGGATCGCGTCGGAATGGGCGCGCAGGGTGGCTCCCCGCTCCGGTGCCTGGAGGTCGCCCGCCTTCCACAGCACGGCCTTGCGGTCGTTGCCCGCGCTCACCAGCGTGTCACCGGACGGGCTGAAGGCCAGCGCGCGCACAGCGTCCGTGTGGGCCTTGACGGAGGACAGCGGCCTCGGCTTCCGGGGATCGGTGATGTCCCACAGCCGCACCGTCCCGCCGGTGTCCGCCGTGGCCAGGGCCCCTCCCGTCGGTCGCATGGCGATCGCCACCACCGCGCTGTCGTGTCCGCTGATGGTCGCGAGGCTCAGGGGGCGCCGGGGGTCGGTGATGTCCCACAGCCGGACCGTGCGGTCCCGGCTGCCGGTGGCGAGGGTTCTCCCGTCCGGGCTGACGCCCAACGCGTACATCTGGGCGTTGTGGCCCGTCCACATGGTCGTGAGGGTGCTGAGGAGCACGTCACGGCTGCCGCGCTCCGGTCTCAGGCGATACGCCGTGAGGCTCAGCTGCATGGCCAGACCCGGCGCCGTCGGGTACAGCCGGGACGCTTCCGAGCTGACGTTGAGCGCCACGGCGGCGTTCCGCTGCGTCGTCAGCTGCCGGTTGGCGCGTGCGGCGAGGACGCTCGTCACCGTGGTCGCCAGCAGCAGCACCGTGATCACGACGGTCAGCAGCCGCCGGCCGGTCCGCCGACGGGCGGCCGCCGCGGTCTCGGTGGCCTCGGCCGCGAGGCTCGCCTCGAGGAAGGCTCTCTCCCGCGCCGTGAGTCCGGCCTTGTCCCCGTCCGCCAGCGGACGCGCTTCGTCCAGCCGTGCGCCGCGGTAGAGCGCACCCCTGTCCTCGCCGAGAAGTTCCCAGGCCGCGGCGGCCTCGGTCAGCTGACGGTGGACGCGCAGCTGCTGACGGTTCTCCGACAGCCACCGCCGGAACCGGGGCCAGCCCCGGATGAGGGCCTCGTGGGTGATTTCCAGCCGCGGTCCGTCGACCGTGATGAGGCGTGCGGCGGTGGCGCGTTCGATGACCGCCGTGGTGTCGGCGTCCTGGCCGGCTTCGCTCCGGTCGATACGGCGCTTGGTGTCCTCCGTGCCCTCGCCGGGGCTGGTGAGCCTGAGGAAGAGCTGGCAGGCGATGCGTTGCCGGCTCGGACCGAGGCCCTCGTAGAACTGCTCCGCGGTGCGGCTGAGCGCACCTTCGAGGGAGCCGGCCGCCTGGCACGCCGCCAGCGTGAGCACGTTGCCGCGCCGGCGTTTCCAGGTTTCCAGCAGCGTGTGGGAGAGCAGCGGCAGGACGCCGGCGTGCTGGTGGGCCTCGGCCGTCAGATGGACGACGAGCCGCCCCTCGACCCGGCAGTTCGCACGGATGGCGGGCTGGGTGATGGCGCGGTGCAGTTCCTCGGCGCTCATCGGGCCGAGCGTGACCATCGCGTCCCGCAGGGCGTCGACCAGGTCGGCGTGTTCGGCGCAGTGCGCGTAGAAGTCGGCTCTGACGCCCAGCACGATCCGGCATCTGCTGCTGCTCGCGCGTGCGGCGTGGACGAGGGCCGCGATGAACTGCCGCTGTTCGTCGCGGTCGCCGCAGAGCGTGAACACCTCCTCGAACTGGTCCACCACCAGGACGACGTCCGTCTGCGGGCTGTCGCCGGCCACGATCCGGCGCAGTGTGCGGTGCAGGTTCTCCGGCGCGGCCTGGAACTCCTGGAACAGATGGCCGGGCGTGGTGTTCGCCGGCTCCGCCAGACGGACGGCCAGTTCCTCCAGCGGGCTGACGCCCGGCGTGAAGACCACGGTGTGCCGGGGCCCGGATCGCAGCCGGGGCAGCAGACCGGCCCGCAGCAGAGAGGACTTGCCGGCCCCCGAGGCCCCGAAGACGGCGATGAACCGGTCCTCGGCCAACCGCCGCAGCAGGTCTTCGACGACTCGTTCGCGGCCGAAGAACCACTGGCTGTCGTCGCGTTGATAGGCGGCGAGTCCGGGATACGGCGCCCGTTCACCGGGGGCGTCCGCCGGTGTCCGCGCGGCTTCGCTGTCGGACAGTTCCGTGGTGGCGCTGTGCCAGCGGGCCTCCCACCACTGGGTGTTGCCGCCGCACGCGCGGACGTAGGCCAGTGTCACCTCCAAGGAGGGCAGCTTCCGGCCCGCCGCCGCGCTCGACAGGGTGGCCACCGAGTAGTGCGCCCGTGCCGCCATGGCCCGGTACGGCGGGCTCCCCGAGGCGTCACGCAGTGCGCGCAGATCGGCGGCGAACTTCAGTACGGTGCCGTCTCCCTCGGCGAGGGGCAGCTCTTTGCGTGGCATGTCTCCCCGTTCCCCCGTTGTACCCGGTGTCCCCCTGGAGGACGCATTTCACCCGTCTTCACCTCCATGCCCGTAATGGACGTGATGGCAGCCCGCTTCTCCGCAGGCGTCGGGAGCGGCCCGTCGCCCGGAGCCGCGCCGCACGCGGCGGCCCGTTGTCCGGCGGTGATTTTTCACCGTCCGCGGACCGGCGCCTGACATCCCCCGGCGGTCCTGCGCCGCCCGGCACCCCTGCCCGCCGGCAAGTCCCAGCTCAGCACCGGTGACGACGGCTTTCCGCCCGGTCGGTGTTGTTCCGCTTTGTCTGTTCACGGCACGCGCTGTGACACCGGACAACCGGGGGCGGGCTAGACAGGCTCTGTCCACATCCGACCCACGAGGGAGAAAGAACATGCAGAGCATTTCGCTGCTGGGCGACCGGCTGCTCGGCGTCCTGGCCCCCAACCGGAGTGCCCAGGCACAGGCGTCCGGGGCGCAGGCCTGCTGGATCGAGCAGACCGTCTGCGACCCGAACTGCCCCTTCTGGTACTGGAAGGAAGTCTCCTACTGGCGGTGCGACGACGGCTACCGGTTCACGACCGAGACCGGCTGCACCGACTCCGACGACTGCTGACCCGTACCACACACAGTGAGTGACGGGCCGTGTCTCCGCCCTCCCGGAGGAGGCACGGCCCCGTTCGTCCCGGGGATGAGCCTGATGGACTACGTACTGATTTCCTGTCGTGCCCTGATCGGCACGGTCTTCCTGCTGTCCGCCGTGGGAAAGATCCGCGGACGCCGGAGGTACACCGATTTCGTCACCGCCGTACGCGGCCTCGCACCGGGCCTGCCGGCGCGCGGGGTGGCGCCCGCCGTCATCGCCGCCGAGGCGGCCGTCGTCGTACTGCTGCTCCGCACGGAGTCCGCCGCCCCGGGATTCGTGGTGGCGCTGGGGCTTCTGGCCGCGTTCACCGCGGCCATCGGCGCCGCCGTGGCCAAGGACCGGCGGGTGGCGTGCCAGTGTTTCGGCGCGTCCTCGGCGCCGGTCGGCGCGGCCCACCTGGTCCGTAACGGGGTGCTTCTCGCCGCGGCCGCGTCCGGTCTCGCGGCAGCGCTCGGCGGCACGGCCACCGGCCTGCGAGCCGAGGTCGTTCTCACGGCGCTGGCGACCGGCGTCGCCGTCGCCGTCATGACGTCGTTCACCGACGACATCGCCCACCTGTTCCGACCGCTCGACTGACGGGGGAGACACCCATGGCATTCGTCATCGCACTCACGGTCCTCTTCGGGGCACTGTCCCTTTTCAACATCGTCCTCACCGTCGGCCTCGTACGGCGGATCCGGGGCATGGACGCCGGGCCGTCCCCCGTCACCGCTCCACCAGCCGGCCTGCCGGCCGTCATGCGTACCGCAGGCGGGCAGGTGGAGGCGTTCGAGAGCGTGACGGTGCGCGGCGAGACCGTCTCCGAGCGGTTCCTTTCGCGGGGCCCGGTGCTGGCCGGGGTGTTCGCCCACGGCTGCTCGGCCTGCCATGAACTCCTTCCCGGCTTTCTCTCCCTCATCGAGTCCGAGGGCTACAGCCGTGACCGGGTCCTGGTGACCCTGGTGGGCCGGCCCGCCGAACTCGCGGACGACGTGCGGCAGCTGGACCCGGTGGCCACGGTGGTCGTCGAGGGGCGCCGGGGGACGGTGGCGCGGGCGCTCGGCGTCAAGGCGTACCCGGCGCTGGCAGTGATCGACGCGGGCGGCACCGTCCGCGCCTCGGGCCCGGGCATCGACAGCCTGAGCGCCGCCGTCACCGAGAGCGTGTGAACCGGTGCGTGGCATCCTCCGGGCGCTGGGCCTGACCTGGCGGGCCGCCAGAAAGCACACCTGCACCCTGGTGGTCCTCAACCTCCTCAGTGCCCTCGTTCCGGTCCTGACCACCTGGCTGACCAAGCTGCTCATCGACGTGGTCGCCCACGAGCGCGACGGCTCCGTCGACCGGGTCGTCCCGCTGGGAGCCGCGCTCGCCGCCGCCGGTGTCGTGGGCGGGCTGCTGCCGCACTCCGTCCAGTACGCCACCAAGGAAGTGGAGCGCCGCGTGGGCCTGCTGGCCCAGCAGCGGCTGTACGAGGCCACCGGCCGCTTCGTCGGGCTGGGACGGCTGGAGGACCCCGTCTTCCTCGACCGGCTGCGGCTGGCCCAGCAACACGGCGGTGCGACCCCGGGTGTCGTGGTCTCGGCGGTCCTCTCCGTCGTGCGGGCCGTCGTCATGGCGCTGGGTTTCCTCGGTTCCCTCGCGCTGCTGGCCTGGTGGCTGCCGGTCGTGATCGCCGTCTCCGTGGCCCCGGTGCTGGCCGTGGAGCTGTGGCTGGCCAAGCGCCGCGCCGAAACCCACTGGCGGCTCGGCCCCACCGAACGCCGCGAGTTCTTCTACCGGGAACTGCTGACGAACCTGCAGGCGGCCAAGGAGATACGGCTGTTCGGCATCGGCGGCCATCTGCGGGACCGAATGACTTCCGAGCGCCGCAAGATCAACGACGGACGGGCCCGCCTGGACCGGCGCGAGCTTTTGGCCCAGTCACTCGCCGGATTCGCCACGGCCGGATGCGCGGGGCTGACAGTGCTCTGGGCGGCCGTGGCGGCGGCGGAGGGCCGCATCAGCATCGGCGATGTGTCCCTGCTCATCGCCTCGGTCGTCGGCGTGCAGTCGGCCGGCGCCGGCATGATGCGCGACATCGCCCGCTCGCACCACCAACTGCTGATGTTCCGGCACTTCCTCGCCGTCGTCGACAGCGAACCCGACCTGGCCCTGCACCCGTCCCCGGCGTCCGTCCCGCCACTGGTCCGCGGCATCGAGTTCCGCGACGTGTGGTTCCGCTACTCGCCCGAACAGCCCTGGGCGCTGCGCGGCGTGAGCTTCACCGTGCACCGCGGTCAGGTGCTCGGACTGGTCGGCCGCAACGGCGCCGGCAAGAGCACCGTCATCAAGCTCCTGTGCCGGATGTACGACGTCGAGCGGGGGGCGATCCTCTGGGACGGGGTCGACATCCGCGAGATGGACCCCGCCCAACTGCGCCGGCGGACCGGCGCCGTATTCCAGGACTTCATGAAGTACGACCTGACCGTCTCGGAGAACATCGCGCTGGGAGACCTGCCCGGCGCCTCCCCGGAACGGATCACCGCCGCCTCCGCCGAGGCGGGTGCCCACAGCTTCGTCACGGAGCTGCCCGGGCGCTACGACACCCTGCTCTCGCGCATCTTCTTCCACGGCGACGACGCGCAGGCCACGCGAGGGGTCACCCTGTCGGGCGGTCAGTGGCAACGCCTTGCCATCGCCCGCGCCTATCTCCGCGGGGACCGGGATCTGCTGATCCTCGACGAACCGAGTTCCGGGCTCGACGCGGAGGCCGAGGCGGAGATCCACCAGGGCCTGACCCGCTACCGGCAAGGGCGTACCAGCGTGCTCATCTCCCACCGGCTCGGTTCCCTGCGTGCCGCGGACATGCTGCTGGTGATCGAGGACGGCCGGGTGATCGAGCGGGGAAGCCACGAACAGCTCATGGCGAAGGCGGGACGGTATTCCGTGATGTTCGAGGCGCAGGCCCGGGGCTACCGCGGCGAGCCCGCCGAGGTGCGGTGATGGGCCCCGCGGAGGTGACCGGCGCGCTGCTCCTGACGGCTCTCGTGACAGCGGTGGCCGCCCTGCGCTGGATACGTCGCAACATCACGGTCGTACGGGTGGTCGGCCCCAGCATGCGCCCGGTGCTCCGTGAGGGTGACAAGGTGATCGCCCGCCGCGTTCACGCGTCGGCGCTGCGCACCGGTGATGTGGCCGTGTTGCACACGGCGACGGGCCTTCGTATGACGACAGGGTCCGCCGTACGGCACCTTCCCGTCATCAAGCGGGTGGCCGCGCTTCCCGGCGACCCCGTCCCGGAAGCGATCCGGACCCGGCTGCCGGCCCCGGAAGCGCTGCCCGGCACCGTGCCGGCCGGATGTCTCCTGGTGCTCGGGGACAACCCGGAGCAGAGCGTCGACTCCCGGGACTACGGCCTGCTGTCCCTCGACACGGTGGAGGGCAGAGTGGTACGGAAACTCAGGACGCAGCCGGAGGTGAAGCAGGGGCGGAGCCGGAGCCGGAGGTGAAGCAGGGGCGGAGCCGGAGCAGGGGGCGAAGCAGGGGGCGGAGCCGGAGGTGGGGCAGGCGGGGAGCCGGAGCCGGAGGTGAAGCAGGGGCCGAGCCGGAGCAGGGGGCGAAGCCGGAGCCGGAGGCGGGGCAGGAGCCGTGAACTCCCGGCACCGCGTCCCCACCGGCGCCGCACACGCCGAGCCCTGTGCCCCTGCCGCGCAACCCCCTCTCGCCGCCGCTCCGCGCCGCTCCGCCCTTCCCGTCTCTCTGCCGCTCCGCCCTCCGCGCCTCTCCGCCGCTCCACCCGTCCCGGCTCCCCGCCCTTCTCGCCTGCCTCCCCGCGCGCTCCGCAGCGCCGCGGCCGTCCCTGGCGTGACAGCAGCACGAGATCAGAGCTGGGTGACGCCTCCGTCCACGGGGAACTCGGCGCCGGTGGTGTACGTGGCGTCGAAGGCCAGGAACGCGGCCGCCCTGGCGACTTCGCCGGGGGTGCCGAACCGGTGCATGGGATTGTCCGCGACACGGTCCGCCTTGAACTGCTCGGCGGCCTCCGCGGTCATCGTCCGGTCCAGAGCGCCCGTGTCGACGGGACCCGGGCTGATCGCGTTGACCCGGATTCCGCGCGGAAGCAGCTCCCGGGAGAGGCTGCGGGCCATCGAGCGCAGCGCCGCTTTGCCGGCCGCGTAGACACTGGTCTCCAGCAGGCCGATGACGTTCGCGGCCGAGGTGGTGAGGACGACTCCGGCGCCCGGGCTCAGCAGCGGGGCGAGCTTCTGCACAGTGAAGTAGGCGCCCTTGACGTTGATCGCGAACAGTTCGTCGTACATCTCCTCCGTCGTCGACTCGAAGGGCGTGGGGCCTGCGATGCCGGCGTTGACGAACAGGCCCTCGACCGAGCCGAGTTCGTCCTTCACCCGGCCGGCCAGGGCGTCCAGGTCGGACAGCGAGGCCACATTGCCCGGGACGGCCACCGCGTTCGGTCCGAGCCGCTCCCGCGCGGCGTCGAGCGTGGCCCCGGAACGGCCGGTGATCACCACCCGGGCTCCGCCGTCCACCAGAAGCTTCGCCACCGCGAACCCGATGCCGCTGCCGCCGCCCGTGATCACTGCGTTCTTTTCGGTGTATTCACCCATGCCAGAATTCCTTGCTCTTCTCTGAAAAATCGGTGATGTGCCCGGTTTCCGCCGGCGCTGCGGGCCGGAAGACGCATGCGGTTCGAAAAAGCGTTCCGGAATTCCGCCCGTGTCAGCGCCGGGGGAGTTCGCCGCCGTCCACGACGGGCTTGCTCCCGGTCGGCCGGCTCGGCCGGCCGGAACACCCCTCGGCGAGTGCCTCGGCTCCGGCCCGTGTCCGTACGTCGGCCGTCACGACGTCGGCCCCTCCGGCACCGTGGTCGTCGCCGCCCCGGAGGGCATGGGCACGCCGGTGCCCGCGCCCAGGCGCCGGCGCGTCACGACGGCCGCGCCGGTACCGCGCGAACCATCGTGACCAGGGTCCGTTTTCCCGCGGGTTCCCGCGTTTCCGGCCCGTGCTCGATTTCCCGAGTTTCCGGCCCGTGCTCGATTGTGGTCATGCCAGTGGCCCTTCCGTTCACGTTCCGGTCCGCTCGACGGAAGAAGAACCGACGCGCGCCCGGCGTCCGTCTCCGGGAAACGTCGCCGGTCTCCGAGAAACCGCGGTGCGCGCCTCGTCGAGCTGTTTCACGGTAGGTACGGAACGCAACGGAAGGCAAAGACGAAATGTCATCGGGCGCTATAGGGAACGCCTATGGCGCCGGCCGGACCCCGGACCCGGACCCCGGACCGGACCCCGGACCGGCCGGTCGTCCCCGGGGGAGGCGTGGTCCGCAAGGGTGGACGGTCCGGGGCTGCCCGGCAGGCGGGCGGGCCTCCGGCCAGTGACCGGGGCCCGCCCGCGTGGTCTCCGCCTTCCGCCCGCTGTCACGCCCGGCGCAGTGCGGAGCGGCCCGCGAAGCGCGCCGAGGCGCCCAGCTCCTCCTCGATCCGCATGAGTTGGTTGTACTTCGCGGTGCGGTCGGAGCGGGAGAGCGAGCCGGTCTTGATCTGGCCGCAGCCGGTCGCGACCGCCAGATCCGCGATGGTCGTGTCCTCCGTCTCGCCCGAGCGGTGCGACATGACGGCGGTCCAGCCCGCCCGGTGGGCCGTGTCCACCGCGGCCAGCGCCTCGGTCAGGGTCCCGATCTGATTGACCTTGACCAGGACGGAGTTGCCGACGCCGGTGCGGATGCCTTCGCGCAGCAGCGTCTCGTTGGTGCAGAACACGTCGTCGCCGGTGAGCTGGCAGCGGTCGCCGACGCGGGCGGTCAGCTCGCGCCAGCCGTCCAGGTCGTTCTCGGCCATCGGGTCCTCGACGGAGACGATCGGGTAGGTGTCGATGAGCCCGGCCAGGTGGTCGGCGTGCTCGGACGGGGTGCGGCGCACGCCCTCGCCCGCGTAGTCGTACATCCCGTCGCGGAAGAACTCCGACGACGCCGGGTCCATGACCAGGCCGACGTCCGTACCGGGGCGGTAGCCGGTGCGCTCGATCGCGGCCGTCACGAAGTCGAGCGCCTCCTCAGCGGTGCGCAGCGCGGGCGCGAAGCCCCCCTCGTCGCCGACGGCCGTGGAATGCCCGGCGTCCAGCAGATCGCGGCGCAGGGTGTGGAAGATCTCGCTGCCCATCCGGACGGCTTCGGCGAAGGTGTCCGCGCCCACGGGCGCGATCATGAACTCCTGGTAGTCCAGCGGGTTGTCGGCGTGGGCGCCGCCGTTGACGATGTTCATCATCGGCAGCGGCAGGAGGCGGGCGCCGGCGCCGCCGAGGTGGCGGTAGAGGGGCCGGCGGTGGGCCGCCGCGGCGGCCTTGGCGGTGGCGAGGGACACGCCGAGGATCGCGTTGGCGCCGAGCCGGGACTTCGTGGCGGTGCCGTCGAGGGCGACCAGCGCGGCGTCGAGGCCCTCCTGGTCCGCCGCGTCCCGGCCGCGCACGGACGTCGCGATCTCTCCGTTGACGTGGGCCACCGCGCGGTCGACGCCCTTGCCGTGCCAGCGCGTGGGGTCCGCGTCGCGCAGTTCCACGGCCTCCCGGGCGCCGGTGGAGGCGCCGGAGGGGACGGCCGCGCGTCCCAGGGACCCGTCCGCCAGGACGACGTCGACCTCGACGGTGGGGTTGCCCCGGCTGTCGATGACGGGGCGGGCGGTGACGGTCTCGATGGCGGCGTCGACGGTTCCGACTGCCTTTGCGGACATGGGAGGTCCTTCCCGTTGTCGTGTGCCGCGGCCCCGGCTGCGACAACGCTGGCGCTGAGCCCGACAACGGCAAACCCTACAGCAATGCTGACCAGTTTTGCTGTGCAGTGTGGCTGTGCAGCATTGCTGTGCAGGTCAGCTGCCGGCCGTGTTGAGCAGCGAGGTAAAGTGCCCTATGCCCACCTCGGAAGCCGCCGCCATCGCCGCCGGACTGCGCGCCGCGATGAGCAAGCTCACCCGGCGCGTCAAACACGAGGACCGGATCCCGCTCGGCCAGGTCGCCGTGCTCGGCGTACTCGACCGCGACGGCGCCATGACCACCAGCGACCTCGCCGCCGATCAGCGCGTGCGCCCGCAGTCGATGGCCCGGGCGGTGGGGCTGCTCATGGAGCAAGGCCTGATCACGCGCCGGGCGCACCCCACGGACGGCCGCAAGTCGCTGGTCGAGCTGACGGACGCGGGCCGGGACGCGCTCGAGGCGGAGCGCGGCCGCAGGGTCGGCTGGCTCGCGCAGGCCATCGAGGACGAACTCACGGACGAGGAACGGGCGTTGCTGGCGCGGAGCGCCGCCCTGCTGGAGAGGCTCGCCGCGCGCCACTAGGGTCCCGGTGCGCGGCCTCCGGCCGTTGCGTGATCACGCCCGGGGCGGGGCCTGGGGGGCCGGTGTGCCGCCCTGCGGGCCGCGTCCGCGGACCAGCGGCAGGAAGACCTCGTCGGCGATCTCGGTGAGGACGGCGTCCGCAACGGCCGGGGTGCCGAGCGTCACGTACTCGTTGCGGAGCAGCGCCATCGGCACGTACGCGACCCGGGGGTGCAGTGCCTCCGGCGCGGCTTCGCCGCGGGCCACCGCCCGGCCGAGCAGGGTCAGCCATGCCGCCTCATGCGCGCCGTCCGCGGCCGGGTCGCGCAGCTGGGCCAGGAGTTCCGGAGTGCCGCCGGCCGCCGCGATCAGGCCGCGCAGGATCTCGCCGTACGGTGACGACCAGGTGCTGTTCGCGCGGCGCAGCATCTCCAGGGTGTCGCCGCGCAGCGAGCCGGTGTCCGGCGGCGCGGTCCGGGCGGCGGCCAGCCGGCGGTACGCAGCCACGCCGAGCGCGACGCGGTTCGGCCAGCGCCGGTACAGCGCGTTCTTGTTCGTCCCGGCCCGCCGGGCCACCTCGTCCATCGTCAGGCCCGGGACGCCGGACTCCCTCAGCACCTCGGCGGCCGCCCGCAGGATGGCCTCCTCCAGCGCGGCCCCGCGCCGCCGCGTCGACGCGGCCTGCCCCGGTTCCCTCCCGGCTCGTGCCACCGGCCGTCCCCTCTCGCCCCGCACAGCTGGATCTACGGTACGCATCGTACTTTCCGCCATGCCGCAAGTCTCGTTCCGCAATCCCGCCTGCCCGTTCCTGTGCGCACACAGGGTACGGTGAGTACCGTATAAGGTACGGCACGTACCGCAGAGCGTGAGGAGAGCACCGTCGTGCGCGTCTTCGGCATCACTTACGACACCGGCTTCACCACCGCGGGAACCACCACCCGCGAACCCTTCGACCCCGCCGTCGTCCGCCGCGAGATGCGGATCATCCGCGACGAGCTGGGCTGTGACGCCGTTCGCGTCACCGGCGGCGACCGCGACCGGCTCGAGACCGCCGCGCGGCACGCGGCCGACGCACAACTGGAGGTCTGGTACTCACCGTTCACCAACGGCCTCACCACCGCGGAACTCCTCGACTTTCTCGCCGACAGCGCCGGACGTGCCGAACGACTGCGCCGTTCAGGCGCCGAGGTCGTCTTCCTCACCGGCTCGGAGATCTCCCTCTTCACCGTCGGCCTGCTCCCCGGCGACACCTTCGAGGAACGCGCCGCGGTCCTCACCGACCCGCAGCAGCTGCGCGCCGCACTGCCCGGTCTTCCGGCCCGGGTCAACGCCGTCCTCGGCGAGGCGGTCACCGCGGTGCGGACCCGGTTCGGCGGCCGGATCGGGTATGCCTCACTTCCGTTCGAGGGCGTTGACTGGACGCCGTTCGACGTGGTCGCCACCGACGCCGGCTACCGCGACGCGCGGACCGCCGGCCGGCTCGCCGACGGCCTGCGGGCGCTCACCGCGCACGGCAAGCCGGCCGCGGTCACGGAGTTCGGCTGCACCACCTACCGGGGTGCCGCCGACGCCGGAGGCCGGGGCGACGCGGTGGTCGAGTGGGACGACCTCGCCCGTCCGGCGCGCTTCACCGGCCCCGTCACCCGTGACGAACAGGAACAAGCCGGCTACCTGCGTGATCTCCTCCGCGCCTTCGACCGGTCCGCCGTCGACGCGGCCTTCGTCAACACCTTCGCCCGCTACGACCTGCCGCACACGAGCACCGACGACGACCGCGATTTCGACAAGGCGTCCTTCGGCGTGGTCAAGGTGCTCGGCGGCGGCCGCACCGGTACGGCGTACCCGGGCCTGCCGTGGGAGCCGAAAGCCGCTTTCCACGCGCTGGCGGAGTACGGCCGCGGCCGGCCCCGCGCGAACTCCGGCCCGGCCGCGGCGGGTGACTCCGCGGCGGGGTGAGGCCGGGGCGGCCGCCGTCCGCGTCGGCAGCCCCGGCGCACCGCTCGATCGCGAGCCGGCGCGGGCCCGGCCGCACTCCGGCGCGGCGGTCCGCGTATCGCGGGCGTATCGAAAACCGCATACGCCCCCGCAACGGCCCGCCGTCTCCCATGGGGGCATGAACCACAACGCGTCCTCGCCGCCGCCGTCACCGCCCCGTCGCCGTACGCGCGGGCGCGCGACGCTCCTCGGCCTGGGAGTCCTCGCCCTGGCGGGCGCCGTGTTCGCCCTGCGCCGGCCACTCCTGATGTCCGCACCGATGTGCATGGCCGGGCGGTGGCAGGGCTGCTTCGGCACGTTCAACGGGGTGGTGCTCATGACGCTGGCCGCGCTGCCGCCGGCCGCGCTGGCGGCGTGGGCCCTGGCCCGCCGCCGGCGTGCCGCCGGGGGCGCGTCGGCGTGGCGGATGTCGCTGGCCGAGGTGGGCATGGTCCACGGCACGGTGCCCTTCGTGTGGATGACCATGATGCCGGGAGCCGAGGCCGGCACCGTCTCCGGCGGGGTGAGCCTGGTGCCGCTGCGGGACCTGCTGACGATGGGGCCGCTCGGGATCGCCGGGAACCTGCTGGTCTTCGCCGCGCTGGGATTCTTCGCCCCGGTCCGGTTCGCCGCGGTGGCGTCCCTGCCGCGGATCCTGGCGCTGGGGGCGGGCTGCTCGGTCCTGGTCGAAACCGCACAGTACGTCCTGCGGCTGGACCGGGTGTCCTCCGTGGACGACGTACTGGTCAACGCCGCGGGCGCCGCGCTGGCCGCCCTCGCGTCGCGCCGCTGGTGGCGCACCGCGGCCCGAGCGCCGTCGGACCGGCCTCGCCCCGCACCCGCACCGGCAGGCTGAGTCGTGTGTCCGGTGTGCACGCGTCTCGCATACGTCGGCGATATGTGGTGCTGCTTAGGCTTCGGACATGCGCGTACTGATCGTGGAGGACGAGCCCTACCTGGCCGAAGCCGTCCGTGACGGCCTGCGGCTGGAGGCCATCGCCGCCGACATCGCCGGCGACGGCGACTGCGCCCTGGAACTGCTCGGCGTCAACTCCTACGACCTCGCGGTCCTCGACCGCGACATCCCCGGCCCCTCCGGCGACGACGTCGCCCGGCGCATCGTCGCCTCCGGCAGCGGCATCCCGATCCTCATGCTCACCGCTGCCGACCGCATCGACGACAAGGCTTCCGGGTTCGGCCTCGGCGCCGACGACTACCTCACCAAACCGTTCGACCTGCGGGAACTCGTCCTGCGGCTGCGGGCGCTCGACCGCAGGCGCGCGTACGCCCGGCCGCCGGTCCGCGAGATCGCCGGCCTGCGGCTCGATCCCTTCCGCCGGGAGGTCTTCCGCGACGGGCGCTATGTCGCGCTCACCCGCAAACAGTTCGCCGTGCTGGAGGTCCTCGTCGCCGCCGAGGGCGGGGTCGTGAGCGCCGAAGAGCTGCTGGAACGAGCCTGGGACGAGAACGCCGACCCGCTCACCAACGCCGTGCGCATCACCGTCTCCGCGCTGCGCAAGCGGCTCGGCGAACCATGGATCATCGCCACGGTCCCCGGCGTCGGCTACCGGATCGACACCGGCGGGGAGGCCACCGGCCCCGGCCCCGGCCCCGGCAGGGAGGTGACCGCCCCTGGCGGAGACGTGACAGCCCCGGGCAGAGACGTCGCAAGCCCCGGCAGGGAGGCCGCCGCCCCCGGCAGAGACGCGGCCGGCCCCGGCGGCGCGCGTGCATAGGCGCCCGGGGCTCAGCGCCCGGCTGAAACTCACCCTCAGTTACGCCGGGTTCCTCGCCGTCGCCGGTGCTCTCCTGCTGGCCGTGGTGTGGGTGTTCCTGCTGCGCTACGTACCCGACAACCCCAAGGGCCTCCTCGGAATCGCGCCCAACCGCTACCTCCTGGTGCGCATCTTCGCCCCCGCCGCGGCCGTGGCGATGCTCGGCCTGCTCGTGTTCGGCCTCGTGGGAGGATGGATCCTCGCCGGCCGGATGCTCGCACCGCTCACCCAGGTCACGGACGCGGCACGGATGGCCGGCGACGGGTCGCTGTCCCACCGGATCCGTATGACGGGCCGCCGGGACGAATTCCGCGAACTCGCCGACACGTTCGACGCGATGCTGGAACAACTCGAGTCGCACGTCGCCGAGCATCAGAGGTTCGCGGCGAACGCCTCCCACGAACTGCGCACCCCGCTGGCCATCTCGCGGACGCTGCTCGACGTCGCCCGCGAGGACCCCGGGCGGGACCGGGAGGAGTTCGTCGAACGCCTGCGGGCGGTCAATACGCGGGCGATCGACCTCACCGAGGCCCTCCTGCTGCTCAGCCGCAGCGACCGCGGGAACTTCGCCCGCGAGAGCGTCGACCTCTCCCTGATCGCCGAGGAAGCCGCCGAAACCCTGCTGCCCCTCGCCGAACAGCGCCGGATCACGCTCGACGTCACGGGCGGGCCGACACGGACCAGCGGCTCCGCGGAACTCCTGCTGCGGATGGTGACGAACCTCGTCCAGAACGCGATCGTCCACAACATCCCCGCCGGCGGCACCGTGGTGGTCCACACCGAGGCGCGGGGCGACACGAGTGTGCTGCGGGTCGAGAACACGGGCTGCCCGCTCCCGGCGGAGATGGTCCCGACGCTCACCGAACCCTTCCGGCGCGGAACGGAACGGGTACGCACCGACGAGCACGCCGGCGCGGGCCTCGGCCTGGCCATCGTGCGCAGCGTCGTCCACGCCCACGACGGGACCCTCGGGCTGGCCCCCCGCCCTGCCGGCGGCCTCCGCGTCACGGTCCGGCTTCCCGGCACGCCGTAGGCATCGTTCCCGGAACCCGTCCAGCAGCCGGCCGGGCGCAACCGTCCGTATGACACGGCCGGCCGGTCGGCACACGGGACCTCGGACAGGGTGCTGCTCCGGTCCGGAAACAGCCGGCTGACCGCGCCCCGCCCGGCCGGACTCCTTCACCGGCTCGCCGAGGGCCCCTTCCGCGCTCCCGTCCCTCCCGCCGCCCGGCCGTGCCGGACGACCGGGGACTGTCCCGCGAGTGCGCGGCGCAGCGCAGGAATTCCGTGGCTGTTCCCCGGCGTGCCGCCGGCCGTCCCCGCCGCCGCAGGGCGTTCAACGACCGGCTCCCGCGCCGCGGCACCAGACCGGGCGGCCGCGGACAGCAGCCCTCATCGCACTCGCCGCCGAACCATCCCGCCGGTCCGGGCCGGGCTGCTGGATGTGTCTGTCCGCGCCGCACGCAGGCGGGCCCGCCACGCCCGGGGCGACCGGAGCCCCCGCCTCACGCCACAGGTCTTCTTCGTCCGCAACATCGGGTTCTGTCAGCCCGCCGCTGCCCGACGGATCAGCTTCCAGGAGTCGCCGGCGTTCGAGCGGGTCCACGAACAGAGCTGTCGGCGGTTCGGCTACGAACGCGTCGACGTCCCGGCCGGTGAAGTGGCCGTCCGGGCGGCGATGATCGCGGACACCATCTCGCGGCTCGCGTGACGCGTGTCCCAACAGCCGTACCCGGTACCGGGAGGTGCCCCCTCGGGCCGGACGCGGCAGGGGCCTCAAGGGCGACCTCGCCTCGGACACCTCGATTCCGGAAGCCCCGTTTCCCCAACCCCCTTTCCGGAACCCCCGTTTTCCGAAACCCCCACCGCGCCCGTCGTGGACCCGTCCCGCGGGCCGTTTCACCACTGGCTGATGAGCGGCGCGTCCGGCTCGTGCTGCCGCCAGGCTTCGGTGAGGCGGACGAGGCGGGCGGGGGCGGCGATGCTGCGTACGGTCGCGATCTTGCCGCCCGCGATGTCGAACGTGACGGCGCCGATGACCTGGTCGCCGATCACGAAGAGGAGGGCGGGGGCGCCGTTGACGCACTCGTAGTGCACCGCGGGTGTGCCGCCCGCGAACCGCCGCTTGGCGGGTGTGGGCTTGAAGCCCGCCCGTACGACGGCGGCGATGCGACGCGGAGTGTCGTACCGCAGCAGTGTCCTGGTCCGGCCCGCGCCGTCGGAGACCGCGGTCGCGTCGTCGGTGAGCAGCGCCACCAGGCGTTCGGTGCGGCCCGAGGAGGCGGCTTCGAGGAACTCCTCGACGACCTTGCGGGCGGCTGCCGCGTCGGCTTCGCCGCCGTGGCGGCGGGCGGCGGTGATGCGGCGCCGGGCCCGGTGGAGGTGCTGCTGGCTCGCGGACTCGGTGATGTCGAGGATCCCGGCGATCTCGGAGTGGCTGTCGGAGAACGCTTCGCGCAGGACGTAGACGGCCCGTTCCACGGGTGACAGGCGCTCCATGAGCGTCAGCAGGGCCAGGGAGACCGATTCGCGCTGCTCGGCGGTGCCGGCCGGGCCGAGCATCGGGTCGCCGTCGAGGAGCGGTTCGGGCAGCCAGGTGCCGACGGTGCGTTCCCGGCGGGCCCGTGCCGAGCGAAGCCGGTCCAGGCACAGGTTGGTGACGACCTTGGTCAGCCAGGCCTCCGGCAGCTTGATCCGCTGCCGGTCGGCGGCCTGCCAGTGCAGGAACGCGTCCTGTACGGCGTCCTCGGCGTCGGCGGCCGAGCCCAGCAGCCGGTAGGCCAGCGAGGCCAGCCGGTTCCGGCTGGCCTCGAACCGGCTGGTGTCGAAGCGATCGGTGGCGGTGCTGTCCACGGGGATCACCTTAGGCGGCTGCGCGACCGCTGTTCTCAGCGGACGCATCCGGCGCGGCTGCCAGGCGGCGCTTGCGCTGGGGCAGGCCGAAGGTCGGGTGCGAGGTGCCCCACAGCGACCCCTTCTCGATGGCCGCCTTGATCCGCGCGGCCTTCCGCCCGCCCAGGTACTTCGGCTTCGGCTGCCCTGTGCCGTCGAACGACTGCCACAGCCCGTCCCGCCGCCCGAGGCTGACGGCGTTGTGCCGGTGGACCAGCTTGACGTTCGCGATCTCGCGGCCGGTCAGGCGCCCCACGATCGCCTCGACGGCCTGCCGGCCCGTAAAACCGGCCGAGCCGCAGGACATCGGCAGCGGGCGGCCGTTGTCCCCGACAGCGTGGACACTGTCGCCGATGGCGTAGACGTCCGGGTGCGAGACGGACCGCATGGTGCGGTCCACGACGATCCGGCCGCTGCCGGTGACCTCCAGCCCGCCGGCGGCCGCGACGGGGCCGACCGCGAACCCGCCCGTCCACACGGTCGCGTCGGAGGCAAGGGCGCTGCCGTCGGCGCAGAGCACCCGCGCCGCTTCGACGGCCTCGACGCCGGTGTGCTCCAGGACGGTGATGCCGAGGCGGTCGCACGCCCGGCGCAGGTGGCCGCGGGCTCCGGCGGAGAGCCGGGCGCCCAGCTCGTCGCGGGCGATCAGCGTCACCGACAGGCCGGGCCGGGACTCGGCGATCTCGGTGGCGGTCTCGATGCCGGTCAGCCCGTCGCCGACGACCACCACACTCCCGCCTCCGCCCCGCCCGCCCAGCCCGTCCAGGCGTTCGCGCAGACCCAGCGCCGAGGGCCGGGCTGCGACGTCGAAGGCGTGCTCCGCTGCGCCGGGGACGCTGTGGGAGGCGCCGCGGCTGCCGAGCGCGTAGAGAAGCGTGTCGTAACCGAGTTCGCCGCCGCCGGCCGCGTCGGCGATGGCGACGGCCCGGCGCTCGGGGTCGACGGCGGTGACACGGGCCACGCGCACTTGGATCCCCGTGCCCGCGAAGACGTCGACGAGCTGCGGTGCCTCGATGTCCCGGCCGGCCGCCAGCTGGTGCAGCCGCAGCCGCTGGACGAAGTCGGGCACGGCGTTGACCACGGTGATCTCGGTGTCGGCCGGGGACAGCCGGCGGGCCAGGTTCCCGGCCGCGTAGGCCCCGGCATAGCCGGCGCCGAGGACGACGATGCGGTGCTTCATGGTGTCGCTCCTGTCGGTTCGCTCCGCTCTTCGTGAGTTGAGCGGGACAGCGCCCCGATCCCTGACAGGAACGGCATGTGGTCTGCGTCACAGGTGGCAGGGATGCCGCCCGGCGGTGCTCGCGACGCCGAGGCGGCGCAGCGGCAGACCGAGTGGTCGCTCTGCCTCCACGGACAGCCGTCGGACGGTTCTGGTTGGCTCAGGGGACCGTTTTCCAGCAGGTGGGCGAGCCGGAGAGGATCGCGTCGGTATCGTCCAACTGCCGGGGAATCTCGCGCGCGGAGCATGGCGACGCTTCTGCATGCCCATGCGCTGCCGCTCGGCAGCAGCCGGTGCACGGTCAGGGACTTCCGGGTCGCCTGTCGTCGGCCACACGTTCGCAGCAGGACCGTTCAGGCGCTGACACCGCCCGGCCCGACGGCGCCCGACGACGCTCCGGCCGGTCCCGGGGCGCGTCGTCCGGGGACGCGGGGCCGGGGCCGGGCACGGGGGGCGTCGTACGGGCCGGGCCGGGGGCTGCTCAGAGCAGCCGGTCCGGTGTCAGCGGCAGGTCCCGGACCCGGACGCCCGTGGCGTGGTGAACGGCGTTGGCCACGGCCGCCGCCACGCCGGTGATGCCGACCTCGCCCAGACCGAGGAGCCCGAGCGGTGTGGTCGGGTCGGGTTCGTCGAGGTACTCGATCCCGATCGGGGGGATGTCGGCGTGCACGGGGATCTGGTATTCGCCGAGGCCCGGGTTCATGACGCGGCCGGTGCGGGGATCGACCAGGGTCTCCTCGGACAGTGCCGCGCCGATGCCCATGATGATGCCTCCGCGCAACTGGCTGCGGGCGGTCTTGGCGTTGATGACCCGGCCCACGTCGAACACGCCGAGCCAGCGCGTCACGCGCGTCTCGCCGGTGTCGGAATCGACGCGGACCTCGCAGAAGTGCGCACCGGTGGCGGCGCGCACCCAGCGGCGGCGGTCCCGCAGCATGCCGGTCATGAACCTGGCCTGCCCCAGGGCCCGCCCGGCCCGTGAGTCCGCACCGGTGCGGCCCTCGACCTCGGGCACGCCGGCCCGGGTCAGGATCGCGGCGTACGTCTCGCCGCCGTCCGGTGCGCCGGCCGGGAAGAGCCGGCCCCGGCCGGCCCGTACGTCGCGGAACCGGTGCCGGTGCAGTGGAGAGGCGGCGTCGCGGCGCGCGAGCCGGAGCACGGAGCGCTTCACGTCCTCGCAGGCGGCCAGCACCGCGGCGGCGACGCTCGCGGTCTGCCCCGATCCGCCGGCCATGGGCCCGGTCCGGAAGTCCGTGTCACCGTGCTCGACGGTGACGGCCGACACCGGTACGCCGAGCGCGTCCGCCACGATCTGGCTCTGCGCGGTGGAGGCGCCCACCCCGACTTCGTGGAAGGCGCAGCGCAGCAGCACGCTGCCGTCCGAGCGCAGCCGTACGGACACGTCCGCGGGGAACCGGGCGGGCATGTGGAACGCGGTGGCGACGCCCCAGCCGACGAGGAAGCGCCCGTCGCGCATCGAGCGCGGCTCGGCGTCGCGGCGCGCCCAGCCGAACCGCTCCGCGCCCAGGGCGTAGGCGCCGCGCAGGTCGCGGCGGGAGAAGGGCTTTCCGCCGAGCGGGTCGCGGTCGGGTTCGTTGCGCATTCTCAGCTCGACGGGGTCCATGCCGAGTTCCACGGCCAGCTCGTCCATCGCGGACTCGACGGCGAAGCTGCCGACCGCCTCGCCCGGCGCCCGCATGAACGTGTTGGGCACGACGTCGAGGGTGGCGGCCTTGTGGCCGACCAGCAGGTTCGGGGTCGCGTACAGGTGCCGCGACTGGGAGCTGAAGGGCTCCGTGGTGCCGCCCGCCCGGCCGGTCCGGGAGACGCCGGTGTGAACGAGCGTGGTGAGCGTCCCGTCGCGGCCGGCTCCGAGGGCGACGCGCTGGACGGTCGGGGTGCGGCCGCCGACGGTGCGGTAGACGCTCTCGCGGGTCAGCGCCATCCGTACCGCGCGCCCGGTGGCCCGGGCCGCGAGGACGGTGAGCAGGGTCCCGGCCCACACCGAGCCCTTGCCGCCGAAGCCGCCGCCGACATGCTCGGCCAGCACCCGAATCCCGCTCGGCGGCACGCCGAAGCACCGGGCGAGATGGCGCCGGGTCCAGTCCAGGCTCTGGGAACTGTCGTGCACCGTCAGCCGGTCGCCGTCCCACACCGCCGTGGTGGCGTGCGGCTCGATGGCGTTGTGGTTCTGGGCGGGCGTGGTGTAGCGCCGGTCCACCGTGACCGGGGCGGTGGCGAGCGCGCCCTCCGCGTCGCCCTTGCGGGCGTCGCCGGGGGCGATGAAGGACTTCGGCAGCGGTTCGGCGCTGTCCTGCGCGGCGGCGAAATCCGTCACGGCCGGGGTTTCCCGGTAACGGAACTCGACGAGCCGAGCGGCGGCCTGCGCGGCCTCGAGGGTCTCGGCGATGACGACGGCGACGGGCTGGCCGTTCCACGCGACCTCGTCGGTGCCCAGGTAGTTCACGGACGTGCCGGGCACCAGGGTGCTGAGGTCCAGCATGCTCACCGGGCGGGGCGGCGTCATCCGCGGGGCGTTGAGGTGGGTGAGGACGGCGATCACCCCGTCGGCGGCCTCGGCGGCGCCGGTGTCGACGGCCGTGATGCGGCCGCGGGCGATCGTCGCGTGGACCAGTGTCCCGTGGGCGAGCCGCGGGTGCGGGTGCTCGGCGGCGTAGCGGACGGCGCCGGAGGTCTTGGCGGCGCCGTCGACCCGGTCCACCGGGCGGCCGACGGCGGGCCCCGCGCCGGTCTGCGTCCCGTCGTCCGCCGGCCGCTGCCGGGGGCGCCTCGTCTCCGGAGCCTGTGTCATGCCGTACTCCCCTCGGTGAGCCCGCGCAGGGCCGCGACGACCGCGCGCCGCGCCAGCTCGATCTTGAACGTGTTCTGCGGAAGGCCCACGGCGGGCGCGAGTTCGGCGGCGGCCGCCGCGCGGAAGGACTCCTCACCGGCGGGCGCGCCGGTCAGCACCCGTTCCGCCTCCCGGGCCCGCCACGGCTTCGGTGCGACACCGCCGAGCGCGATCCGGACGCCGCTGACGACCCCGTCGGTGACCTCGATCGCCGCGGCGACCGAGACCAGCGCGAACGCGAAGGAGGCCCGGTCCCGCACCTTGCGGTACGCGGAGGCGGCGGCGACCGCGGACGGCGGCAGCTCCACCGCGGTGATCAGCTCGTCCGCCGCCAGCACCGTGTCCCGCTGCGGGGTCTCGCCGGGCAGCCGGTGCAGCTCGGCGAGCGGGATCCGGCGGCTGCCGCGCACGCTCCGTACGTCGGCGACGGCGTCCAGCGCGACGAGCGCGACGGCCATGTCGGAGGGGTGTGTCGCGACACAGTGCTCACCGGCGCCGAGTACCGCGGCGTTGCGGTGGAATCCGCCGATCGCGTCGCAGCCGGTGCCCGGCTCCCGCTTGTTGCACCCGGCGGTGTGGTCGGTGAAGTACAGGCAGCGGGTGCGCTGCAGCAGGTTGCCGCCGACCGTGGCCATGTTGCGGACCTGCCCGGACGCGCCCGCGAGCAGTGCCTGCGACAGCACCGGCCACCGTTCGCGGACCAGCGGGTGCACCGCGAGGCGGCTGTTGCGGACGAGCGCGCCGATCCGCAGGCCGCCTCCGGGCAGTTCCTCGACGGTGTCCAGGGGGAGCCCGAAGATGTCGATGAGCGCCGCGGGGCGCTCGACGTCCTGGCGCATCAGGTCCACGAGGTTGGTGCCGCCGCCGAGGAACCGGGCACCGGGCCGCTCCGCGATCGCGCGCAGGCTCGCGTCGACGTCGGGCGGGCGCACATAGGTGAACGGCCGCATCACAGCACCGCCTCGGACGCGTCCGCGGCCCCGGCCGTCCCGGTGGCCGCGGCGGCGTCCCGGATCGCGTCGGCGATGCCCTCGTAGGCGCCGCAGCGGCAGAGGTTGCCGCTCATCCGCTCCTTGATCTCGGGGTCGGACAGTGCGATCCGCGGGCCGGCGGCCGCGTGGCGCGGGGTGGCCGCGCTCGGTGCGCCCGCGCGGTGTTCGGCCAGCATGCCGAGCGCGGAGCAGATCTGCCCGGAGGTGCAGTAGCCGCACTGGAATCCGTCGAAGCGCACGAACGCCCGCTGGAGCGGGTGCGGTTCCTCCGGTGTGCCGATGCCCTCGATGGTGGTGATCCGGCGGCCGTCGTACTGCACGGCCAGCGCCAGACAGGCCACGATGCGCTCGCCGTCGGCGAGTACGGTGCACGCCCCGCAGGCGCCTTGGTTGCAGCCCTTCTTGGTGCCGGTCAGGCCGAGTTGTTCGCGCAGCGCGTCGAGCAGGCTCGTCCGCGGATCGAGCCCGACCCGGTGCGGTGTCCCGTTCACGTGCAGGTCAATGACGGCCACGAGGTCTCCGATCTGGGGGGTGTGGATTCGCCCACGGAGATAGGAGAACACCGTTCTCATAAAAAGAGAACGGTGTTGCCCTATGGTTTCGTGTTCTTGCCCGGGAGGACGGGGAGCGAGCCGGACGGCTCGTCAGCCGAGCGGGTCCCCGCCGGACTCCGGCGCACCGTGACGGTGCCGCAGCCCGGTGAGATGCACCTGGAGGAACCGGCGCAGGGCCGCGCTGAAATCGACGGCACAGAAACGGTCGGCCCGGCCGGGCAGGGGCCGTTCGCCGTAGAGCCGCACGAGCACGGGCGGCGGGTGGGCCGCCTGCCACAGCCCGGCCGCCGCGATGCCGCCCGCCGTCAGCAGTTCGGCGCAGTCGTCCCGGCTCACCGTCCGCAGCACCCGGTGCAGAGCGTCGGCCACGTCGTCGATCGCCCGCCAGGTGGCCTTCTTGAAGCTGCGCGCGGCGTCGAGCGAGACGTTGCGCTCCAGGATGAGGGGCGCGTAGGCCAGCAGCTGGCACAGCAGGGGCCGCTCGGCGATCGAGTCCACGACCGTCTCCGCCACCAGGTCCTCGCCGAGCCGCCCGGCGCCGTCCGGCTCCCGCAGCGCGTCCAGCCGCTCCACCACCCGGGGGGCCCAGACCTGCCACTCCTCCTCGGCCAGCCGCAGGAAGATCTCCTCGCGGGTGCCGAAGTACTTCAGCAGCGCCGACTTGTGCATGCCGACCCGGCCGGCGATGTCCCCCAGGGACACCTCGCCGACCCCGTCCCGCTCGGCCAGCTCACGGGCGGCGTCCAGGATGGCGCGGTACCGCTGCTGCTTCTGCGCGGGCTGACGTGCGCGGACGAAAGCGGCGCCTTTCATACTCACGGCGCAACTGTAGCCCGCGGGGCCGGGCGGGAAGCCCCGGGCCGGTTCCGGGCCGGGGCCGGTCCGGGCCAGGAGGAGTCCGGGGGGATCGGTCCGGGCCAGGAGGAGCCCGGTGCCGGGGCGGTCGCCGGGCCCGCCCCGCCCCGCCCCGGCTCGGCGGCGCGGACGGCAAGGGGGCGTGCGACGACGCCGAGTTCGCCGAAGCCGCCGCCCCAACCGTCCCCGCCCGACCGGAGTGAGCCCGGCCGGCAATCTCAGAGCCCTCTGAGTTTGCGCCGCTAGCGTCCGGCCCATGGTGCGTGACTACATCGTCATCGGGGCCGGACCGGCCGGACTACAACTTGCCGCTCTGCTGGAGCGCGACGGGCGCGACTACGTCGTCCTGGAACGGGGGAGCGGACCGGGGACGTTCTTCACCCGCTTTCCCCGGCATCGGCAGCTGATATCGATCAACAAGGTGCACACCGGTTGCACCGATCCGGAACTCAACCTCCGGATGGACTGGAACTCCCTGCTCAGCGACGTACCGGAGCTGACCTTCACCCGCCGCACCGAACGCTACTTCCCGCAGGCCGACGACCTGGTGCGCTATCTGGCCGAGTTCGCGGAGCGCACCGGTGTCCGCGCCGAGTACGACACGGAGGCCGTCCGCATCTCCCGCGAGGACGACGCCTTCACCGTCCTCGACGCCGCCGGACGCACGTGGCGCGCCCGGCGGCTGATCGTGGCGACCGGCGTCTCCCGGCTCAACGAGCCGCCGATCCCCGGCATCGAACTCGCCGAGCGGTACGACACCTTCGACACCGACCCGGCGTCCTTCACCGACCAGCGGGTGCTGGTCATCGGCAAGGGGAACTCCGCGTTCGAGACCGCCGACGCCCTCATGGAGAAGGCCGCGGTCATCCACGTCGCCGGCCCGCACTCGGTGAAATTCGCCTGGCAGACCCACTTCGTCGGGCATCTGCGCGCCGTCAACAACAACTTCCTCGACAGCTACCAGCTCAAGTCGCAGAACGCCGTTCTCGACGGCACCGTGGAGAGCGTGGAGAAGGCCGGGGAGGGCGGCGGCTTCCGGGTGATGTTCCGCTACGCCCGGACCACGGAGCGGCTCCGCGAACTGCGCTACGACCGCGTCATCCTGTGCGCCGGCTTCCGCTTCGACGCGTCCGTCTTCGACGAGACCTGCCGCCCCGCGCTCGTCATCGACGACCGGTTCCCCGAGCAGACCTCCGCCTTCGAGTCGGTCAACGTACCGGGCCTCTACTTCGCCGGCACGCTGACGCAGCAGCGGGACTTCAAGAAGTCCACCAACGGTTTCATCCACGGCTACCGCTACGGAGCGCGCGCCCTGCACCGCATCCTCGGCTCCCGCCACGACGGCACGCCCTGGCCCGCCCGGCAGCTCACCGCCGATCCCGGGTCGATCGCCGACGCCGTCATCGAGCGGGTCAACCGCTCCTCGGGCCTCTGGCAGGGTTTCGGGTTCCTCGGCGACGTGGTCGGCGTAGACGGCCACCGGGCCCTGTACCAGGAGGAGGTGCCGCTCGACTACGTCACCGACGGCGGCCTCGGGCCCTGCCCGCACCGGTTCGTCACCGATCTGGAGTACGGACCCGGGCACGACCACGCCGACCCGTTCGACGTCAGCGTGCCGCGCGTCGTCGAGAACGACGTCGACCACGCCATGGACGCCACGTATCTCCATCCCGTCGTCCGCCACTACCGGGACGGTGTGCTCGCCGGCACCCACCATCTGGCGGAGAACCTGGAGAACGACTGGGACATCCCCGGGGTCCACCGGCAGCCGCTCACCGCGTTCGTGAAGGAGTGCCTTGGCTGAGCAGTTTCCCGGCGGCGTGCTGGACATCCTCGAAGCGGCCGGCGGCCGCCCGGTGTTCGAGCACGCCGGCCGGACCGTCACGGGAGCCGGACTGCTCGGCACGGTGCGGCGCGCGGCGAACGGCCTGCGGCAGCACGGCGCCGGACCCGGCGACGGCGTCGCCCTGCTGCTGGGGGCCGGCCCGGAGGCGTTCGCCGCCGTCGTCGCCGCCCATGTCACCGGGGCCCGCGTCGTCGGCGTGCGGCCGGGGCTGACCGAACGCCAGCGGGACCACCTGCTGCGGGACGTCCGGATCACGGTCACCGACAGGCCCGGTGCCATTTCCACCGCCCCGCCCGGCGGTACGGGGGGCCGCCGGGCCGGGCGTGTCCTCGCGCTGGACGACCTGCTGTCGGCGCCGGACGACGGCACCCGGCCGCGCGTCACCGCCCGCCCGGAGGACGTCGCCCGCCTCATCCACACCAGTGGCAGCACCGGAGTCCCCAAGGCATGCGCCCAGACCTACGCGGCGATGACCGCGGGCTGGGCGCACCGGCCGGACGCCTGGCCGCCCGCCGTCCGCGAACTCGCCGGACGCCTGGACCGCTTCCTGGTGTCCGGCACGCTGGCCAGCCAGGTGATGATGGAGTACGGGCTGCTGGCCCTCGCCGCCGGCGGCACCCTCGTCACGGCGGACCCGCCGGTCTTCCCCGACGCCCTCGTGCGGCACCGGGCGACCGCGTGCGTCATGCCGGTGGCCCGGCTGGTGAAGCTGGTGGCGAGCGTGCGCGAGTCGCCCGCGGACCTCGGCGGTCTGCGCGCGCTCATGGTCTCCGGGTCGCCGCTGGAGCCGGGGCGCTTCCGGGAGGCCGCCGAAGTGCTCGGCCCGGTCGTCTTCCACGGCTACGGACAGACCGAGACCGGCATGATCTCCATGGCCACCCCGGAGGACCCGCCCGGTTCCCTCGGGGTGCCGCCCGTCGAACTGGAGGTCCGGGACGCCTCCGGCCGTCCGGTGCCGCCCGGCACGGACGGCGAGCTGTTCGTCCGGACCCCGGCGCAGAGCTGCGGCTACTGGCGGGAACCGCAGCTCACCGCCGAGGTGTTCACCGACGGCTGGGTGCGCACCCGCGATCTCGGCCGCCTCGACGGCTCGGGACGGCTGTGGCTCACCGGCCGGACCCGTGACGTCGTCATCGTGAACGCCAACGTGCACTACACGGGCCCCGTCGAGCGGCTGCTCGCCGGCCATCCGTCGGTGGCCGAGGCGTATGTCGTCGCCGTCCCCGACGACAGCACGGGCGAGGCCGTCCACGCGTTCGTGGTGCCCACGGAGGGGCACACCCCGGAACTCGCCGAGCTGCGGGCCCTGGCGGCGGCGGAACTGGGGGAGGCCTGCGCCCCGACCCGCCTCACGCTGCTCGACGAGGTGCCGCTGACCCCCGCCGGGAAGCCCGACAAACGGCGCCTCGCCGCAGGCGGCTAGCGGATCGCGCGCCGGGGGACCGGTGCCATCCCGGGCCCGCGGGGTGGCACCGGTCCCTTCAGTGGCTGTCGGCCGCGACGGGCAGCGCGACCGTGTCCGACCCGGCCGCGGAACCGGTGGCGAGTGACGCGCCGTTGACGCCGCCGCTCATGCCGTGTCCTCCGTGCCCGGTGCGGGCGTTGCCGTGGTGGTCTTCTCGGCGGGAACGGCTTCGCCGCGCACCAGATCGTCGAGTTCGGCGTTCAGCCGGGCGGTGTTTCCGGGATGCCCGGCAGCGGCCCGCGGGTTGCTGCCCCGGACGGCGACGGCGACCCCCGCGACGGCCATGGGGAGCGCGACGAACACCGCGGCGGTGCGCATGCCTCCCGGCGCGGAGAGGACCAGTGCGATGAGGGGCGGCCCGAAGGCCCCGCCGGATTTGCCGACCGCCGCGGCCCAGCCGCCGGCGGTCCCCCGGATGGCCAGGGGGTAGATCTCGGCCGTGTAGGGGCCGATGAGTGCGATCACCCCGGCCGTGCCGGCGAACAGCAGCATCACGGCGGTCAGGAGCACGGGCCGGCTGCCGTCCGTCCCGACGGCGGCCAGAGCGAGCAGCGCCGCGACGGTGAGGCCCGCGTAGAGGACCATGGTGCCCCGCGCCGACCAGCGCATGTAGAGCCAGGCGGCCACCACGCAGGTGGGGATGGACAACAGGGACGAGACGAACAGCAGGGTGGCGGCGGACATGCCGCCCCGGCCGGAGGACTCCAGCTGGCTGGGCAGGAAGGTGATGAAGCCCCAGTAGACGAGGCCCCACGCCAGTGCGTAGCCGCTGACGACCAGCGTCTTGGCCGCCTGGGGGCGTTGGAACAGGGTGGCGGCGGGGACGCGCCCGGCTTGTGAGCGCAGGGCCGTGAAGGCGGCCGATTCCGGGATCCAGCGGTTCAGCGCGATCAGGACCAGGACCAGCGGAAGCTGGGCGAACCACAGGACGCGCCACCCGGTCAGCGGGACGAGCACCGCGGCCAGTCCGGCGGCCGCCATGTAGCCGCCCGTGGTGGTCAGGCCGGCCTGGAGCACCATGATGGCGGCGCGCCGGCCGGGCGGCAGGCTCTCGGTCATCAGGGCGTAGACGACGGGCAGCATGCCTCCGGCGGCCATTCCCATCAGGGCGCACATCACGAGGATGCCGCCGAAAGTGGGCATGGCTCCGCACACGGTCGTACCGAGGAAGAGCAGGGACGCGATGAGGATCGTGGCCCTGCGGCCGATGTGGTCCGCGGCGCGGCCCCCGACCAGTGAGCCCACGACCGTGCCGCTCAGTGCCACCGTGGGCAGCCACGCGACCTCGGCGGCGCCGAGATGGAACTCGGTGCGCATGCCGGGCTGGATGAACGCCAGAGTGGCGGGCTTCATCTGGTCGACCATCAGCGCGAAGCTCAGAATGGCGATGAGGCGGTGCCGGTGCGCCGTGGCCGTCCGGGCTGCCGGAGCGGGAGCGGCCGCGGGACCCGCCCCGGGAGGCTGCACGACCGCGAACCCGGAGATCACGACGCCCACGACGATGGCGGCCATGGCGGCCCACATCACCCCGGACGTGCCCATCATGGCCATGTGGAAGCCCATGGACGCCGACTCGACGAACATCCACAGGTGCTGGGCGACGCCGGCGCAGGTCAGGGCGACACCGGTCCAGAACATCAGGGGCCGGGGTATCAGCGCGGCCGGCCGCGCGGGAACGGTCAAGTCCCCACCGCCGACGGGTCCGCCACCGATGGGTCCGCCACCGACGGGTCCGCCACCGACGGGTCCGCCACCGACAGGCCCGCCACCGACGGGCCCGCCACCGACAGGTCCGGCGCCGCGCCCGCGGGCAGCTCGCCGACGACGGGCGGCCGCCCGTCCGGTCGCGGCCGCCCGTTCACACCCCGGCGGACCACCGGGACCACCACGGCCCCGGGGAACAACGCGGGGCCGGGCTCCGTGGGTGTCATCCGTTTCCTCTTTCCGGGTGGGGGACCGGGCAGCGCCCGGCCCGCTGGTCCTCGAAGTGGCGTGCCGCCGGACGCAGCCGGCGGGCGTGCAGCACCATGACCGTGCCGAGCACCAGCTGGCGCACGCCCCGGGTGACGTCCTCCACCCCGTCCCGCAGCCGGACGAACCTCCGCAGCGCGCGCAGGCGGCGCGGCGCGGGGGGCAGGCCGCGCGGGATCAGCAGGCACGGCGCCCGGTGCGGACTGGAGCGGGTGTGCGAGGCCGTGGAGTCCAGCCGGAACCGGCCCAGTACCTCGCGGACCGCGGCGCGCAGCGCGATCGGCGACAGCCGCCAGGCCGGGCAGGGCCGGTTCGCCGCCACGCCGTACGGGATGTGGTGGGCGTCCTTGGCGGCCGGCGCGGCCCAGCGGTCGGGGTCGAACACCTCGGGCCGTTCGTACCCGGTGGCGTGGTAGCCGGGGTAGCTGAAGCACACCACGGAGCCTGCCGGCAGCACGGTCGCGTCGCCCTCGCCGTCGCTGCCGCCGTCGCCGAGCGGGATCGCGCCGGTGGTGATGCGGTGGGCGATGCCGAACAGCGGGTACAGCCGCATGGTCTCGTCGAGCACCCGGTTGAGGTACCGGTCGTCCTCGGGGGCCGACGCCAGGCGGTGCTGCACTTCCGGGTGGCGGGCGAGGGCGAGCAGGACGTGCGCGGTCGCCTCGGACAGCTGTACGACCGCGGTGTTGAAGAAGGTGCCCTGCAGGTAGTGCACCTGCTCCGGCAGCGACAGGGACTCAGGCAGCCGGTGCGGTACGTCGCCGGCCGCGACCCGCTCGTGCAGATAGGCCGTCAGCCGGGCCCGCCGCCGCGGGTGCCGCAACCCGGTGCACTTCAGGGCGGTGATCACGTCGTCGGCGTGCGCCGTGATCAGGTCCCTGGCGTGCGGCGGACACGGCTCCCGGAAGACCAGCTCGTACGCGAACGCCGCCCACGCCGGCATCACCAGGTCCCGCAGCCGTACCAGGCTGATCCGGGAGTCCGGCAGCGTGTCGAGCACACCGGCGACGGCGCGAACGGCCGCCGCCGTGAGGCCGGCCGAGCTGCCCGCGACGATGCGGCGGGTCGCCGCGGCCACGTCCTCGTAGCGCTCGCCGGGCTCCAGGTGCTCCTGGTGCACCTCCGGGCCCGGCGCCAGCCAGTACCAGAACAGGTCGGACAGGCCCGCGCCCTCGCTGCGGCCGTTCGCGGCCGGGTGGGCGTAGACCCGCTCGAACACCTCCGGTCCGTGTTCGGCGCTCGGCAGGGTCACCGCCCGGTCGCCGTTGACCTTCTCGAAGATGCGCACGCGCAGCGCCACCACGCCGCGCGGCAGCCACCAGGTGGCCGTCTCCGGCCGGCTTTTCACCACGTCCCACCCTTCCGGACGACCATGTCGGCCGTCAGATCGGCGTTCCGGCGCCCGCCGCAGAGGGCGAGCGTGTGGTCGTACTCCTCGCGCAACGCCGCCAGGACCCGCCGCACCCCGGTCTCCCCCTCGGCGGCCAGGCCCCACACCACCGGGCGTCCCACACCGGCGGCGGCCGCGCCCAGGGCGAGCGCCACGGCGACGTCGCTGCCCCGGCGCACCCCGCCGTCGAGCAGGACCGGCACCCGGCCCGCGACCGCACCGGCGACCGCGGGCAGGCAGTCGAGGGCCGCGGGGACCGCGTCGCACTGGCGGCCCCCGTGGTTGGAGACGATCACCCCGGCGGCGCCGTGCTCGACGGCCAGCCGGGCGTCGTCCGGGTGCAGGACTCCCTTGAGCAGTACGGGGAGCGAGGTGCCGCGCAGGGTCTCGGTGAGGTCGGGCCAGCGGGCCGCCGGGGACATGGGGATGTCGGTGAGCGCGTCCGGCCCGGTGCCGGGCAGCCCGCGCATGTTCTCCGCGGCGTATCCGGGCGGCAGGTCGGTGAAGCCGTTGCGCAGGTCCCTGGTGTGCCGGCCGAACACCGGCGAGTCGACGGTGACCACCAGGGCCGTGCAGCCCGCGTCCTCGGCGCGCCGGACCAGTGCGGCGGTGACCTCCCGGCGGGGGTGCGGATACAGCTGGAACCACACCGCCGGGTCGGGGGCCGCTTCCCGGGCCGCCGCGACCACGTCGCGCACCGCGGTGGTCGCGGCCGTGCCCGTCACCAGGACGGCGCCCTCGGCCGCGGCGGCACGCGCCGTGGCCCGCTCGCCGTCCCGGTGCACCAGCCGGTGGAAGGCGGTCGGTGCGACGAGAACCGGTGCCGTCCGCGGGGCGCCCGGCAGTGCGGCGGAGGTGTCGCGTGTCCCGCTGCCGCGCAGCACCCTGGGCAGCAGCGCGTACCGGTCGAACGCCCGCTCGTTGTCGGCGAGGACGCGTTCCTCGCCCGCGCCGCCCGCCACGTAGTCGTAGCGGACCGGATCGAGCGTCTTGCGCGCCGTCTCGTGCAGTGCGCGCAGGGCAGTCCCGGGGAGGGCAGTCCCGCGGAGCGCGGGCCCGGGGAGCGTCACGGTGCCACCGGGGCGCCGACGTCGCCGGCCGGGCTCCGCTGCGCGTCGAGGAAAGCGGCCAGCGGGGCGCGGTGGAACTCCTCGCTGTCCCACTCGTTCTCCAGGTTCTCCGTGAGGTGGTGCTCGGCGGTGAACGCGCCGTGCCGGTACCAGCGGACGACCGGATGCAGATAGCGGCCGTCCAGGCCGGCCACGTCCTGCTGGGACTTGCGGCCCGCGGAGACGTCGAAGGGATCCACCCGGTCGTGGTCCGCCCCGTACTCCAGGGTGATCACCGCGTGGGCGTCGACCGGGCCGAAGTCCCCGGCGTCCACCGCTTCGGGAACATGGCCGACCGGCACCTCCTCGGCGTAGGCCATCGACCCGTCCGGGGCGAGCAGCAGCAGGTCGCCGAGGACGCCGAACTGCTGCCACAGCGCGGAGGACCGGTTGACGCGGGTGATCACCGCGTCGACGGCCCGCTCCGTGGCGTCCCCCAGTTCCGTCACCGGCCACGGCACTCCGTCGTGGCGCTGCCGCAGCACGCGGTACAGGGCGCGGACCGAGTAGCGGAACCCGTGGATGAAGCCGGTCGTGGCCTTGCGGAAGTCACGGCCCTGCGTCAGCGTCCCGGCGAAGTACAGGCCGGGCACGTTGACCGATTCGTCGGCGGCCGTCACGGCCGGGAAACGGCCGTCGACGATCCGGTCCGGCACACAGGTGCCGTCGAAGATCGAGGGGTCGAAGCGGAAACCGGTCGCGACGATCACCCGGTCGTAGCGGAGGTCCTTCACCACTTCGTCGACCCGCTCGAAGGCGACCGGCACGTGATAGCCGTCCGGCTCGCGCCGGACGGCGAGCACCCGGCCGTCGAGGAGCGCGTTCTGCGACTTCAGCTGGTAGCTGTCCAGGAAGTTGTTGTTCACCGCCCGCAGGTGGCCGACGTAGTGCGACTGCCAGGCCAGCCGCAGCGACCCGGAGCCGACGACATGGATGACCGCCGCCGTTTCCATCAGCGAGTCGGCCGTCTCGAAGGCGGAGTTGCCCCGCCCGATGATGAGCACCCGCTGACCGGTGAAGGACTCCGGAGCGGGATCGAACGTGTCGTAGCGTTCGGCCAGTTCGATGCCGGGGACGGACGGCAGGTGCGGCAGCGGCACGCCGGTGGCGACGATCACCCGCCGCGCCCGCCACTCCTGTCCGCCGCGGCCGGTGACGGTGAAGCCCCCGGCGTCGCGGGAGACCTTCTCCACCGCGGTGTCGTACCGGACGCGCGCCCCGGTCCGGGCGGCGAAGTCCGCGAGATAGCGCACCATGTCGTCGGCCGGCGGGAAGTAGCGCCGGCTGTAGCGGGTGAACAGCAGTTCCGGATCGTCGCTCAGCAGGGAGTTCCAGTCCATCCGCAGCCGCAGCTCCGGATCCTCGTACCCGGTGTGCACCTTGTTGGTCGAGATCAGTTGGCGGTGGCGGGGGAAGCGGGTGAAGAACGCGCCCGGACCGCTGCCGCGCTCCAGGACGACGTAGTCCGCACCGTCACGCTCCAGAAGGGCGGCGAGCTGCAGCCCCGCGGGCCCCGCTCCGATGATCAGATAGTCGTGAGCCATGGCCGGGAAGCTATCCACCGGATTTCAGAGCGCTCTGAGATTCCCCGCCTACGTTTCCAGGCGTGCTGACGACCACGGACACCGTCTCCCTCACCGGCCCCCTGGACTCCGCCGCCCTGCGCCGCGCGGCGGCCCCGCTCACCGTCACCGTCGACCACCGGGCCCGCGCACGCCTGGACCACGGCCGCCGCCTCTTCCGCGACCTGCGGCAGGGCACCGGCGGCGAGGCCCCCCGGATCTACGGCGCCACCACCGGCTTCGGCGCCCTCGCCGGGTACGCCGGCCGCCCCGACCCCGCCGACCAGTGCGACAACACCCTGGCCCACCTCGGCGCCGGCCAGGGACCGGACCTGCCGCCCGAGATCAGCCGCGCCGCCCTGCTGCTGCGCACCTGGTCCCTCGCCCAGGGACTGTCCGGGGTGTCCGCCGAGGTCGTCGACCGGCTCGCCGCGATGTTCGCGACGACCTTCTCACCCGCCGTCCCCCGCTACGGCTCCGTCGGGGCCAGCGGCGACCTGATCCCGCTCGCCTACGCCACCCAGGCGCTCCGCGGCCGGGGACACGCGTACGTCGCGGGCCGCCGCATGCCCGCCGCCGAGGCACTGACCGCCGCCGGCCTGCGCCCGCTCGCCCTGGACGGCCGCGACGCGCTCGCCCTCGTCAACGGCACCTCCGTCACCACCGCGGCCACGGCCCTGGCCCGCGACTCCGTACGCGCGTCCCACCGCGCGCTCACGGAACTCACCTGTCTGCTGGCCGACCTCCTCGGCTGCGACCCCGGATTCCTCGACGAGGACCTGCTGCGCGCCCACAACCACCCCGGCGCGATCGAGGTGGGCGCGCGCATGCGGCGGACGCTCACCGGCACCGCGCCGTCCGGCACCCGGCCGCTCCAGGAGCCCTACAGCATCCGCTGCGCCCCGCAGCTGCTCGGCGCGGCCGAGGACGCACTGCGCTACGTCGACGGCGTGGTCGCCGCGGATCTCGGCGGCGTCAGCGACAACCCGCTGTTCTTCCCCGGCGGCGACGGCGGTGACGGCGGCGGTCCGGGTGACGGCGGCGGCCGAGGCGACGGGGGCGGCGCAGGGGAGGGGCCGGCGAAGGACACCGCGGACGGGGCCGCGGCGCCGGGCAGGGTGGTGCACGGCGGCAACTTCTTCGGGCAGCCCGCCGCGTTCGCGGCCGACCTGCTCGCGTCCGTCACCGCCCAACTGGGCAACCTCGCCGAACGCCAGCTCGACCTGCTGACGGACCCCGCCCGCAACGGGGGACTGCCCCCGATGCTCGCCACCACACCCGGCATCCAGCACGGCCTCCAGGGCGTGCAGCTGGCCACCACCGCGTTCGTCGCGGAGATCCGCCGCGCCGCGGCACCGGCCGGCATGCAGAGCCTGCCGACCAACCTCCACAACCAGGACGTCGTCCCGTTCGGCACCCAGGCGGCCCTGCGCTCCTACGACATGGCGGAGCTGCTCGGCCTGCTCTGCGGGTCACTGGCCCTCGGGCTGCGCCAGGCCGTCCATGTCGGCGCCCGCCGCCCCACCGCGCCCGGCTGCGCCGGACTGCTCGACGCCCTCAGCCACGCGATCCCCCCGGTCGACCCGGACCGCCCACTGGACGCGGATGTCCGCGCCGCGGCACGGCTGCTCGCCACACGCGGCGGGCCGTGACCGGACGCACCGCTGTGGGGGCGGGACCGCGCTCCGGGAACGTCAGGGTGAACCGGGCGCCGAGCCCCGGACGGCCGCTGGCGGCCACCGTCCCGCCGTGGCGCGTGACGACCTCCCGCAGCAGCGCCAGCCCCAGCCCGTACCGGCCGCCGCCGTCACCGTGGTGGAAACGCTGGAACAGCCGCTCCGCCTCCGCGGCTTCAAAACCGCACCCGGTGTCCGAGACGGTCAGCACCACCGTGCCGCAGGAGCGCGACAGGGCCACATCGATCCGCCCGCCCCCCGGGGTGTGGCTGATCGCGTTGGACAGCAGCTCGCCGACGGCGCGGCGCAGCGCGGTTTCGACACCGTCGACGAACAGCGGATGCGGCGGGCTCTCCACGGCGACGGCGAGGCGGCGGTCCCGTATCCGCTCGGACTCCTCGGCGACCACGGACCGGGCCAGCGCCACCAGATCGACCGGCCGGTGCTCGGCCCGCCGTGCCGGGCCCGCGGCGAGGCTGGCGGACAGCAGCAGGTCGTCCAGCACGTCACCGAGCCGGCCGACCGAACCGACCAGCCGGGACAGCCCGTCCCGGTGCGCGTCCGGCAGATCCTCGGCGTCCGCCTGCCGCGCCAGCACCTGGGCCCGGGTGTACACCTGGGTGAGCGGGGTGCGCAGCTCGTGACTGGCGTCGGTGACGAACCGCCGCTGCCGGGCGAGCGCCTCGGCCAGCGGCGCCACCGCCCGGCGGCCGAGCACCACCCCGGTCACGGCCGCGGCGAGCAGGCCCACCAGCTCGGCGACACCCAGCGCGAACCACAGGTGGTCCCGGTCGGCCAGCTGGAACCGCATGTCGAACACCGCCTGCACGGGGACCCCGTCCCCCCTGACCTCCGTACGCACCAGATACAGCGTCCCGTCACGCCGTACGGTGCGCTCCACGGGCTCCTGGGTGCGGCGCGCCCGGTCCACGTCGGCCCGCACGGGGAACCCCGCCGGGGCGTTCGCCAGCGGCGCCACACCGGGCGCGAACAGCCAGGTGCACACCGGCGGGCTCGACAGGTCGCCCGACGCCGCGCCGTAGCGCAGCTCCCGCCACACCTGCTCGTCCTGCGCGTGCACCATCACCGTGTGCGCGACCCCGCCGACGACCGCGATCAGCAGGGTGATGATCCCTCCGGTGATCACGGCGATCCGCAGCCGGGCCCGGCGCACCGCCGCCCACTCCGCGTGCGCCGCCGTCCTCACAGGGCCCCCAGCCGGTAGCCGAGCCCGCGGACCGTGCGCACGGCCTTCCGGCCGAGCTTGCGGCGCAGATAGTAGACGTAGGTGTCGACGATGGACGAGGCGGAGGCCTCCGGGAACACCATCCGTCGCAGCTCGCCGCGCGTGTGCACGGTGTCCGGGCGCGAGGCGAGCGCCCACAGCAGCTCGAACTCCCGTGCGGCCAGGGGGATCCGCTCGCCGCCGGCCAGCCACACCTCGCGCTGGCCGACGTACAGCCGGCCCGAGCCGATCCTGAGCACATCGGTGCCGTCGAGCGCCCGGCGGCACAAGGCCCGTAATCGGGCGCTGAGTTCGCCGAGGTCGAACGGCTTCACCAGATAGTCGTCGGCGCCGGCGTCCAGCCCGTCGACCCGGTCGGGCACGGTCCCCATCCCGGTCAGCAGCAGCACCGGCGTGCGGACCGCGCGGGACCGCAGCCGGCCGAGCAGGTCGAGGCCGTCCAGCACCGGCAGGCGCCGGTCGACGACGAGGACGTCGTAATGCCGGGAGAGGCCGAAATGCAGCCCCCGGTGACCGTCGGCCGCGACGTCGACCGCATACCCCTCCTCATGCAGCACGCCGGAGAGCATCGCGGACAGCTCCCGGTCGTCCTCGACCAGCAACAGCCGCCAGGGATCTTGCGCACGCTCATGTCTCACCGTGGCACACTCCTCACCCCCCGCAACCCCAGTCAACGACACAGCGGGACGGGAAGTTCACGGAGCAACAAGAAAACCGCGGACCGGGCGCCCGACCGCAGAGATCAGGCCACGCACGCCCCGGCACGCCGGGAGCGTCGTGCCGCGGCACCGCATCCGCCCGTACGCAGCTTCGGGGCGCCGCTCCCCAGGTCCCTACGATCGCGTGATCCGGTCGCGCAGCCAGGAGTCGACGCCGCTGAGCGCCGTCCTGGCCATGGCCGTGGGGTGGCCCGTGAAGCCGTGGGGCGCCTCGGGATAGACCCGCAGCTCGACGTCGTTGCCGGCCGCCGACAACCGGCCGGCCAGCGCCAGGTTGTCCTCCAGCAGTACGTCCGCGCTTCCGACGACCAGCAGCACCGGGGGAAGCCCGCCGAGGTCGCCGTAGACGGGGGAGAGGTCGGGAAGGGCGCGGTCGTCCACATGACCGGCGTACGCCTGGATGAAGTATTCGTCCGCGATGCGGCGGCCGGCCGGGGTGCGTGCGCTCAGGTCGTAGGTGCCGAATTGGAGTGCGGCGCCGGTGAAGCGGCCGACGGCACCCCTGTCCCGCAGCCGGAGCAGGGTCGCCAGGGCGAGTGTGGCTCCCGCGGAGCTTCCGCCGATCGCGAGCCGGGACGTTCCGAAGCGTGCACCTGCTTCTGCCACGAGCCAGAGCGCCGCTGCTTCACAGTCGTCGGTGGCCGCCGGCCAGGGGTGCTCGGGCGCCAGCCGGTAGTCGACGCTGACGACGGCGAGGTGCAGGGTGTCTGCGATCTCGCGGTTGCGTCCGTCCCCTCGCGCCGCGGAGTCCATGTAGAAGCCGCCGCCGTGGATGTCCAGGTAGACGCCCCGCGGCCGGCCGCCGGCCGGTGTGAAGACCCTGACCGGCACGCGTGCTTCCGCGCCTTCGGCCGTCTCTTCGACGGCAGGCGGATCGGCGGCGGCCGGAGCGGACCGCCGTGCTCGTGCCTCCTGGAGTTCCGCCAGTGTGCCCGGTCCGCGGCCTGCCGCCCTCGACCGGTAGAAGTCACGGGCTTCGTCGACCTGCTCCGCGGGCACATCGGCGAACAGAGCGTCCAGCGCGAATCGCACGCGCCCTCCTCTTCACTCTTCACTCGGATCGCGCCCCACGCTGGTGCCGGGACGCGGCGCCGGATTCCGCCGCATCCCGCGAAACACCTCTGCTGTGCCCTGCCGTGCAGGTCACCGCGCTGGTGGTGGCGTGCACGCGGTGAACGCAGTGTCCTGTGCGGCTGCGGCCTTCCGAACGCCGCGCTCGCGCCGCCGTGCCCACTCGTCGGCGGCGATGTGACCGAAAAGGCGGCGACAGCCCGGGTACCGCCCGCTCGGCCGCTACGCCGTGAAGAAGTCAGCCAGTGCGCGGGCGATCCGGCCGGGCGCGTTCTCCGTGGGGATGTGCCCCGCGTCCGGGACGCGTACGAGTGTGGTGTGCAGGATCTCCGAGGCGAACCGCTCGGCGTACCCGACCTTCTGGAAGCCGTCGTCCTCGCCCCAGACCAGCAGCTTGGGTGTGGTGTTCCGCCGCAGCGCGGGCACGGCGTCGAGGGTGTAGCGGCTGTCGGCCGCGCCCGCCATGGCCATCCAGGAGCGGCGAACCCGCGCATCGGTCCACGGATCCAGATAGTCCGCGATCCGCTGCTCGGTGGCGGCACCGGCCAGTGCCGCCGTTACGGCTTTCCGGCGGGCGGCGAGCATCTCGTCGGCCGTGGTCGCGGCGACGACCTGCGGGTCCCGGAACCGGGCCACGCCGGGCACCGGCCAGGAGTCGTAGGTGACCGAGTTGACCAGGGCCAGCCGGGACACGTCCAGTGGGCCGCGGACCAGGAGGTGCTGGGCGACGCCGCCGCCGATGTCGTGACCCGCTACGGCGACCGGACCGGAGAGCTTCAGCGCGGAGGCGAAGCGTGCCACCCAAGCCGCGAGGGCCGGGACCGTGGCCGTCTCCGGCGTGAGTTCGCCTCCCGAGCGCCCGAGCCCGGGGAGGTCGACCGCGACGGGTCGCAGCCCCGCGTCGGCGAGACGGCCCAGCACCGGAAGCCAGACGCGGCTCCAGTACGTTCCGTGCAACAGCAACACGGCCGGGCCGTCCCGTTCCACGGTCAGGTAGCGGGCCGTCTCGCCATCGACCTCAATACCGGTCCGCAGCACTGTGGTTTCGGTGATGTCACTCATGGGTCCACTGTGACCGGGGGCCGGCCTCCCGCCGAGAGTCTGGAACGACACCCTCGGGTACATTCCTGCCATGGCCCTTCACCGGGTGGTGGCCCTGCTCACTCCGCCGCAGTCGCCCTTCGAACTGGCCTGTGCCTCCGAGGTCTTCGGTACCGTCCCGCAGGACACCCCGCCCCGCTACAGCTTCCGGGTCTGCGCCGAGCGTCCCGGACCCCTGCGGACCACCGCCGGCTACGCGATGCTCGTCGAGGCAGGGCCGGCCGCACTGCGGGAGGCGGACACCGTGGTCGTCCCCGGCCGGCAGCCGCCCGACGCGGCCGTGCCGCCGGAGGTCACCGAGGCCCTGCGGGACGCCCACCGGCGCGGGGCGAGGATCGTCGCCCTCTGCACGGGCGCGTTCGTCGTCGCTCAGGCCGGACTGCTCGACGGCCGCCGCGCCACCACGCACTGGCACAGCACCGCCCGGCTCGCCGCCGCCTTCCCCGAGGTGCGGGTGGATCCGGACGTGCTCTTCGTGGACCACGGTGACGTGGCGACCAGCGCCGGGACCGGCGCGGGCATCGACCTGTGCCTGCACCTGGTGCGGTCCGACCACGGCGCGGCGTACGCCGCCCAGATCGCCCGGCGCATGGTCCTGCCGCCGCACCGGGAGGGCAGCCAGCTCCAGTACGCCGAACAGCCCGCACCGGCCAGGGCGGACGAGTCGTTGGCGCCACTGCTGGAGTGGGCCGCCTCCCGCCTCGGGTCCCGGCTGACTCTCGACCACCTCGCCGAACGCGCCGGACTGTCCAGCCGCACCCTCGCCCGGCGGTTCACCGAGCAGCTCGGCACCAGCCCGGGACAGTGGCTGCTCGGCCGGCGCCTCGATGCGGCACGGATACTGCTGGAACAGACCGACCTCCCGGTGGAGACCATCGCCTCCCGGGTCGGACTGGCCTCGGCGGTCAACCTGCGTCGCCGTTTCCGGGCACATCTGGGCACCACACCCGGCGCCTACCGGCGGGCCTTCGGCGAAATTTGACGGCGCGGCCGGGTGTTCCCGCGCGGGCGGACGCGCGCGCGGGCGGACGCGCGGTCGTGGCGCGGATGCGACACCACGGCAGGGGAACGGAACCGGCGAGCCGCGAGCCGCGGAAGCTGCCGGCGGACCGCCGCCTCCCGGGCGTCCGGGCCGGGACTCCGGCCGGTACGGATCCCGTGGCCCGGTCGGTCCCCGTGCGTGGGCCCGGACCGGCGGGGCTGCGCCCCCGTCAGGCCGGGATGCCGTAGCGGCTCTTGAGGTGGCGCCAGAAGTCGCGGGCCATCCAGGTGTCGAACTCGGTGACGTGGTCGGCGGCGCCTGCCTTCATCAGGAAGCCGCCCGCGCCGGTGGGGGTCCAGTCGTAGAAGTCGTCCAGACCCAGGGTGTGGCCCATCGCGTGGAGAAGGATGTGGATGTTCTCCTGCCCGAGCGCACCGGTGTAGTACTCGGTGCCCATCCGCTGGCCCCAGTCGCCGCCCGCGCCGCCCGCGAAGCCGTCGGTCAGCCACAGGGACTGGTCGTAGTGGCGGGCCTCACCGCCGGGGCACCGGGAGTAGTCGTTGTCCTGGTGGAAGAAGCGTCCGCATTCGGGCGCGCACTGAGGAGCGCCCCCGGAGTCGAGACAGCGTGGGGCCGTGGGGGAGACCTGGCGGGTCCTGGCATTCCCGCGGATGCCGGATCAGCATCCCGCCCGGACTGACGGTCGTACAGAGGGCTTTGTGGGAGCGCTCGCGAAACTGGGCGACGGCGGCGAAGCCCGTCCGGCGGATCATGCCGGGCGAAACCGCGCCGCAGAGCGGGCCCTGCAGGGGTTCCCGGCGGCGCAGTCGCAGCGCACGGCGAGCCCGGTCCGTGTCGTCGGGCGGTCATGGACTCGGCACATGGTGACGATCCGATCCGCACCGGAGAGCGGCAACGCTCCCCGTAAGGAAGTCCTCCGCGACTTCGTCGTCGCCCTCGCCGAAGGGGACGACGAGACGGTGGCCGCGCTGGTCGGCGAGGACGTGGAAGGGAATCTGGTGGGCGACACCGTCCTCCGCGGACGCGAAGCCGTGCGCGCCTGGGCGGCCGACCTGCCCGAGGCCAAGGAGGTCGCCTTCGGTTCCCTGATCACTCACGGCAGGGAGGCGGGCGTTGACGGCACGATCGAGGCGGCTGACGGCACGCGGTATGCCTTCTGCCATGTACTGCGCTTCCCCGGGGCGGCCAGGACCGCGAAGGTCGCCGAGGTTCGCAGCTACGTTCTTCCGGCCGTGTGAAGCGACGGGGTGAGGGGCGAGCCGGGCGGGCGGCAGTTGCCGGTGCACCTCGACCTGTCCGCTCCGCGGTCTGCCCAACAGGTCATGAGTGAAGCCGGGGCCGGAGTTTGTGGGCGGGGGTCGGGCGGCGGTGCCGTGGAAGACGTACGGGCGCTCGGCGGACCGTGTGGCCGCGGCTCAAGTGCGTCAACGCATGGAGCGGCCGTCCACCGCGAGCGTTTTCAGCGCACCAGGAGACGGATGGCGACGGCCAGCCGTTCGAGGTAGGACTCCCGTGACGCGACCTGGTGCTTGAGGCCGATCGATGCGCTGATCATCGTCTGGGCGACAGGGAGGGCCCCCTCCCGTCCCGGCCCGACGGCGATCGCGTCGGTGATCAGTTCCTCGAAGCGTCGCGGTGTGGTCTCGATGATCTCACCGAGGAGGTCGGGGTTGTCCTCGACAACTGCCGCGATATCGCGCGCCAGCGGGCCGATGTAGCGGCCCGTCCACTGGTCGAACGCTTCGAGGAGGCGCTCCGGAAGCGGTCGGCCGCTGTCGGCCAGGACCCGTTCGACAGCGGTGATGTCGCGGCCCAGGGCCTGGGTGACCGCGGCACGGAACAGGGTCTCCTTGGAGGAAAAGAGGAAGTAGAGCCCGGGCCGGGAGATGTGCGCCGCCCGCGCCACCTCCTCCATCGAGGTCTTCCGGTAACCGAATCGCGCGAACGTGGCCATGGCGGACTCCAGAACCATGGTCCGGCGATCGGTGTCAGTGACTGTCGACGGCGGGCGGCCGGCGTCGGGACTGCTCATGGGGCGAGCATACGAGGGGGAAGCAAGCTATACAAATCATGTTCAGTATGTATAGTCGCGCCGTGGACACTCGCAAACTCATCTCCACGCCCTTCACCTCCTCCAGTACTGCGGATGACGTGCTGCGGGGCGTCGACCTCACCGGCGTACGCGCGATTGTGACGGGAGCGTCCTCCGGGCTCGGGACCGAGACGGCTCGCGCACTGGCCGCTGCCGGGGCGGAAGTGACGCTGGCCGTCCGGAACACGACCGCGGGAGACGTTGCCGCCGAGACGATCGAGAGGTCGACCGGAAGCATCCGGCCCCGCGTCGTCCGGCTCGACCTTGCCGACAGGGCTTCCGTCACCCGGTTCGTCGAGGCGTGGGGCGGCCCGCTTCATCTGCTGATCAACAACGCCGGCGTGGTCACCGGTGGCCTCGAACGGACGCAGGAGGGCTGGGAGCTGCAATTCGCGACACATCATCTCGGCCACTTCGCGCTCGCCACCGGCCTTCACCACGCCATGGCCCGGGGAGCAGCCGACCGCGACGGGGCACGGATCGTCTCGGTCAGCTCGACGGCACACATGCGGTCCGGCATCGACTTCGACGACCTCCACTTCGAGCGCCGCGGCTACGACCCGCAGATCGCCTACGCCCGGTCGAAAACGGCGAACTCCCTCTTCGCCGTCGAGGCGACCCGCCTGTGGGCGTCCGACGGCATCGTCGCCAACGCGGTGAATCCCGGCGGTATCGCGACGGGACTGCAGCGGAACTTCACGCCGGAACAGAAGGCGTCGCTCGACGCGGCCGAGGCCGCCGGAGTCTTCACGTACAAGACGGTTGAGCAGGGGGCCGCCACCAGCGTCGTCGCGGCCGTCGCCCCCGAGTTCGCCCATTCCGGCGGCCACTACCTCGACGACGCACAAGAGGCCTACACCGTGCCGGACGACGCCGACCTCGCGCAGCACCCGCACGGTGTCAAGGAATGGGCGCTCGACCCCGCCACCGCCGAGCGCCTCTGGAACGTCTCGACCGGCCTGCTCCGCGGCTGACCTCTCGCGCAAAGGCAAGCGGGGCTCCGGAGGATTCCCGCCGCATACAAGACCAGAGAGGACGGTTCCCAGCTTCCCACCTCGCCGAGTCGGAGGGATCCTCAGTCGAGACAGAACTCGTTGCCCTCGATGTCCTGCATCACGATGCAGGACTCGTTCTCGCCGTCGGCACGCATGGTTCGCACATGTACCGCGCCCAGCGCGACCAGCCGTGCGCATTCGGCTTCCAGCGTGGCCAGGCGCTCGTCGCCCACGAGCCCGATGCCGGCCCGCACGTCGAGATGCACCCGGTTCTTGACGACCTTCCCTTCGGGAACACGCTGGAAGAGCAGGCGCGGACCCACACCCGAGGGATCACTGCATGCAAAGTAGTCCACCTGTTCCCCGGGCGGCAGTGAGCGGTGGTAGTCCTCCCAGGTCGCGAACCCCGCCGGGACCGGAGGCAGGACGTACCCCAGCACCTCACACCAGAAGCCGGCGAGACGCGCGGGTTCCGCGCAGTCGAAGGTCACTTGGAACTGCTTGATCGTTGACATCGGCGCACGATAACAGGGGTCTTGCTCGTCCAGCAGGGTGGGTTGATCCGCACGTTGCGGGGTGGGCGGCCTCTGCTGTCCGCCCGCGACTGCCCCCACCCCGGGGAATCCGAGCCCCGTCACCGACGACTGAAACGCTCTCATGAGTACGGCTCTCGTACCGTCCGCACGGGCTTGCGTACCGTCCGCACCGGGTTTACCAGCCGAAACGAAGGTCCCGGCCGCTCAGCGGCAGGGATCTTCGTCGTGGCTGGTCGCGCTCTCGGCCACGGGCGGCCGCGCGGAACGCGTCCGGACGTCCGCGGCGGGGCGGGGGAGTCCTCGGTGCGTCCGGCGGACGCCCTCGGACATCTCGCCCGGGCGCAGGCCGGTCACCCGGCTCGAAGCAGGCGCCGGATCCCTATGGATTCGCGGGCCGGCGCGGCGGCTTGGTCTTTTCGCTGTACTGTGCGGCGACCTCCGCCAGTTCCTTTCCAGTGCCCTGCATATAAGGCTGGCTGACCCAGGAGGTGAAGGCGGCTTGGGCGGCCGGTGACGATGTTCCCGACCACTTCTCCTCCTTGTCCTGATCGAAGTAGACGGTCATCTTCAGATCGGGGTAACGCCCGGACCGCAGATCAGCGGACATGTCGTTGATCCACTGGGCCTTGTCGCCCCCGTCCTCGCTGGAGCCGATTTCGCCGATCATCACCGGACGCGTCGGTGCGATGGCGCGCGCCTTGGCGTAGGCGCCGGTGAACATCGACTCGAAGCTCGTCCAATGGTCGCCGTCCGGGTCCCAGGACGGACCGTGGCCCCAGTTGTAGCCGTCGATGCCCACCCAGTCGACGTATGCGTCACCGGGGTAGGACCGGGCAGGGTCGTTGAAGGAGGCATCGGGGGTGGAGCCGTTGTTGAAGCACCATATCCACTGGACGTTGGTGGCTCCGGCGGCGACGACGAGGTCGTGCACATGCCGGTAGGCCTTGATGTAGAGGTCGGGATCACTGTTGTTGTTGACGATTCCCCATGGGTACCAGTCACCGTTGAACTCGTGACCCCACCGCACCATGATCGGCGCACCGACCGATGCGAACTCCGCACCGCGGGCTTTGATGTAGCTGTCCCACTCGCCGTCGATGATGTCCTGGAGATGGATCTGGTCCGGGTCGGTCGCGCTCAGCTCCGTGTTCCACGGCTCCCAGGTGTAATGCATCATGACGCCCTGCTCCCACAGGTCCCTGGCTCCGGCTGCGTCGAAGGCGTTGCCGGTCGCCCAGCTGTCGAACCACAGGACGCTCGCCGGGGTGGCCCCGTACCGGCTCTCCGTTCCCGACGGGATCTCGGCGGGACTCGTCTGGCGGAACACGCCGAGGTACTTGGTTGTGTCCGCACGGCCGGCTGATGCCTCTGCGGAGGCGGTGCCGGCGGTCGGAACGGTCAGCGCCGCGCACAGCAGGAGACCGACGGCGAGGATGGTCGCCATTCGGAGGCTCCCGAACTCGATCCGGCGTTTCATCTGTCCTCCATAGCTCTTGACGCGATCGGTCGCGCTCGCATCGGGGGCGATCGGTTCACTTCCACGGACTCGGCACGCCACGCCGTCCGCCGTCGTCGGCGGGCGTCGTCGGAGCGAGCCGACGATGAGCGGGTACGAGACCTCCTTCCGGCCTCCTGCCTCTCCGGCGAAAGTTTCTTGGAGCAGAGCGACAAAAGATGGGCCCCAGGCAGAGGTGGGAGCGCTCCCACTCGGAGGCATCCCCAACGGGAGGTGTCTGGGCTGTGCGAAGCCATCTTGATGGGCACTCATGGGCCGGGTCAACGTTCGTGCATGCTCAAGAAATTTTCGTTCCGAGGCCGACCCAGCCCGGTGGTGACGGTCCGTCCGCTGCGTTCGTCGCGGTGAGGCCGGGGTCCGGCCGAGCCGGGGAGGCCGCCTTCCGCCCGAACGGCACCTTCGGCCTGCCGCCGCGCTGCTCCCGCGGCCTGACCCGACCGGGGAACCGTCCGGCGGCGGGCCCTATCCGGCGGGCCCTATCCGGCGGTGCCGTCGGGCGGCCCGGTGCTGCCGCGCACCACCAGTTTGGTGGGCACCTCGAACCGGTCCTCTCCCAACTCCCGCCCGGCCGCCAGCTCGAGCAGGAACTCCGCCGCCGTGGCCCCCATCCGCATCATGGGCTGATGGACCGTGGTCAGCGGCGGGTCCGACCACTGTGTGAACGCCAGGTCGTCGAACCCGACCACGCTCAGGTCCTGCGGAATGCGCAAGCCGGCCGCGCGCGCGGCGTTGTAGACCCCCAGGGCCTGGAGATCGTTGGCTGTGAAAACCGCTGTCGGCCGGTCGGGCACCGCCAGCAGTGCGGCCGCGGCGTCCCTGCCGCCCTCGAAGTACAGGGGAGCTGCCCGCACCAGCTCCGGAGCCTGTGTCACACCCGCCGCGTCCAGCGCCGCCCGGTAGCCGTCGAGCCGGGCACGGCAGCACAACAGCTCGTCGGGGCCGCTGACCATCGCGATGCGCCGGTGCCCCAGTTCCAGCAGGTGACGCGTGGCGACCAGGCCACCATTCCAGTTCGTCGCGCCCACCGACGGGATCGGGTGAGCCGGTTCCCCCGTGGGATCCAGCGCGACGAGCGGAATGGACCGGCTGGCCAGCTGCGCCAACTGCGCTTCACTGAACTCCGCCGAAACCGCGATCACTCCCCGTGGGCGGCGAGCCAGCATCTGACGCGCCCAGGTGCTCTCCGGTGTGTGGCTGCCCCGCATCTCGGTCAGTGTCACGGCCAGCCCATGAGGCCGCACCGCCTGTTCGACGCCCCGGATGATCTGGAGCGCCCACAGGCTGTCGAGGGCCTGGAACACCACTTCGACGATCGGAACGGTCTCGGAGTTCTCGTGCTTCTGGAAACCGTGGTCGCGAATCAGCCGCTCGATCCGCTGCCGCGTTTCCGTTCCCACCCCCGCGCGGCCGTGGATCACCTTCGACACCGTCGATGCCGACACCCCGGCCAGGTCGGCGATCTGGGAGACACCGATCTCTCCCCGCCCCCGCACCACTCGATCTCCCACACCCGGAAGTCTACGTGGCCGTCGAACCCCTCAACCGGCCGCTGCAGCAGGCTGACACGACCGCGCCACCGGGAGAACGGCCAAGAACTGCCGTCCCAGTCCGCGAGTCGGGCCCGGAGTGACGGCAGAGGGACGGCCGTCAGCCGGCCCGGCCGGGAGCCCGGTGCGACGTCCGGCCGAGTGCGGCACTCTCGCGCCCGCGGTCCGCACCTTCGCTGCGGTCGTTGTCCGGTGTGGCGTTCCCGTGCCCGGCGCGGGCTCTCCTCCACGATCCGGAACCGGAAGCCCGGGGCAGGCCGTGTCGCCGCTGATTTCGCGTTGGGCGTGGGGCCGGCCGGGCGGGGGAGCGGTTCACCGTCCGGGCGCCCGGGAGTTTGGATTGCCGGGCGTCTCGCAGGTGTCGAGCGCAGTCGGGCGCGTCACCGGGCGTCGTTCCGGTGATCCGTACGGAGGGGTCGGGCAGGGCCGGGCCGGGGCCGGGAGGACGGCGCCGGTCGCGCGGACACTCGTCGCCGGGCCGCGGCTCGCCGGCAGGAAGATCAGGTGGTCGACGGCTCTCACAGCCGCCGCACGCGCAGTACGGCCGTCAGCATCGGGAGGGTGAACTCGCCGTCGGCGGTCTCCGGCCTGCTCGCAAGGAATGCGCGGATCCGGCCGAGCGTGTGCTGGCGTTCCTGTTCCGGCATGACCAGGACCCCCGCGCGCGTCGCGAGGGTCGCGACGAGAGAGCCGGCGGTGCGGCGCTGACCGTGCGGGAACTCGGCTTGCTCCGGCGAGCCGAACCGGGCGGCCCCGCCGGTCTTCGGAAGGTGCATGCCGGCCGTCTCGGCGCGCCAGCCGGCGGGCGTGTCACGCGGCCCGACGGCCGCGCTCCCGCTGACCCGGGCGAGTTCGGCGACCCACTCGACCCGGTCGTCCATGACATTCCACAGCCCCGCCAGGATGCCGCCGGGCGTGAGGACCCTGGCGATCTCGGCTCCCGCGACGGCCATGTCGAACCAGTGCATGGCGTTGCCGGCCAGCACCGCGTCGACGGACGCGTCCGGCAGCGGTATCGCCTCGGCGCTGCCCTGCAGGGCACGGACAGCGGGCAGCGCGCAGCACAGCTCGGTCAGCATCGCAGGGTCGGGCTCGACCGCGGTGACGTCGGAGCCCGTCGCGACCAGCGTGGCGGTCAGTTTGCCGGTTCCCGCTCCGAGGTCGAGCACACGCGGGCCCGGCGCGGGCTCGAGCGCCCAGCGCACCGCGGCCTGTGCGTAATCCGGGCGGTGCTCGGCGTATGCGGCCGCCGCCGCGCCGAACGACGAGCTGTGAAGTTGCCGTTCGCCCCGGTCCATGCGGTTACGTTAGCCGTGACCAAACCGCCGCTGCTACCCGCCCGCGCCGCGCCCGTCCACCGCCGCCGCGACCCCGTGTGCTGCTGACCACCGAAGGCCGGCGTCATGGGAGCCGGAACATGTCCGCTCTCCGACAGGCCGACCGCCGCCCGGCCGGCGGGCGCCGGCGTGCTCCCGCGGACGGGCGGTGCTGATCTCCCGCTACGGCTTCCCCCGCGCCCGTGGCCTCCCGCAGTTCACGGCCGCTCAGGGCCCGGACGGAGTACCGTGCCCGCCCACACCGGAGTTGAGGAAACCAGCCGATGACGTACACGACGACACCCGACGGGACTCGCATCGCCCACCAGTTCCAAGGCGACGGGCCGCCCCTCGTCCTGCTGGCGGGCCAGGCGAACAACCACCACTGGTGGGACCGGGTCCGCGCCGACTTCCACCCGGCCCGGAGCACTCTCACCCTCGACTACCGCGGCACCGGCGACAGCGACAAGCCCGACACCCCCCACAGCACCGAACTGTTCGCCCAGGACGTCATCGCCGTCCTCGACGACCTCGGCATCGACCGGGCCGACATCTACGGCACGTCCATGGGCGGCCGTGTGGCCCAGCAACTCGCCGCCCGCCACCCGCACCGGGTCGGCGCCCTGGTCCTCGGCTGCACCTCACCCGGCGGCCCGTACGGCATCGAACGCGGCGACGACGTCCGCCGGGCGCTGGCGCAGCCTCAGCCCGGAGCCGCGCGGCAAGCCCTGCTGGAGCTGATGTACACGCCCCGCTGGCTCGCCGGCCACCCCGGCCCGTACCACACCCTCGGCGACCCCCGCATGCCCGCCCACTCCCGGCGCCGCCACCTCGCGGCCAGCGACCGGCACAACGCCTGGGACCTCCTGCCCGGCATCAGCGCACCCACCCTCGTCCTCCACGGAACCGACGACCTGCTCAACCCCACCGCCAACGCCGCCCTGCTCGCCGACCGCATCCCCGGCGCCCGGCTCCACCTGATCCCCGGCGCCCGCCACGCCTACTTCGAGGAAGCCCGCGGCCACGCCGGCCCCCTGGTCCTGGACTTCCTCACCAGCACGTCGACCCGGCCGTAGCGGCGCGGCAGCCTCGCCGCCCAGCTCGCCCACATCGAGGCCGCGAGCGGCGCGAGCCAGCAGGCCGGCCGGGACGGGGCCCAGGGCCGGTCACCGGAGCGGTTGAGTGCGGGTGACGTCACGCCCGCTCCGGCCGTCGGAGGTGTGGCGGCCGGGCCTGTGCGGGTGCGCGGACTCCGCGGCGGGCCTTGCCCGTTGGCGTATCGGCGCGGCTTTCGTCCTGCTGGGTTCAGGACGTCCGCAAATCGCCGGTGCGGCACCGTGCCGGTGGGCGGCTGACCTGCACCAATGGGCCGGTACGGGCCTTTCACCCGGTGGCCGGTTGTTGTCGTGGACATCCCGTTTGCGGCCATGATCCACCGGTTTTTGTCGGTAGGCGCTGCTAAACCCGTTCCCAGGGAAGCGGGTCGCGCGGGCGGCCCGCGGGAGAGGGAAGGGGCGGGCATGGCACCGCAGGGATACCACGTCGTTCGCAGCCACTACCGGCGCAATCCGCGGCCGGGTTCGAAGAAGATGAGCGGTTGGACGATCGCCGCGCTGGTCGCCGGGGTCTGGCTGTGGGGGCAGGTCTTCGGTTTCAGCGACACCTCCGGCGAGCAGCCGGTCCGTCCGCAACCGTCGGTATCGGCGCCGGCGGCCCCGTGATGGCCCGTCGCCGTATCGGGCTGCGCCGTCCGCGGGGGAGGGGCGAGTATCTCGCGGCCGCCGTCGTCGGCGTTGCCGCCGCGACCTTGCTGGGGCAGATGGCGCTGGCCGCGCTCGACGAACTGGCCCGCGCCTGGCCGGTGTGGAGCGCCGCGGCGGCTGCCGGTGCCTGTTACGGCATCGCAGTGACGCTGCACCGGCTCCGCGCCCGGCGCAGCCGTTGGCGGGCACTGGCGGCGTTGCGCCTGACGCTTGCGCACCTCGACGCCCTGACCGACCAGGCATTCGAGACGGCGCTGCGCGATCTGCTGATCCGGGACGGCTGGTCGGCCCGGCATGTGGGACGGCAGGGGGACCAGGCCGCTGACGTCATCGGGCACCACCCGCAGCGGGGACGGATCGTGCTGCAGGCCAAACACACCCGCACCGGCGGAAAAGTCGGCTCCTCGGTCATGTACCAGGTCAAGGGCACCGCGGGGCCGGTGCACCGCGCCGACACCGCGGTCGTGGTCACCAACGGCTCCTTCACCCGCGACGCCAAGGCGTGGGGTGAGCGGCACGGCGTCCACTGGATCGACCGGGACCGGCTCCGCACGTGGGCCGAGCAGGGACTCCCCGTGCACCAGCTGCTCCGCCTGCCCGCCCGGCCGGGCAGGGCAGCACCCGTCCGGCGTGCGGCCGTCCGCGCACGCACGCTGTCCGGCTGAACCGGGGGAGGAGGGCCGGGTGTATGAAGACGCGAGTCGTCCGGCCCGTGGCTGAAGGTGCTCCGGGGCATCGTCGCGCCGGGGGCGGCCAGGACGCTGTGGCGCCGGCGCACCGAGGACGTCGCACAGTGGATCACGACGGATGTCCGGTGCGGGTCAGCGGACGTCCGTGGTGGGTGGTCGGCGCTCGTCACCATCCGGTGACGCTGTTCTCTCTCGTGCACCAGAAGCGGCGTTTCACCGAGGGCCGGGACCAGGTGGGCCGTGCCGTCGGCTCTGATCGCCACATGCTGTCCGGCACCGGCCCACGGCGACCTCTGCTGCCTGCCGATTCGACAGCCGGACCACCGGCGTTCCCGCCTGCGGAAGCGAGCTGCCGAAGGACAGGAGGTCCTCAGGTCCTCGTCGGCGCAGCCGGTGAGGGCTCTCGTACAAGACCGGGCGCGCCGGAGTTCCTCGCTCACCCGCCGGCCGGGTGCCGGGGGCGCCGGGACCGCTGCGGCTGAAACTCATGTCTCCCTGTTCAGACGGCGGTCCGCAGGTGCTCGTGTGCCCACTCTTCGAAACTGGTCAGGTCGATGCCCAGCGCACGAGCGAACTGTGGCCGGGCCGGCTGGCCGACCACCTCCATGAACGCGTGTGTGGCCCCCATGTCTCCCATGCCGGCGGCGCGGGCCTGTTCCTCCGTCATGTCCGGGGCCGTCAGCGCGACGCCCAGGGCGCGGGAAAGGATCTCGGCGATCTCGGTCATGGTCAGGTAATCGCTGCTGAGTTCCAGTTCCACTCGGTGGAAGCCGGCGGGGGCGGACAGGGCGGCTGCCGCGGCTCGGCCCACGTCTTTCGCCGCTACGAGTGCCAGGTGCGTGCCCGGTTTGACGACGGTGACCAGACCTCCTTCGACGCCGCGGGGGAAGTAGAACCGCATGGACGGCTCGAAGTTCTCCATGAAGAACGACGGCTTGAGCAACGTCCAGTAGGGAAAGTCGAGTTCGCGCAGCCGGTCCTGGACGGCAGCCTTCGTGCCGAGCGGGGCCTCCATCACCGCCCAGCGTCCTTCGGCCCAGCCCGGAGCCTCGACGTGCTGCCCCACGCCGCTGGTGGAGGACTGGACGAACTGCTCCACACCGGCAGCCCGCGCAGTCGTCATGAGGTTGTACGCCTGGCTGATCTCGCCGGCGAAGTCGAACCCCTGCTCGGTGTACGCGGGCATCTGCACCGAGAAGACGGCCCGCACGCCGTCCATGGCCGCCTCGAGGGTCGCAGGTTCGGTGAGATCGCCCACGAACAGGTCGGCACCGAGTTCTTCGACGGCCCGTGCGCGCGGCGTACTCCGGTCGCGCACCAGGGCCCGCACGGGTGTTCCCTGCGCCAGCAGGGTGCGGGCGGTGGCGCCGCCTTGTCGGCCAGTGGCACCGGTGACGAGAACCGGTGTTGCGGCAGAGGCCATGAGCACATCCCCTCGAGCGGTCACGCACACCAAAACGGCGGGGCCCGCCGTTTCTTGCTTCGCTACAATATGGCGGGGCCCGCCACTTATCAACACTGGAGAGATCATGACCGGCCAGCGCTCGGATGCCCGGCGCAACTACGCGCACATCCTCGCGGTGGCCGAGGCCGAGGTGGCGGCACAGGGGGCCCATGCCTCGCTGGAGCGGATCGCCCGCATCGCAGGCGTCGGATCAGCCACCGTGCGGCGCCACTTCCCGACCCGCAAAGCCCTGCTCGAAGCCGTCTTCGAACAGCGCGTCCATGCCCTGTGCGATCGCGCTCGTACGCTCTGCGGCGAGCGCGACAGCCGCGCCGCGCTGGTGGAGTGGCTGCGCGAGCTGCTCGCCTACTCGCTCGCCGCACGTGGTCTGGCAGACGTCCTCTCCTATCAGCCCCTCGAGGACGAGGCGGCCCAGGAGTCCTGTGCGGCAGTCATCGGTGCGGCTGGCGCCTTGCTGCTGCGCAAGGCCATTGACGACCATGCTGTCCGCGCAGACGTCACCATCGACGATCTGCTCGTACTGATCGTCGGAATCGCCCTGGCCACCGAGAATCACACCGTCCCGGCGGCTCCGGCGGACCGCGCCTTCCAACTCGTCGTCGCGGGCCTCGGTGCCCCCGGCACCTGAGCATGCCCGTCGGTGCTCCCCGCGGCGCGGGGAGGGCGGTACGTGCCGGTCATGGCGTTTCCTGTGCCTCGAGAAGCTTGGCGAGACGCTCCGCGGACACGGGCCGTCCGGGGGCCGCGAACATCCCGGCCGGGTCGAGATGGGCGAGCTGCGCGGGCGTGCCGGGCGCGAACCGGCGGCTCTCGGCGAGGGGGCCCACGTCGTACGCGTCGTAGCCGAGCGAATCGATCAGGGTGGCGACTGTCTTCTTGGCGGTGGCGTCGTCGCCGGCCACGGGAAGCGCGCTGCGGTCCGGGGCGCCGGCCGGGCGCCCCAGGGTGGCCAGGTGTTTGAAGAAGATGCTGCTGAATGCCTTGACGACGTGCGAGCGGGTCAGGTGCGCGGCAAGAAGGAGGTGGGCCGGGGTGTCGCCGGCGTCGATCCCGGGGACGCGGCCCTGGCGGGCGGGGTCGTAGTTGAGGGTGTCGATGACGGTCTTGCCGTGGAGGGGTTCGGCGGGGACCTGCCGGTGGGCCCTGACCGGAATGGTCACCACCACGAGGTCGCCGGCGGCCGCGGCCCCGACGGGGGTCGCTGCGCGGGCGCGCGGGCCGAGTCGCGCGACCAGTCCCTGCAGGGTTTGCGGGCCGCGGCTGTTGCTGAGGACGACGTCGTGGCCGGCGTCGACCGCGAGGCGGGCGAGCGTGCTGCCGAGGTTGCCGCTGCCGATGAAGCCGATGGTGGTCATGGTCTCCTGCCCGTTCCGAATAAGGTAGGCATGCCTGCGCGTAATCGCAGGCATGCCTTGACTTTAGCGCAGGACCCCCTTCGTTTCTCGGGATTGGCAGATCAGGAGGATGCGTCATGGCCACCACCGAGTCCGGCGGGCGAGCCGAAACCGGTTTCACCGTGAGCCGGCCGGCGCGCGCCGACGCACGCCGCAACTTCGACGCCCTGCTTGATGCCGCTCGTGAGGTGTTCGCCGCCGAGGGGGCCGGTGCCTCGCTGGAGGGAATCGCCCGTCGGGCCGGGGTCAACATCGCGACGCTCTACCGCAACTTCCCCACACGCCAGCACTTGTTCGAGGCCGTCTACCTGGACGAGGTCGAAGCCCTGGCCCGGATGGCGGCCGATCTGGACAGCCTCGAACCCTGGGACGCCCTGGAGAGCTGGCTGCGCCAGTTCGTCAGCTACGCGACCACCAAGAAGGCCCTCTACGACGCCATCGCGCACCGCGCCGAGATGTTCGTGACCGGCCGCGAGATGATCCATGCGGCCGGCCGTCCGCTTCTCGAACGCGCGCAGAGCGCCGGCCGGGCCCGGGCCGATGTGAGCTTCGACGATGTGCTCTTCCTGGTCAACGGCGTCAGCGGGGCGAATTTCGTCCAGGAGGCACAGCAGGACCGGGTGCTCGCCATGGCCTTGGACGGCATCAAGGCCCGTAAGTGAGCGCAACGGCCGGAGTCTTCCGAGGTGCGGGGCAGGGGCACCGGGCCACCGGACGGGCGCCGGGTCCGGCTGGGAGAAGCCCGCACCGAACAGCCGGCTGAACCCGTCCGCGCCCGCCCCGGTGACATCTCCGGGGCGGACGCGGAGGAGGCCGGCGTGCGTCGGGCCCGGTGGGCGGGCGCCGCGGAAGCGCGGTGACCCGGCGTCCGGGGAGCACGTGGTGTGTGGTCAGGTGAGGCGGACCGCACCCGACGGGCAGACGGCTGCCGCTTCCTCGGTGATCTCGCGCCGGTCGTCGCCGGCCTGTTGCCGCAGCACCAGGACGATTCCCTCCTCGTCCTGGTCGAATACGTCGGGCGCGGCGCGTACGCACTGGCCTGCCCCGACGCAGACATCCCGGTCCGCGGTGACGTGCATCGTGGTCTCCTTGTCTCACCAGGTGACGGTCAGGGTGTCGAGGCCCTGGTTCACATCGGGGCGGCGGGGTTCGAAGCCGGCTGCCGGGGTGGCGAACCGCAGGGTGGGGAAGCGTTCGAAGAGGAGGGGCAGCGCGACCCGGAGTTCGAGGCGCGCGAGATTCTGCCCGAGGCACTGGTGGACGCCGTAGCCGAACGCGTTGTGCCGGCGCGAGCCGCGGTGGATGTCGAAGGTGTCCGGGTCGGGGAACACCGCGGGGTCGAAGTTCGCCGGCCCGTTCGGGATCGCCACCCCTTCGCCGGCGCGGATGAGCCGGCCGGCGATCTCGATGTCCTCCGTGGCCACGCGGAGTCCCGTGGTGTCGGCGACGGAGGCGTAACGCAGCATCTCTTCGACGGCGCCGGGGACGACGTCCGGGTCGGCGCGGAACTCGGCGAGCTGGTCCGGGTGTTCGAGGAGGGTCGCGATGCCGAGGCCGATCATGTTCGCCGTGGTCTCGTGTCCCGCGGCGAGCAGCAGCATCGCCGTGCTGACGAGGGACTCGCGGGTGATCTCGCCGCGGGCGAGTTCTTCGCGGACCATTTTGCCGATCAGGCCGGGGCCGGGGCGCTTGGTCGCGGCTTCGACCAGCGAGTCCAGGTACTGGGCGAGCTCCCTGACCGAGGCGGCGGTCTCCTCGTCGGATCCGGCCCGCGCGATCCGGCGGCTGGTGTCCTCGAAGAACTCGTGATCGGAGTAAGGCACGCCGAGCACTTCGCAGATCACCAGGGACGGGATCGGCAACGCGTAGTGGGCGACCACGTCGGCGGGGGGACCGGCCGCGCGCAGCCGGCCGGCGGCCTGCTCCGCGATCTCCTCGATCCGCGGGCGCAGCGCGTTGATCCGTCGGACGGTGAACTCGGAGATCGCCATGCGCCGGTGGCGGCCGTGTTCCGGCGGGTCCATGCCGATGAAGGACGGGGGCTGCCCGCGGACGACCAGCGCGCGCGGCGAGATCTTCGGGAAGCCGGGGTCGGCCCGGTCGGACGAGAGCCGGGGGTCGCTCAGCAGCGCGCGGGCCTCCTCGTGCCGGGTGACCACCCAGCCGGTCCTGCCGTCCACGAACTCGACGCGGTGCAGCGGACCCTGTGCGGTCAGCTCGGCGTAGCCATGGGGCGGCCGTAGCGGGCAGGTGCGGGTCTGCGGGAAGGAGACGGCCTCGTGCACGGAGCACCTCGAAATCTCTCAATTAGAGAACTAGCTGTTCTCTAATTGGACGGTAACGTCTGACCCCACGAAGCGCAACCAACGAGCGGGAGCACGCATGGCCGACCGGGAGCACGCATGGCCGAGAGGGTGACGGACCACCGCCGGGGGCCGCGCAGGCGCGGCGCCGAACTGGAGGCCGCGATCCTGGCTGCGACACGTGCGGGCCTCGTCGAGCGCGGCTACGCGTCGCTGTCCATGGACTGGATCGCCGAGCGGGCCCGTACCAGCAAAGCCGCCTTGTACCGCCGGTGGGGCACCGTCGGGGAACTCGTGGTGTACACACACGCCCGCCTGGTCCGGTCCCTGCTCACGGTGCCCGACACCGGCTCCTTCGCCTCCGACATGCGCGCGATGCTGCGTTCGACGGCCGACGTGATGGACTCCGAGTACGGCGAGCTGCTGCGCGGCGTGCTCGCCGAGATCATGAAGAACCAGGAACTCGCGGCCGAGGCACGCAGACAGCTCGCGGACTCCGGGCCGCAGGCCATGGACGAGATCTACCGCCGCGGGATCGAGCGCGGCGAGGTCCGCCCCGAGCTGCGCGGCACGCGCACCATGACGGTCGCGCTCGACCTGCTGCGCAGCGAGTTCATCCTCGGCGGAACACCGATCCCGGACGCCGCGATCGACGACATCCTCGACACCGTCTACCTGCCGCTGGTGCGCCTGCCGGACTGACGACGGGCCCGGCGGGGGCCGGCTCTCCGCGCACGGTCACACCAAGCCGGCGCAGCGCGGCATCACGGTCGTCTCCGGCATCCGGGATCAGTGCGCCGGCACCGTGGCCCCCGCTCGATCACTGTGCGCCGGCTCCGAGTCACCGGTACCCGGCATGGTGGCCCAGTCGCCGCTGCCGCCGTACGCGCCGTGTCATGACGAGGGCGGGGATCCCGAGCGCCAGCAGCACCGGGGCCGCGGCGGCGATCCCGAACCAGAGGAAGAGCGCGAGATAGCCGTAGGCGGCGTCGTCCGTGTTTGCGTCCGCCTTCATCAGGAGGACGATGCCGGCCACGAAGGCGACCGCCATGAGCCCCGCGACCGTGATCGCGAGCCAGAGCAGGACGCCGGTCCAACGCCGGTACCCGGCACCGACCTCCCGGGGGCGCGGCGGCCCGTAGCCGCCGGGTGGACCGTAACCGGGCCTTGGCACCGGATGGCGGGCCGGCCTCTGATCAGACATGAGGCCCAGTTCTACGGTGCGCCGCCCGGGAGCACAACTTCCGCTGTCACGGCACGCACCGCGCCGGAGCGTCGCCCGGGGGCACTGCTTCACCGGGCCCCGGGCGCCGGTGTCGGAGCCGGGCAGGAGGGTGATCGGCGCGGGACGTTCGCGCCGGCGTTGGCCTACGGGGCCCTGCGCTCACTGCCGTCGTGGTCAGGGCGCCCGGCGCAGCCCTGCGACGAGGAGCTGGACCATCCGGCGGGAGTCGTAGCGGGGATTCTTCTCGGCCCCCGCGCACAGGCCGGCGACGCCGCGCATGAACTCGTCGGCGTCCTGGCCGGGGCGGATCTCCCCCGAAGCGGCGGCCGCGTCGAGGAGCTGGGTGCACACCGGCACGATCCGCTCCAGGAAGAAGGAGTGCAGGGGGTCGAAACAGGGGTCGTCGGACTTCAGTACGGCGGCGAGCCCGAGCTTCGTGACCAGGAAGTCGGCGAAGAGGTCGATCCATCGCCCCAGCGCGGCATGCGGGGTCGCGCAGGTCGCCAGGAGTTCGGGACCGGCCTGCGCGAGTGCCTCGACCTGGTGGCGGTACACGGCGACGATGAGGTCCGCCCGGGTCGGGAAGTGGCGGTAGATGGTGGCTGTCCCGACACCGGCCTTGACGGCGATGTCGCGGATCGGTGCCTCCACGCCCGAGGTGACGAAGACGGCGGCGGCCGCGTCGAGCAGGGTCTTCTCGTTGCGCCGGGCGTCCGCCCGTTTCGACCGGGTGTTCCGCCCCGCGTCCCGACTGCTGTCGCTCACCCTGTCCCTCGCCTTCCGCGCTTGTTAAGCGGGACAGTGTCCCGTATCTTCAAACGGTACGACGTCCCGTTTCTTCATGATGTCAGATCGGGACGCCGGTGACCAGCCATGCCACGCCGGCCCACGGTGCCGAACATCCACGTGGAACGCCCGAACGGAGCACGCATCATGTCGACATATCTGCTGGTACACGGTGCCTGGCACAGCGGAGAGTGCTGGGAGCGGGTGACCCCGCTGCTCTCAGCGGCCGGACACCGGGCGCTGGGGCCGACGCTGACCGGCTACGGCGACAAGGCCCACCTGCTCGGTCCCGAGGTCGGGCTGCACACGCACGTTCAGGACATCGCCGACCTGATCACCGGGGAAGACCTCACCGACGTGATCCTCGTGGGCCACAGCTACGCCGGACTCGTCATCTCGTCCGTGGCCAACCGCATACCGGATCGCATCGCGCACCTGGTCTACCTCGACGCCATGGTCCCGGAGGACGGAGAGAGCGCTGCCGATGTGCAACCCGCCACCCAGGACCTGATCGACCGGACCCTGGCATCCGGCACCGGCTGGCGGATCCCACCGCTCCGCGAGCTGCCCCCGCCGTACGGCCTGTTCGGGGTCACCGACCCGGCGGACGTGGCCTGGCTGCGCACGATGCTCTCGGACCAGCCGGTGCGCTGCCTCCAGGAACGGGTCCGCATGGACAACCCGGCCATGCGCGCCATTGCGCGCACGCACATCCACTGCACGGTCAAGCCGGCGGGCTTCCCCCGGCGTTCCGTCCCCGCGACACAGCCGAACGGCACCCCGGCGCAGGTGTGGGAACTGCCGACCGGCCACGACTGCATGATCACCATGCCGGCCGAACTCGCCGACCTGCTGCTCAAGCTCGGCTGATCCGGAACGCGGCCCCGGGTGTGTCCGCCGGGACACCCCGGGGCCCTCCTTCCGGTGACCCGGAAACCGTGTGCTCAGGCGGGAAGTCCGGTGACGCCGAGGGAAAAGTTCAGATCTCCCACCCCGTGGTTGGCGAGGCCCACCGTGACCACGCCCACCCCTTCCAGCCAGTGCGCCATTTTCAGGCCGCCCACGTCGAGCGCGCGCAGCCCGAGGCTTGCGATGAACGCCTCCACACTCGCCTTGGCCTGCGCATCGTCGCCGGCGATGAAGATGTCGGGCCGTCCCTTCTCCAGGACGTGACGGAAGACGGTGTTGAACGCCTTCACCACGTGGGCGCCGGCCGGGGCCGCCCTGTCGGCTTCCTGCGCGACCGAGGTCTCCTCGCGGTGGGCCAGCCCGTCGAACGCGGAGTTGAAGGGATTGCTGATGTCGACGATGACCTTGCCCGCGAGGGCGTCTCCGTACTGGGTGACGGCAGGCACGACACCGTCGTGCAACAGGGCCACGACGACGATGTCCCCGGCCGGGGCGGCGCCCCATTCCCCCGTCGTGGTGCCGCCGCCGAGAGCCTTGGCCAGGCCGGCGGCCTTGGACTGATCGCGGCCCATGATCTCGACGGTGTTGCCGCCCGCCACCGCCCGCGCGCCGATGGTGCGGGCCATGTTCCCGGTGCCGATGATGCTGATGCTGCCCATGAGATGTCCTGTCCTGGTGGTGTGTTGTCCGGTCAGATGGCGGTGGTGCCGCCGTCGGCGACGAGTTCCATGCCGTTGACGTAGCTGGAGTCGTCGGAGGCGAGGAAGAGGGCAGTGGTGGCGATTTCCTCGGGACGGCCCATGAGGCCGCGGGGGATGAGGGACTCGAACCGGCGCTTGGTGGCCTCGTCGAAGAGTTCTTCCTGCTTGGCGGTGGCGACCTGGCCGGGGGTCAGGACGTTGACGCGGATGCGGCGGTCCTTGAGCTCGTTGAGCCAGACGCGGGCCCATGCCTGCTGGACGGCCTTGCTGCCGGCGTAGACGCTCCAGCCGGGAAAGGCGCCGAGGGAGGCGTTGGAGCCGGTCATGAGGATGGAGCCGCCGTCGTTGAAGAGCGGGAGAGCCTTCTGGACGGTGAACAGGGTGCCGCGGGCGTTGAGGTGGAACGCGGCGTCGAAATGGGCCTCGGTGATCTCGCCGAGCGGGGCGGGCTCGCCCCCTCCGGCGCAGGCCCACAGCACGTCGAGGCTTCCCTTCTCCCGCTTGACGGTGTCGTACAGGCGGTCCAGGTCGTCCAGGTCGGCGGCGTCGCCCTGGACGCCGGTGACGTTGCGGCCGATCCGCGTCACGGCCTCGTCCAGGACGTCCTGGCGGCGGCCGGTGATGAAGACGTGCGCTCCCTCGTCGACGAACAGCTTCGCGCCGGCCAGCGCCAGGCCGGTGGTGCCGCCGGTGATGACCGCGACCTTGCCGTCGAGCTTTCCCATGGTCATTCCCTTGGGTCGGTGGTGCCGTGCGCACCTGGGGCGACAGTGCTAAGTACACCGTCCTGTGTGCTTACGGTACTGGGCGGGCGGCCGGGGGGCAAGCTATGTACACCGGTCGTTACCCGGCTGGGGTACCATCGCCCCATGACGGAGTTGGAGAAGGGCCCCAAGGGCCGCCGCCGCGGCCGCGGTGCCCGCGAGCGCATCCTCGGCGCGTCCCGGCAGCTGTTCCGCGAGCAGGGCATCAACCGCACCGGCATGGACCAGCTCTGCGCGGCGGCCCAGGTGTCCAAGCGCACGGCCTACCAGCACTTCACCGGCAAGGACGAACTGGTCACCGAGTACCTGCGACGGTTCGACCCCGCCGTTCTGTCGGGCGTGTTCGACCGCACCGACCTCACCCCCCGCGAACGGCTCCTCGCCGCCTTCGACATTCCCCCCTCCACCCCCCTGTGCCCCTACATCGCCGCCGCCGTCGAACTCCACGACCCTCAGCACCCCGCATCCCAGTACGCACGCGACTACAAGAAGGCCGTCGCCGCGCGGCTCACCGACACCGCCCGCGAAGCCGGTGCCGCCGACCCCGAACAGCTCGGCGAGCAACTCGCGCTGCTCATCGACGGCGCCGCGACCCGCACCCGGGTCCTCGACGACGACGCCTTTCCCACCGCCGCCGCCATCGCCGCCGTCCTCATCGACAACGCCGTCCCCGCCACTGCCGGCGATGACCGGCGAGGGGAGGAAGTGCCGCGTTGACGTGGCGCTTCGCGCCCGTGCCGGAGGCGCTGCCGGTCGCGCGGCAGCACCCGCCGGCACGCGACACCAGCCGGGCGAGGCATCTGACCCGGACCTGCCGGTTGTTACGGAACTGGCCGCCCGCCTGCTGAAGGCCGCAGCACAACCCGCCGGGGGGACCGGCGAGCCCCCGGGGACCCGCTGACGCGGCCGGCCTGGCGGATGCCGGCCGTGCAGGCTGCCGTAGCGCGAACAGCCTCAGCGCTACGCCGGACGGCTCATCGGCACGAGAGCCCTGTGCCGTTGCGGACCTCGCCCTCACCCCACCACCGCCCCCCGGCCAGTGGTCACGCTGAAATGGCCAGTGGCTCCGGCGGGCGGCCCATGGGCGTCGTATCCGCGTGTGCCGGAGCGGGACCGGAGAGGCCCGGCGGGACGGGCCTCCGCCTCCGCAGGCGCCCCGTGTGTCGTATCCGCGTGTGCCGGAGCGGGACCGGGGAGGCCCGGCGGGACGGGCCTCCGCCTCCGCAGGCGCCCCGTGTGCGGTCACGGCGTGACTGGGGCGCCCGCGCCAGGCCTGTCCGGTCAGGTGAGGGCGGTGACCAGCAGGGCGAAGGCCGCGATGATGACGGCGACGCGGACGTGGTGGAGGCGGTCCCAGCGGTTCATCTGCTGCTTCCAGTCGGCGGGCCGGTTCTCGGGGGTCCACGTCTTGCCCCGGTTGTTGATCGGGACGAGCAGCAGCAGCGACATGATCACGCTGAGGATCAGCAGCGCGCCGGCCGTGACGACGAGGCCAGCGCCGCCGTGGTGCCGTCCGGCGACGGCCCAGACCGCGACGAGGACGAGCGAGCCGATGTACCAGACCGGCATCACGGCGCCGAGCATCCGGCCTCCGTGGGCGCGGCCGAGTTGGCCGCTGTCGCCGGGGAGTGCGTCGAGGATCCGGTTGATGACGAAGGCGACGGAGAACTCCACCCCCACCATCAGGCCGACGGCCACGGTCGTGAAGACCTGGAGTGCGGTGAGCATGCTGGCCCCTCCTGGAATCTAGTGTTGCTAGATGAAGTGGCAACGCTAGACCTGCTGTTGCTCGCTTGTCTAGCGATGCTAGGGTCACGTCATGTCGGTACAGGAACGCAAGCAGCGCGAACGGGCGGAGCGCGAGCGCCTCATCGTGGCGACAGCCCGCGAACTCGCCGAACAGCAGGGCTGGGACGCGGTCACCACCCGCCGGCTCGCCGAGCGCATCGAATACAGCCAGCCCGTCCTCTACAGCCACTTCCGCGGCAAGCGCGAGATCATCGGCGCGGTCGCCCTCGAAGGCGCCGCTGAGATGGCCGCGGCGCTGCGGGCCGCGACCTCCGCCGCGGACGGGCCCCGCACCCGGGTCACCGCCCTCGCCCGCACCTACCTCGACTTCGCCGAGCGCAATCCGGCGGTCTACGACGCCATGTTCCAGCTCGACGGCGGCCTGGCGTTCGCACACGAGGACACCCCGGAGCCGCTGAAGGACGCCTTCGCCGCCCTGCTGGAATGCCTTGGCGAGGTCGCCGGGGACGGCGTCCACCCGGGACTCTTCACCGAGGTGTTCTGGGCGGCCGTGCACGGGCTGGTCACCCTGACCCGAGCGGGACGCCTGCCGCCGGGGGACACCGGGTTGAGGGTGGAGCTGCTGGTGGACCGGCTCGCCAAGATCTGACACACCATCCCGGGGCGCACAGCCGGGGCCCCGGATGGACGGCCGGCAAAGGCGCGTTGGGCCGGATAAGAGGACGCCGCCGGAGAAATACCCGGCGGCGCCCGGACCGGTGCCGGCCGGGACGGGGGTGAACTCACCCGGCGCCGGATTCGCCGCATGCCGAAGGCGCTGAGGGCCGCGCCGAATACCAGGCAGATCGCGGTCTCCAGCCACGGGAACGTCCAGCAGCGGCTGCCGGGGTGGCAGGGGACGCCGACATGGAGGTCTTGCCCGGCGAGGCACACCGCCGAGTCGCCGAACGTGCCGACGCCCCCAGCCTTGGGCGGACTGCCGGGGCAGGCGTTGAACGCGGCCCCGCTGAGCGTCTCGCCGTCCGCGGTGCGCAGGGGCTCGTCTCGGTGATCCAGGCGCCGGGCGCCGGGTCCGGCGCACCAGGAGTCCCACGACGGTGCCGAAGGTGAAGGCCATCGCGGCGCAGCCGATCGGGGCGATGTCGCGCGCGCCGAACACGAAGGCGTCGGACTGCTCGATGACCCCCTCGTCGCAGGGGCATGCGGCCCAGGTCAGCAGGGCCGCGGCCGCACCGGACACGGCGACGGGGGCGTCATTTGCTCCTTCGGTGGGAGGAGCACCCCATAGTTCTGCGGAAGGAGCCGCGAACGACTGGCGGCGGATGCCCCGCCCTTTCCCTTGTCCCTAGCATCACGTTCATGGGGAAAGCCCGGGAAGTGACCAGACGCCGGCTGTTGACCACGATGGGGCTGCTCGGGGTGGCGGCCCCGCTGACCGCCCTCGTTCCCTCGGCCGCCGCTGCCGGGCGTACGAGCGCCGGCGCCCGCGTCGCCGGGGAGCAGCGAGTCGCCCGGCGCATGACCGACCTCACCCTGGAGTCGCCCGCCCTGGGGGGCCGGGCGAAGGTGCGGCTGCTCACGCCGGACGGCTGGGAGAGGCGGCGAGCGGGCGAACGCTGGCCGGTGCTGTACCTGCTGCACGGCATCACGGACGACCACCAGGCGTGGAGCCGCGACACCGACGTGGCGGAGTGGCCGGCGCTGCGGGATGTGCTGGTCGTGATGCCGGACGGCGGTTTCGCCGGGTTTTACAGCAACTGGTGGAACGAAGGCACCGCGGGCCCACCCGCATGGGAGACCTTTCATCTGTACGAGCTGCGACGCCTGCTGGAGTACGGCTACGGGGCGGGTGGGGCCCGGGCCGTGGCGGGAATGTCGATGGGGGGCTTCGGCGCGATCTCCTACGCCGCACGCCGGCCGGACCTGTTCCGTGCCGCCGCGAGCTTCAGCGGGGTGGTCCATCCGCTCCACCCGAGGCTGCTGCCGATGTTCACGGGGTTCAAAGACCTCACGGGTGTGGACCTCGGCCCCCTGTGGGGAGATCCGGTGGCGCAGCGGCACATCTGGCGCGCCCACGACCCGTATCACCTCGCACACCGACTGCGCGGAACACCCGTCTACCTCTCTGCGGGGGACGGCAACCCCGGTCCCCTCGACCCGCCGGGCCAACCTGGGGACCCGGAGGATCCCGAAGCAATGATCAACGAGGTGAACCGTGCCACGGCGGCACGGTTCCACGCCGCCGGTATCCCGCTGACCACCCATTTCCACACCGGAACCCATCACCCCGCCTACGGAGGACGGGAGCTGCGCCGCTCCCTGCCCATCCTGCTGGCGGCGCTCGGTGTGGGCGCGCGGGTGCGCTGACCGGATCAGGTCGTGGTGCGCCACTGACCTGACCGGTCGAGGGCAAGGGCTGCCCGTACCGCTGGGTGCCGCAGGCAGGCCGTTTTTTTCGGTGAAGAGCCCGGTCGCGCTGTGCGGGATGCTGCCGCCCGGGCTGGGCCGGGTCCGGGCCGTGGCCGGCTCCAGCCACCTGCGGGCCATGGATGGCGGCTCCAGACGAGCCAGTTGCCAGTCGGCCGGGAACGGACAGGGTTCGAGCAGCAGCTGATCACCGGCGAACGCGGACCCCGCTCCTCGCCGTCCTCCTCACCGGAGGCGACCGCAGCGATGTCACCCTTCCTGCCCCTGCCGGGCGCCGTCCCACCGCGATCCGCGGACGCGCCGGGGACCCCCGCCGTGAGCTGGACAGGTTGTTAACCGGCCGAGGCATGGTTGGTGTGGTCATGAGGCGTTGCGCAGTGCTGCGTGCACCTGTAAGCGCGGTACCCGGTGGGCGAGTCCGTGCTTGTCCGGACGCTGTCCCGTGACCGTCTGCGGGCCGCCTGGCATGATCCGGTGCGTGGTGAGTGGATCTGGGCGGCCGGGCCCCAGGAAGTACGTGCTGTTCGATGTTGACGGCACGCTGATCGACGCGGTGAGTAACCAGCGCCGGGTCTGGAGAACCTGGGCGGTGCGGTACGGGCTGGATGCGGACGAGGTCTACCGGGTGGCTTTGCGGACGCGGCCGGTGGAGACGTTCGCTCAGGTCGCTGCCGGCCGTGATCCGGGCGAGTGCCTGGCCTTGCTGCACGAGTTGGAGGACGAGGACGTTCGGTCCGGCGTGTATGCGGCTTTCGACGGGGCGTCGGAGCTGCTGTACGGCCTGCCTCCGGGGGCTTGGGCGCTGGTGACCTCGAACTACGAACACCGGGTGCACGGGCGTTTCGCGCGAACTGGCCTGCCGGTGCCGGAGGTGATCGTGGACGCGGCCGCTGCGGAAGAGGGCAAGCCCTCGCCCGCGCCCTATCTGCGGGCCGCCGCCCGGCTGGGCGCCCGGCCGGCAGACTGCCTGGTCGTCGAGGACGCCCCGTCCGGAGTGCGGTCCGGGCTGAGCGCCGGGATGACGGTGTGGAGCGTGAACGCCGCTGCCGGGGTGGAGGGCGCGCATCGTCACTTCGCCAGTCTGCGCGAAGCCGTCCCTCACATCCTGGCCTGCGTTTCCGGTCCGCGGGAGGATGCCGCGGGCTGAGTCCGCCCGCCGGCCTCGGACCGTACAGGGGGCGGTCTTGGTGTGTTCGGTGTGATCACGGAAGCAGACCGACCGGACGCCGGCCGGCGCGTTGTGGTAGCCGGCAGCTGCGGACCGGTGGGGACATCTGCTCGACCACCAGTTCGCCGTACAGCGTCCGGGGCGCCTACGCGACCTCGCCCCCAGTCGTCGCCGGCCCAGCACAATCGCCCGGCAGGGCCGCCAAGAGTTCGTAGCACGATCACGGTCCGGGCTTCTTGAGGCGTCTCCACGCACCCGCGGTTCGTTGGCGGTGCGCGCCCCGAAGACGCGATGTCCTTCGGGGCGCGGGGCAGGGGTTGGGGTTCAGGCGTTGTAGCCGCCGTGGGCGTCCAGTACCGCGCCCGTGACGTACGACGCGGCGGGGCTCGCCAGGAAGGCGATCGCCGCGGCGATTTCGTCGGGGTGCCCCATGCGTTGCAGGGACAGCGAGCTGAGCAGGGCCTTGAGGGTGTCGGGGTCCGGCGGTTGCATGCCGCTGTCCATCAGTCCGGCTTCCACGACGTTGGCCGTGATGTCGCGGGGCCCGAGGTCCCGTGCGACCCCCATGGTGTACCGCTCGATGCCTGACTTGGTCGCCGAGTAGTCGGCAACGCCCGGGACGCCGACCCGGGAGCCCAGTCCGGAACTCACCGTGATGATGCGGCCGCCCGTGCGCAGCACTCGGGAGGCGGCCCGGATGACGGCGATCACGCCGAGGTAGTTGGTGGCGTGCATCCGGTCCAGTGCGGCGGTGTCGGCGTCCGGGTCGTCCACCGTGCGGCCCTGCTCCACCGAGATCGCCGCGTTGTTGACGAGGATGTCCAGGCCGTCGAAGTGCGCGACCACGTCGTCGATCAGCGCCGGCGCCCGGCTCGTGTCCGCCTGGTCGGACTTGAAGGCGACGGCCTTGGCTCCCGTGCCGTGCACCTCGTCGACGACGGCCTGCGCCTGCTTCTCGGAGCTGACGTAGGTGAAGGCGACGTCGGCGCCCTGCTCGGCCAGCAGCCGTACGGTCGCGGCTCCCAGTCCGCGCGATCCCCCGGTGACCAGGGCGACCTTGCCCGTGAGTGGCTTGCTCATTCTTCTCACCTCGTTGATTGGCCCTTTCCGGCAGTCGCAACGTTAATTGTTACGACAGCCCGGTGCAACCTTCACTGTTACGACTGCCGTAATATGAAGCGTTGTGGCCGAGAGGAGGAGTCACATGAGCGCCAACAGCAGGCTGACCATCGCCGCCCACGCGCTGGCCTGGATCGGCCTATACCAGCGCCAGGGCCATGAGGTCGCCACCTCCGAGCAGATCGCGACCAGCGCGAACACCAACCCCGTGGTGATCAGACGGCTGCTCGGCGAGCTGCGCAGGGCCGGGCTCGTGGAGTCCCGGCGGGGCGTGGGCGCGGGCTGGTCGCTGGCACGCGAGCTGGAGTCGATGACCCTGCTCGACGTGTACGAGGCAGTGGAACCCGGCCCGCTGTTCGCAATGCACCGCACCACCCCGGACCAGGGATGCGTGGTGGGTCACGGCATCCAGCCGGCAATGCAGAGCATCTACGAGCGCATCGAGGAGACCGTGAGACACGAGCTGGCCCGCGTCACGCTCGCGAGCGTACTCCGGGACGTACTCGCGGCACCTCGCTAGCCTCTCCGTTACGCCCTGACATCACCAAGATCCCCGTCTGAGCCCAGGCCGGCGAACAGCCTGGCAGCCAGTCACGCCGGAGACCGTTGCAGTATCAGACCGTGTTTCCTGCGAGCTCGTAATTTGATCTTGTTGCAGTGCCCTGGTCCGGCGTGACCGATGTGCCGATCCCCCCGTTCGGGAGGATCTGAGCACCCGGCCATGGATCGTGGACGACGACTTGTGGGCGCTGACCGAGCCGCTGCTGCCGCCCTGGCCGGAGAAGTCGCCGGGCGCACGGCCGGTGGCGGACCGGCTGTGTCCGCAGGGCATCCTGTACGTCCTGCACAACGACATGGACCTGGCAACTCCTGCCGCTGGAGCCGGGATTCGGTTCCGGGCAGACCTGTTGGCGGCGCCTGGAGCGGTGGCAGCAGGCCGGAACGCGGCGGGCGAACGCGACTCGTCCCGCGCGTGCGTGGACGGCGGCCCCCACATCCGCGCGGAAAAGGGGGCGCCGACACTGGTTCGTCGCCGGTCGACCGACGGACGACGGGTAGCAAGCGCCTGATCTGCGATGGACGCTGCACCCCGCTCAAGGTCATCACCACCGCCGCGGGCGAGGGGAGTACGACAACCTCTTTGTGCGGTGGGAAAGAGCAGAGAGCAGAGCCGCCCCGGGGCCAGACGGCTCCTTTCCGGCAGGTGGCTACTGAACGCGCACGCACCGGGACCGAAGGATCCAGGCATGGATCGGTGTCTCAGGCATCGGCCCTACGGGCAGAGTCCGTGCTGCGCAGTTGGTTGTTGATGCGGCGGGCTTCTTCGAGTTGGTCTTCGAGGATGACGATGCGGCAGGCGGCTTCGACGGGGGTTCCCTGGTCGACGAGTTCGCGGGCGCGGGCGGCGATGCGCAGTTGGTAGCGCGAGTAGCGGCGATGGCCGCCCTCGGAGCGCAGGGGCGTGATCAGGCGGGCTTCACCGATGGCGCGCAGGAACGCGGGGCTGGTGCCGAGTATTTCGGCTGCTCGTCCCATGGTGTAGGCCGGGTAGTCGTCGTCATCAATACGGTCCAGTGGTTTGTCTGCGGTCATATGTACCTCGGTAGGGGACACGCGTCGAGGGGCTCTGGTGCCGTGCGGCACCAGAGCCCCGAGGAACTGCACCATCTGCCGGCCTACTGCGGGGCCGGCCTTCTGTTTCCGCACGCTGCCCGGGGGGACGAGGGTGCGTGCGGGGATCGCTGCTGCGTAACCGTGGGACCACCTTCCGTTCCGGGGTCTGCGGTACCCGGGGGCGGCTGCCTGCTCACCCGGGCGATCCTGATGGCGTCTGCCCTCCTTCTCTTCCTTCAGTCCTGCTTGCCACGGCAGGTACTCCGTACCGTTCGGCGGCCCCGGCGGGCCGCCCGGCCCGGCAGCCGACGAAGGGGCCCCGACGTATCCCTGGCCCCGCCACCCCGCTGCCGTGCCGCATTCCTGCCGTTCCTGCTTGCGCAGCAGTTCGTCTCTGCCGCGCCTCACTGACTTCTTCGGCTACAACAAGACGTTAAGCCCCGCAGATGCGAATGTCTACTCCCGCCATGACAGATTTTCTGTGCGTACTGGTGCAAGGATTCACCAGGCGTGCCGTCAAGAGTCTGAACCGGGCGGGTGTGGAAACTGCTCGGGCGGGCACGATGACACGACAGCGGGCAGAGCGCTCGGAAGCAATGACAGACGGGGGTGTCAAGCATGGACAATGCGACGATCACCGCAACGTCTCCCAGGCCGGTCATGGTGCGCGGCTCCAGCGCAGAGAGCATCCACCGGGCCCGCGAAGCCGCCCGTTCCTTCGCCGAACACGTCACCCGGTCCGCACATGCCCAGGTGGATGCCGTGGTGCTGGTGGTCTCCGAACTCGTCACCAACGCCCTGCGCCACGGCGGTGGGCGCTACACACTCGAACTGTCCGCCGAGCCGGACGCGGTGATCGCCTCGGTCAGTGACCGCAGCCCCGCTGCCCCGCGGGTGCGCACACCCGACCTCACCCACGGCAGCGGCGGCTTCGGCCTGAACATGATCCGCCGCCTCGGCTGCGAACTGACGATCACACCCGGCCCCGCGCCCGGCAAGACCGTCCACGTCCAGATACCGACCTGAGCGGACCGCTCCGGGGAGAGTTGCTTCCGCACCGGGAACCCTCCGGAACGACCGGCAGGACGTGAACAGTGAGGGAAGACCCGCGAGGAAAGAACGGTTGGTCGCTGGGGCGCGCGAACCTTCAGCCCCCAGGCGGCACACCATGAGAAGTGCGCCGAAGACCGGCTCGTCCCACGGCTGCCGGTCCTCCGGTGCCGGAGCCGCAGACCGGTGCCCTACTCGGGACGCTGTGGTGGCCGGCTCTGCTGAGCGCATTGGTCACAGGCCTCAGCGCATGCACACGAGCCCGGACCGCAATTGCCGAACTCACCGACCTGAGCGAATCGGCGGTCGACCTGCATGGCCGCGCCCTCGCCGTCGCGATCGGCACCGCACCCGCCGACAGCACCGGCCCCCTAACTCCCGCCGAAGGCCGGCAGATCACCCGCCAAGTGCGCAAAGGCAGGTGACGAGCAGTGCGACCCCGCCTCCGCCTTGATCTCTGCCATCAGCCGGTCTGGTGATCACCGGCATCCTGGATGCCGATACGCCCCCGGTGACTACACACGGTCACCGGCAGGCTGGGCTCCACGGAGAACTGGCGACAGGTGAGTACGCGAGCCCACCAGTACCGAGACCGGACCCAGCCGCACCTGAACGGGAGGCAACAGGCCACCGCCCCGGCTTCACCCTCCGGATATGACAGCCGTTATAGCAGACTGCGCCCAGGCGTGGAGCTACCTCGTCGAGCTGCCCGAAGGCACCAGACCACTGCCGAGGACGACGCGCCCCGTCTGCTCGTGGAGGTAACGGTGCCGCAGGGCGCGCTGTCCGAGCGGCGCAAGGCCGGACTGGTGGAGGACGCGACGAAGACGGTTCTGTCCGCCGCCGGGCTCGCTGCCGACGATGCGCTGCGGGTGTGGGTGCTGGTCCATGAACAGCCGGACGGCACCTGGGGCGCGGGCGGCTCCGTCATCCGCTACGCCGACCTCGTCGCCCTGGCTCAGCAGGACAAGGAGCAGGCCGATGCGTGAACTGACTACGTCGCCCGGAACTCGGTCGAATGGCGCCGAGGCCTCCGACCCTCAACTCCAGTCCGGCCGTGAGGCGATCGTCGCCCCGGTGGCCGCGACCTCTTGCGATGTCGACACCGCGATTCTGGCCGGACACGGCTTCATCGATCCGCCGTTCGCCCTCGGCCACGAGTGCGTGGCCCGGGTCGTCGAGACCGGCGACGCCGTCACGGCCGTCGTGCCCGGCGACCCGGTGGTCGTGCCCTGGTCCATCAACTGCGGCACCTGCGACAACTGCCACACCGGACTGACCGCCCACTGCACTCCTGTGCCCCATATGGCGATGTACGGCGCGCCGATCGGCGGCAACTGGGGCGGCCTCTTCTCCGACCTCGTCCACGTCCCGTACGCCGACGCCATGCTGGTCCCGCTGCCCGCCGGCCTGGACCCGGTCGCCATGGCCTCGGCCAGCGACAACTGGTCGCTGTCCTGGCGCCTGGTCGCACCGCACCTCAAGGCCTGCCCCGGCGCCCGGGTGCTGGTCGTCGCCCGCGGCAGCATCGGCCTGTACGTATGCGACATCGCCCGAGCCCTGGGCGCCTCCGACGTCCTCTACGTCGACCCCGACCCCGAACACCGCAAGCTCGCCGGAAGCTACGGCGCCCGGACCGCTGAAGCGATCCAACCGATCCGCCACGGCTTCGACCTCGCGGTCGAGGCCACCGGCCGCGTCGACCAGCTCGCCCTCGCCGTCAAGTCCCTTGCCCCCGAAGGCATCTGCGAATCGGCAGGCAACCACTTCCGCCCCGGCGAACCGCCACTGCTTGACATGTACCTCATCGGCGTCACCCTGCGCGTCGCCCGCGACAACGTCCGCGCCCACCTTCCCGACGCCCTCGACCTCGCCGCCTCCGGCACCGTCACCCCCGAACGCGTCGTCTCCCACGTCCTTGATTGGGAACAACTGCCCGACGCGCTGCCCGAGACACACCTCAAACCCGTCTTCGTCCGCGACACCGCCCCGCCCCAGACCGCACGCTGACCACCCACCGCACCGCGATCCGCGACCACGCACACAGAGAAGCCTGATGAACTCGCCCCTCACCGCCCCGATCACCACCCCGCACGGTCCGGCAGCCAAAGACCTTCAACGCCAACGGGAAGCGATCGCCGACCTCAGCCACGAGCTGCGACAACTCGTAGACGCCACCGTCCGCACCACGACGTCCGCAGAAACCCCTGCACCGCCTGGCAGACGGCGTCCGCGCCCTCACCGGACAGGTCACCGGCCGCCGCCGCTCACCGATGGGGATCCCCGAAGCCGACGAATTCCCGGGCGGGCCACGGATGTACAGCCCCGGCACCGGCAAGCCACAGCCGTTGACCGCGCTCCGGTGTGAGCGGTGGTTTCGTAAGCGGGAGCGGGCAACGTTTGTCGACGGTTCTTGGCAGCACTTAGCGATCAAACGGCTCGGAAATGTCGATCAGAACTGACAACGCTGGAACAGCCGAGCGACCGTGGCAGCGGATGTGTCGTTGAGGGAGCGGGCCCTGCGGACGTCTTGAGTCAGAAGCCGATCGGGGCGAAGCCCCGGTCGGTAGTTGCGTCAGCCCCAGTTGTGATCTCCGGTGAAGCCGTCGACGGACTCGCGCAGGATGTCGGCATGACCCGCGTGTCGGGCGACTTCTTCGAGCATGTGGATCAGTGCCCAGCGCAGTGAAACGGTGGTGCCGTCGAAGAACGCGAAGGCGGTGCCGGTGGCGTCGATGTCGAGGCTCTCGATCGCCTCGTCGGCGGCAGCCCGGGCGCGGGCATAGAAGTCCATGATGTCTTTGGCCCGCTCGTCAGCAGCCACGTGCCAGTCGGACGCCTCGTCGCCTTCGACTTCAAAGGGAAGGGGATCGCACTCGCGGCCGAACGTCAGGCAGAACCAGCCGAGTTCGGCGCCGGCGAGGTGCTTGAGCAGCCCGATCAGGCTCGTGCCCGATGGAGTCACCGGGCGGCGCAGTTGGTCGTCATCAAGGCCCTCGAGTTTCCATAGGACCGCGTCGCGGTGTCGGTCCAGGGCGGTGTGCAGGCTTTCCTTCTCGCCGCCGGTGAACGGCACGTGCTTGACCATGCCCAGACCCTAGTGGCTGGGAGGTGCTTTGATCCCGGCTCTGTCTCCGCAGGGGAGAGTTTCTGCCATCGTCGTGACGACAATGAGATTGATGCTGGTCAGCCTGCGGGAGCGTCCTGTGCCCGGGCCGCCCTGGTGCTGGCGAGTCGGTAGGACTCCGTGCCTGTCTCGATGATGTTCCCGCCGAAGGTGAGGCGGTCGACGATGGCCGCGCAGAGCCGCGGGTCCGTGAACGTCCTCGTCCACCCTCCAAACGACTCGTTGGAAGCGATGGCGACGCTGTTCTTCTCCTCCCGCTCCGTCAGCACCTGGAACAGCAGCTCAGCGCCCCTGCGGTCCAGCTCCATGTAGCCCAGCTCGTCTATGCAAAGAAGATCGACGCGCCCGTAGCGGGCGATGGTCTTGGTCAGGATCTTCTCGTCCGCAGCTTCGACCAGCTCGTTGACCAGCTTGGTGGCGAGTGTGTAGCGGACCCGGAAGCCGGCCATGGCGGCTTCGGTGCCGAGCGCGATCAGCAGATGGGACTTGCCGGTGCCGGAGTCGCCGATCAGGCAGAGTGGCAGTCCTTTCTTGACCCATTCGCAGGTCGCCAAGGTGTGGATGACCGCGGCGTCGATGTTCCCGTTGGCGTCGAAGTCGAAGGCCCGCAGGGACTTCTCCCGCGGGAACTGTGCTGCCTTGATCCTGCGTTCGGAGCGGCGGCGGGCCCGGTCGTCGCACTCGGCCATCAGCAGTTCGGCGAGGAAGCCGCGATAGGACATCTGGTCGCGGGCGGCTGCTTCGGCCAGTTCGGAGAACTGGGCCCGGAGGGTCGGCAGCCTGAGCATGCGGCATGCCTGGTCCACGGCGGCGGTGGCGGCCTGTTCGGTCAGCCCGCGGTGGCGTTTGAGTGTCACGGCATCTCTCCCTGGATGGCGGGGTGGTCGGCCTGTTGCCGGGCTTGCAGCAGCTGGTCGTAGGCCGCGACCGAGGGCAGCGGCCGGGTGTCGGGCGGCAGCTGGGCCAGCCGCCGTTCGGTCAGCGAGGTCACGTTCGTCCGTTCCGGCTCCGCAGGGACAACCGGAGCCGCGACCTCGTCGGCTTCGGCCGCCTTCCGTGCCTCCAGGGCGACGGCGTCCGCGGTCAGCGCACCGGCCCCGACCGCGGAGGCAAGCCCGGCGACCAGGTGTTCGTGGGGGACGTGGCGGCCCATCAGCAGGACCTCGATCAGAGCCCGGGTGCCGTCCCTCTCGCCGTGGGCAGCCTTCGCTGCCTCCCACCAGGCGTCGTGGACCGGTGTGAACTTCCCTGCGGAACGGGCCTGTTCGAGGGCTGTGGCCCCGGGAAACGCTCCCGGCTTGCGGACGAGGGCTTCGAGGTAGTGGTCCAGATCCAGGCGGGCCTGGCCTTTGGCGATGAGTCGTTCGTGGCGGGCGATCTCGGTCTGTCCGTCGTAGACCAGCAGCTCTGATGCATGCAGCATCGCCCGAACGGTCCGCCCGATGAACCGCACCGGCACCGAGTAGCGGTTGGTGCGGACACTGATCTGGCTGAAGCGGTCGACCCGCAGGCTGAACAAACGGCCAGTCTCGAAGGGTTCGTCCGGTAACGGCTTCAGTAGGGGCCGTTCGACGGCGAAGTACTCGTTCACCGGCCGCGGCCGGGAGCCGATCCGGCGCCGCTCGTCTTCCTCATCCCACTGCTCGATCATTGCGTTCAGCTCTGCGAGGGAGGCGACCTCCGGGACGGGGACCATGTGATTGCGGCGGAACCAGCCGATCCGTCCCTCGACGCCGCCCTTCTCGTGGGCGCCCTCGATGCCGGGCAGGCAATACGCGGCATCGATGCCGTAGTGCGACCGGAACGCGGTCCACCGCTCGTTCTCCGCCCGGGACCGTGAGCTCAACACCCGGGAGACCGCGGAGCGGAGGTTGTCATAACGGACCTTGCCGGTCGGCACTCCGCCCAGCATGCTCAGAGCGTGGACGTGGCCCTCCAGGAACGCCTCCTGGCCGCAAGAGGCGAAGACGCGGTGCACGGCCTTGCCCGAATACGACAGCCGCATCGCGAACACGAAGCAAGTGACCTGCTCACCGGCCAGGCGTACCTTCACATCGCCGAAGTCCACCTCCGCTTCGGCCCCCGGCCGGTGGGACTGCGGAATGAACGCGTGCACGACCCCGCGGCCGGCCTCAACGGCGATCTGGGGTCGCCGGTCGGCGACATAGGCACGCACCATCGGATAGGTCACCGCCTCCGCCCCATGCTCGTCCAGGAGCCGGTCGAAGATCCGCTTGACGGTGTGACGCTGCTTGCGTGGCGCGTCCAGATCCACCCGGAGCATCTGGTCGATCAACGGCTTGTAGGGGTCCAGTCGGGTCCCGCGAGGTCTCGGCTTCTTGCGCGGCTCCGGCCAGACCGACTCCAACGCGGCTTTCACCGTACGGAATCCGACTCCGTACTCGCGCATCAACGCCCGGTACGACACCCCTGCCCGGGCATCACGGCGGATCGCCGTGTACAAGTCGACCTTGGATTTCGGTGGCACCATCGCTGCCTCATCCCGCAGAGCACGTCAATTCTCCCACCGCAAGCCCCCGGGTGTTGTCAGAACCCAGAGACATCGTCCTACGGCGAAACCGGGCGTTCCCCGCTCTGAGCGACAAGTGATGTCAGCTCCCACGTACAAAACCAGAGCGGACCGCTTCGCCCCCCCCTGTGGCCTCTCCGCGTGCACGCTGTCTGTACGCAACCTGGGGGAGTTGGGAACATGAGCAGACAACCGGGCAGGTGGGGAGTGGTGTCATGGGTTCGGACGAGATCAGGTCCCAGGGCTTCAGCCTGAAGGAACTGTTCCGTGATGTGACCTACGAGATCGACTACTACCAGCGCGACTACACCTGGGGCGAGGGCGAAGTCCGCACGCTGCTGCGGGACCTGTGCGGATCGTTCAGGAACTGGTCCGCCAATCCGTCCTACCTGCGTCGGCCGCACACGGCACCGCAGTACTTCCTGGGGCCGTTCGTCTACTACGAGCCCTCCAGGAACCGGCGCTACCTCGTCGACGGGCAGCAGCGGTTCGTCACGCTGCACCTGCTCTTCCTGCATCTGCGGCTTGCGGCACAGGAGCGCGCAGACACCCGGGCCGTCGACCGGCTCAACCGGGTGATCACGACGGACGGGGAGCACTTCTCGCTCGGCATCACCGATCACGAACCCGTCCTGCATGCGGTCGCCGACGCTCGCACCTACGAAACAGGCGTGGGGGATTCGCTCTCCCGCCGCAATCTGTGGGCGCGCAGCCGGCAGGTCGAGTCCCAGCTCGCGGAAGAACTCGACGCGGAGAACCTGACGCGGTTCACCGAGTGGCTGCTGGACCGGGTGGTCCTGGTCGGGATCCGCGCGGCCAGTGCCGACCACGGTTACCGGATGTTCGAGACGATGAACGACCGCGGTGCCCGCCTGACCGCCGTGGACCTCCTCAAGAGCCATCTGCTTTCTCACGTCGGAGCGAACGAGGACCAGCTGAACACCCAATGGCACGAGATGCTGCGGGAACTGGCTGTCGACCGGGAAGACCATGCAGCCGCATCCCGCTTCATCAAGGCCTTCCTGTTGGCCCGCTGCGCACGCGAGGGCCAGGACGAGGACCGTCGGCAGATCGACAGCAACCTCAATGTATGGGTCCGCCAGAACGCCGCCCACCTGCGCCTGGTACCCGAACGCCCCGACAATTTCGTGCACTTCGTGCAGGATCTGCTGAAGTCGGCCAGACTGTTCAGGCCCTTCCTCGCCGCCGGCCGCGCGCTCAAGACTGGCGGCGACCGCCTGGAGACGGTGCTCTTCAACGAACGAAACGGACTCACCTGCCAGGCCGTCGCCGTCCTCGCTGCCATCGGCCCCGACGACCGGCCCTCGGATGCCAAGGACAAGGGCCGCCTCGTCGCCGATTACATGGACCGCTGGTATGCCCTGAGGGTCCTGCAGGATCTGCCCGTTCAGTCCGCCGACGCAGACGCCCTTGCCCACGACACGCTCGTCCCCGTCCTGCGCAAATGCCGCACCGTGGCCGACGTCGCCGCCGTGCTCGGCGACCTCGTCACCCAGGACGCAGGCTCGATCCGCGACGCGGTCACGCTCGGGCTGCGCGGCAACAACGCCCACCAGATCCGCTATCTGCTGGCCCGGGCCACCGCCTACGTCGAAGAGGCTTGCCAGCGCCCCCACGACGTGCTCGCCTACCTCGACCGGGACCGGTTCCACATCGAGCATCTGTGGGCCAACCACCACCACCGCGTGAAGGCGGAAATCCCCGACCCCGTGGTCTTCCGCAGCCGCCGCAACCAACTGGGCGGTCTGGGCCTGCTGATGGGCCGCGAGAACTCATCCATCAACGACCTGCCCCTGCATGACAAGGCCGCCTACTACGCCCGCAGCAACGTTCTGCTGGGCATCATCGCCCCCGGCTACGGTGAGCGAAACCCGCTGCTGCGCGAGTTCGTCAAAACCCACAAGCTCGAAAAACTCCTCAGGGCGTTCGGCCCCAGGGAGACGATGACCTCACTCGTCCAGACCCGCCAGGAGCTGTATCTGTGTCTGTTCGAACACATCTGGAACCCTGAGCGCCTCGGCCTGCCCATCACCCCAGCCAGCGAGCCGGAAGGCGGGGCCCAGCCGTCGGCCCGGCCCCGTCAGGTTGCCACGCGGCGTCGGCAGGTGGCCGGGCGCCGCCGCACCGATGTCGCCCGCATGGTCGCCGCCCAAGTCCTCACCGCCGGCACACGGATTGTGCTCACCTACCGCTCCACAGATCACTGGGCCACCATCGACGAAGACGGCGGCATCATCCTCACTGCGACCGGCGGCACCCCCTACGGCCGGGTCGACGAAGCCGGCGCTGTCGCCCGCGGCACCAAGACCTGCCAGGGCATGAACGAATGGCACATCGAAGACGAGGCAGGAGCACGTATCAGCCTGCGCACCCTGCGCGATCGCGCGGTGGCCTCCGGCGCGCTCTAGGAGCGTCCCTGGCTCAACGAGCCGAAAGGAGAGGTCCTGTTCTCCAGTGAATCCTCGTCGTCGTGATCCGGGCAGTTCTGGTGGCCTGCCCGTTTCCGATCCTGGCGTCAACGACACCGAGCTGCCAGCCCTGAAGGGGTGCCTCGTGGGGCACCGGCCCACCGACTACACCAACCCTCCGCCCCGACGCCTGGGGGCCGTCGTCCTCGTCCGGGACAGCGGGAGGCGCACCCTTCCGGTCCACCTGACCTGCAAGGACGGATGGATTCTCCCCGGCGGATCGGCCGACGCAGGCGGGTCCATCGCTGAAGCCGCGTCTCGCGAGCTGAAGGAGGAGACGGGCCTCGTCCGCGAGGTCACGCACTTCCCGGCCCTCGACCAGGTGCCGGCCAATCCGGAAACCGGCTCCATCGAGGGGCTGTACGTCGTCTGCGACGGAGGCGTTCTCACCGAGGAGGAGGCGAAGGCCGTGGCGATCCCGTCCGATACCGGGGGAGAGCTCTCCGCCTGCGCCTGGGTCTCCGTGGGTGAACTCGACGGCTACGCCAAGCCCTACCAGAGCCGCCGGAGCGCTCAGGCGCTGACCGCAGCCGCCGCTTCGACCAAGCTCCCGCTCCTCTCCCTCGGAGAGGTAGCGGCATAAGCGTCACCCCGGCTGCGGTTGGCAGCGAACCCTGCGTGGCTGGGGTGACTTCCACTCCCGCGCCAAGGCTTCATCCTCACAGAAGCAGGGTTGAGGCTTTCCCGGCAGTAGGCGCGGGACCGGGCGGTGCGGCGTACGGCCGAGGGCGCCGCCAGTACACGGAACGGTGACCGTCGGCCTTCACGATGCGAGGACAGCGGTGCCGGGACACGGCCGGAGCCCTGTATCCGGCGTGTCGACTCAGGGGCCGAGTCGTGCGCGCTGTCATCGCTCCCCCATTACATCCGTCACTCGCACTGGTGACGGACGTCACTCGTGACGGTCCCGGCGCCTGCGGATCATGGATTTACGTAACCCCTCGGCGGCCGGGAGGCCGTTCTCCCGCACTCGCCGTTTAAGGAGAAGCATGCGCATCCATGCCCGCGTCCGTCGAACGGCAGCGTTCGGCGTGACGCTGCTGCTGGTGGGAATGCTCGGTGCCTGCACGCCATCGAGCGCGGACGAGTCTGCGGACGAGTCGTCGCAGGTGTCCTCGCAGGTGTCCTCGCAGGAGCTGCGGCGTTTCTACGAGCAGGAGCTGACCTTCGAGCCGTGCGAGCCCTATGCGACCAACGAGACCGATGCGGAGCTGTTCGCGAACGAGCGGTTCGAGTGCGCCCGCATGGAGGCGCCGATGGACTATGAGGACCCGGGTGGCGAGACGGTGTCGATCGCGCTGCTGCGGGTGCCTGCGAAGGGCGGGAAGCCGGTCGGGTCGTTGATGACCAATCCGGGCGGCCCGGGATTCGCGGGCATGAGCTTCGCCCCGCTGATCGCTGCGATGGCGCCCGACAGCCCGGTCCTGGAGCAGTTCGACCTGATCGGCATCGACCCGCGCGGCGTCGGCGCGTCCACCCCCGCGCTGGACTGCTACACCGACGCCGAACGCGAGAACGACGAGATGTCGGAGAAGATCACCGTCGGCAGCTGGACGGAGGAGGAGACGCGGCAGTGGATGCAGCAGTGCGCCGAGCGCACCGGGAGCGAGGAGTTCCTCTCCCACGTGGGCACCCGGGACGCCGCGCGTGACATGGACGTGCTGCGGGCGGTGCTGGGCGACGACAAGCTGAGCTACCTCGGCGCGAGTTACGGCACGCGGCTGGGAGCGGTCTACGCCGAGATGTTCCCCGAGAACGTCCGCGCGCTCGTTCTCGACGGGCCGATGGACCCCTACGCGGGCACCATGGAGCGGCGTGAGCAGCAGTACACCGGCCTGCAGCGCTCGTTCGAGCTGATGGGCGCTTCGTGCACGGAAAAGCCGGACTGCCCGCTCGGTTCCGACCCCGGGGCGGTGACCGAACGGTTCCAGGAGATCGTCCAGCCCCTGATCGACGAGCCGGTCCCGGCCGGGGACGGGCGAGTCCTCAGCTTCTCCGACGCGATCGGCGGGGTCGTCGCCGGGCTGTACTCGGAGGCGAGCCGGCCCACGATCATCGAGGGCATCCGCGAGGTGCGGAACGGACGCGGCGACGCCCTGATGGGACTGCAGGACGCCTACGACCAGCGGTATGCCGACGGCACCTACAGCAATGCCCTCGAAGCCACCGAGGTCATCAACTGCCTGGACGAGGAACGGCACACCCCGGAACAGGAGTCGCAGCTCAGGCGCAGGATGACCGAAGCCGCCCCGTTCCTCGACACCGGCCGGCCGCTGGACGACACCCGGAACATGTGTGAGGCGTGGCGGGTGGAGCCGACCCTGGGCTACCCCTACGCCACGGACATCGAGGGCCTGCCCGACACGTTGACCGTCGCCGTCACCGGCGACCCCGTGACCCCGTACGAGGAAGGCACCCGCCTGGCCGAGGCGCTGGAAGGCAGCCTGCTCACCGTCGAGGGCGAGCAGCACGGCGCCGCCCTGCTCGCCGGCAACGCGTGCGTCGACGACACCGTCGCCGACTACCTCGTGAACCTCACCTCCCCGCCCGCGGACGCCCGTTGCACCCTCGAATGACCCTCGGTTCCGCTCCGGCCGGTGCGGAACCGCGGCGGTCGGACGACGCCGCCGTCCCCACCGGCACGGCACCTCTCAAACGCTCACTTGGGGGCAGGCTATTGACGTGTGCCCGTTCTGCTCGGCCGTTTCATGGGTGGTCGCTCGTGAAACACCCGGTCGCCCGGCGGTCCACGTGCGGCGATCATGTTTCATGAGTCGTTGCAAACGACTGGATGTCTGAAACACCCGACGACTTCAAGCGCGCGGAATCGCACGACTGCCCGATGCCCACCTGCGCCGCCCCCGCGGGCTCTCCGTGCCGGACCGGCAAGGGCAAAGTGGCCATCCAGTACCACACCGCACGCTTTCGCCTCGTGCCCCGACTCGCCAAGGCGCTCAGCGTGCCGACCCCCCCGTACGCAAGCCAGGGTCGGTGTGGACCGAGCTGCCCCGGCCTGGCCCGGCATCAGCCCCTCGGCCTTCGCGCCCGCTGCGCGGCCTGTGGTCCGGCCGGAGTAGCGGCGGCCGTGCCCGTCGACCTGCGCCCGGAGCTGACCGCGAACCGCCGGTCCGCCACCGTCATCACGGTGAACGCCGAGAGCGGCGACGGAATCAAGCAGCTGTTCGGCTCCATCGTGCTGCCGGACGGGATGAGCCTGGCGCGCAGCGGACGCACGGGCGAAGCCGGGACCTGAGCGGTGGTCACCGGGCGCCCGCCCCTCGCCGCCCCGCCGTGCCTCCTCTCAGTACCGCGTCGCGTACGTCAGGAAGGCCAGGTCGTCCGCCATCTCCTTGACCGCGCGGATCTCGTCCTCCTTGAGCGCGGGATACACCTCGCGGCGCAGCGGACCCAGGACGTCCATCAGGTAGTCGTCCCGGCGCAGCGCCTCCAGGGCCTCTTCCAGGGACCGGGGCAGGCCCAGTCCCAGGCGGTCCCGTTCCGCGTCGGTCAGGCCGTTCGGGTCCTGTGCGAGCTGGGGGCCGGGGTCGGTCCGGGAGGCGATGCCGTCCAGGCCCGCGTAGATCACCGCGCCCATGGCGAGGTACGGATTGGCGGTGGAGTCGACCGCCTTGAGCTCTACGTTGGTCGACGCGGCGGCGGCGCCGCGCAGCCTGCTCGGTATGCGTACGGCGGCCTCCCGGTTGTCCTGGCCGTAGCAGGCGTGCGCGCCGGACCACATGCCCGGCTGGAGCCGCTGGTAACTGTTGACACTCGGGCAGGTCAGGGCCAGCAGTGCGGGCAGGTGCCGGAGGACGCCGCCGATGAAGTGATAGGCGGTCTCGGACAGGCCGAGCCCGTCGGCATCGTCGGCGAAGACGTTCTCCCTGCCGCGGCCGGGGCAGTCCCGCCACATCGACAGGTGCAGATGGTTGCCGTTGCCCCGGAAGCCGGGGGCGGGGGTGGGGGCGAATGTCGCCCACAGGCCCAGCGAGGAGGCCAGCCCCCTGGTGATCGCCTTCTGCCACACGGAGAGGTCGGCCGCCCGCAGGGCCGGGCCGTGCCGCAGGGTCATCTCGTGCTGCCCGGCACCGAATTCGGGGTGGTAGACCTCCACGTCGACGCCCTGCCCCCGTAGTCCCTGAAGCAGCTGCATCACATAGTCGCCGGCGGCGTCGAACCCGGCGTTGTCGAAGCACAGGCTGTCGTCCAGGACCTTCAGGCCACCGGGCTCCGGCCGGGCGGAGCAGAGCGTGAACTCCGGTTCGTAGGAGGCCACGACCTCCAGTTTGCCCGCAGCCACCAGCGCGGATTTCAGGAAGGTGCGCGGGCAGGCGTCCCAGGGCTCGCCGTCCAGCTGGACGAGGTCGCACAGCATGGCGCCCTGCCCGGGGGCGTGCGGTAGCGCGATGAAGGTGTCCGGGTCGGGCACCAGTCGGACCTCGCCGACCGCGTTGAAGCCGGGCACCGGCACTCCGGTGTCCATGAGCCCGGCCGCCTGCCGGGACTTGGCCAGCCCGATGCCCGATTCCATCCGGAATTCCAGGTGCGCGCGGGTCACCGCCTTGCCGCGGAGGATGCCGTTGTGGTCGACCCACAGGAAGCGGATCAGTTCGACGCCGTGCGCGTCGGCCTGCCGGAGCACCTGCCGGTACGCGCTCTGCGGCAGCGGCCGGTGCGTTTCCACGGTTGCGGACATGTCACGCCTCCTTCGGGAACGGGAAGTGCAGGACGGTGCCGGCCGGCAGCGGCTCCCACTGCCGGGCCGGAGCGAGCCCGGGCACCACCTCGGAGGCAACGACCTCCAGACCGGGCAGACGGAGGCGCTGCATGGTGAAGAACACGGGGGTGGCCACGGCGGGCGCGCTCCAGTGCACCAGGTACGCGCCCGCGGCGTGCACCGCGATGGCGTTGCCGGAGTTGCCGCCGGGCGGCAGCGCGTCCAGCTTGCCGAGCGCCTCCGCCGGGTCCAGGCCGGCGGCGCCGTCGGGGACCAGGTAGTCGAAGTACTCCCGCGAGTCGAACTCGGAGGCGGCCAGGCCGAGCCCCTGGTACGCGGTCGGCAGATAGCCGTTGTGCATGAAGTACCAGCCGTCGTCCCTGGTCAGCGGGTGGGTGAAGCGCAGCCCGCGCTGGGATTCCAAGCTTGCGTTGCGGGTGTGGACGGCCAGGAAGTCGGTCTTGGCCTCCGGCAGCGGGGAGGCGTGCAGGCTGTCGGCCAGCGGCCGGGCGTCGGCGTGCGCCCGCAGCCCCCGGCCGGGTTCGCGCCAGACCGCCCCCCAGCCGTGCGCGTGCACCTTGGTCGGGTTGTCGTGATCGGCGGTCCGGCCGCAGCTCATGTCCACGGCGGCGGCGGTGATGTCCGGCACGGCGAAATCCCCGGAGGCGAGGATGAGTCGGCACATGGTGGGTCCTTGTCTCTCCCGGCCTCAGGCGGCCGGCTCTCGGGTGGCGGCGACGGCCGTGGCGCGCCCGGGGGCGCGGCGGGCGAGTACGTGGAGGAGGGCGCCGGTGCCCAGGGCCACGCCGAGCCAGTACGTGTGCCCGAGCCCCGCCCGGTCCAGGGCCAGAAACAGGGTGCCGCCGGCCAGGGAGCCGATCGCCTCACCGGCGGTCCAGCTGACCTGGCGCAGATTGAAGGCCTCCAGCGTGGACGTGATCGGCAGCCCGGCGAAGGCCGTGCTCACCATGGGGGTGAACAGCATTTCGGCGGTGGAGAACAGGGCGACGGCCAGGGCGGCGCCGAGCACCACCGGCAGTCCCACGCCGAGCACCACCATGGAGGCGCTGAACAGCACGGCCCCGTACAGCAGCAGCGTGAACGGGCCGGTGCCCCGGGCCAGCAGCTTCCCCGTGGCCGCGGTGACCGCCGTCTGGAAGACGACGATGGCCAGGGCGGGCGCGGCGATCAGCGCGGCCCGCACCAGCACCGAGCCGACGTCCCGGGCGACGAACAGGGCGAACGCCGAGTACAGCTGGCCGTAGACGAAGGCGCCGAGGACGCAGATCGCCACCGTCCGGCGGATCGCGGGGTCCTCCCGGGCGAGCCGGAGCAGGTCCCGGCTGACGGGCCAGCGGCTGGACGTCGCCGTGGGCCGCAGGTCCCTCGGGATGCCGGACTGCAGGGACAGGCCCGCGAGGAGGTAGCAGCCGGCGACGGCGGTGAGCAGCATGCGGGGGTCGGCCGAGGAGTACAGCAGTCCGGCGAGGAACGGGCCGAGGGCCGCGGCCAGGTTCACCGCGATCTGGAGCACCGAGTACACCCGGTGCCGCCCGACGGCGTCGGGGACCACCTCGGCGACGAGAACCCGGGACAGCAGGAAGTGGACGCTGCCGCCGAAGCCGCTGAGGAGGATCAGCAGCATCTGGACCGCGGCGTCGTGGCTGTACGGCATCAGGCCGAAGCCCAGCGCGGACAGCACCGTGCTGCCGGTCATGGAGCCGACGATGCCGAACCTCGGCAGCCAGCGGTTGACCAGCAGCGCGGAGACCCCGGCGGATGCGCTGTACAGGAAGAGCCCGGCGCCGACGATCCATTCGCCGCCGACCTGGGCGGCCAGGAAGACCCCCAGCACGGGAAGGATCATGTACTGGCCGAGGTTGCCGGCCAGATGGTCGGCGGACAGCCGGGCGGTGAAGGACCGGTGGCTCATGCCCCGGCCCTCTGCCCTGCGAGGCCCGCCGCTCGGGCCGCCTCACGGGCCGCTGTGGGGACCGCCGTACGGGCCGTCACGGGGGCCGCGGTCGCCGGCGGGGCCGTCTCGAAGCGGACCCGGGCGGCCAGCCGGTCGGCGAGTTCCGCCGCCCGCTGCGGGGACTCGGCGCCGACCACGAGGTATCCGGCCCGGTCGTAGGACTCGCGGATCTCCCCGACGAGGTCCCCCGGCGCCACGGTCAGGTCCGCCTTCAGCACCGCCGGGTGCCGCAGTACGTCCTCCCACCCGGTGATCCGGGTCACCCGGCCCGGCGGGGCTGCGAGGAAGCGGACGGCTGCCGCCCGGGTGGGCGCCGGCGCGTGCGCGCCGGGGTCCGTGCCGAGGGCGTCGTCGATCACCAGGCCGAAGAGGTCCAGCCCCGGAATCGCGTACTCCAGCATGAGGTGGATCCAGTCGCCGCCGTTGCGTACGTGGACCTCGCCGAGCACCGGGCCGTCCTCCGTGGACCACAGCTCGACGTGGAAGACGCCGAACCGCAGGCCCAGCGCCTTCAGTGCCCTGGTCACGTCTTCTTCGAACGCCCGCTGGAGCCCGGCGGGGAGGGCGGCGGGCAGCACATGCCCGGCCTCTACGAAGTTCGGCGGCGGCAGCAGCTTCTTCTCGGTCACGGCCAGCACCCGGGGCTCACCGCCCAGGAACACGCCCTCGACGCTGTACTCGGGGCCCTGGACGAACTGCTCGACGATGAACTCCGGCCCGCCGGGCGGTGCAGCGGCGGACGCTGCGGTTCCGGCGGCGGCCGCGTCGGCCGGAGTGCCCGGGGTGCCGGGGGAGCCCGCCTGGACTGCCGCAGCCGCCCGGACCGCCTCAACCGCCTCCGCCAGCTCCTCCGGCGCCGTGACCTTCCGGACGCCGAGGCTGCCGGAGGCATCCCGCGGCTTCACGATCCACGGCCCGTCCGTGGCGTCGAGGAACGCCCGCGCCGAGGCGGGATCCGCGCACAGCCGGAACTCCGGCTGCGGCAGACCGGCTTCGCGCAGGGCCTGCCGGCAGCGGTCCTTGTTGCGGACGGTGCGCACGGCCTCCGGCGGATTTCCCGGCGCGCCCACGGCCCGGGCGACCTCGGCGAGGGCGACCTGCACCTGCTCCCGGACACCGAGGACCACGTCGAAGCGGCGCCCCCGGGCCCAGGCGAGGGCCGCGGCCGGGTCCTCGACCTCGGTACGGTCCACGGCGCCGGCGAGTGCCGCCAGTGCGGGCACGTCCGGGAATTCGACGGTGACCCGGGTGTCGACCTCGCGGGCGGCGGCCTGCCGGAGCAGCCGGGTGCCGACGTCGCGGCCGAGTCCCATCGGGGCGGACCCGCCCCAGAAGAGCAGGGACCTGCTGGTGTCGTTCATGTTTCCCCCTGTGTTGCCGCGGTTCAGCCGGCCGGTCCGGCCAGCCGGAAGACGTCGTCCGTCAGCTGCCCGACGACCCGGTAGTCGGCGAGGATGTCGCGTTGTGAGCGGGCGGTGTGGAACACCCGCAGCGGACTGGTCATCAGGTCGACGGTGGGCACCAGCCGGGTCCCCGCCGGACGCCGGACGACCACCTCCCGGACCGTGGGCAGCGAGGCGATCTTGTCGAGCACCGCGGTGTCGATCCCGGTGACGAGGCCCTCGCGGCTGGTGGCGGCGTTGTGGACGACCGCCTCGCAGGACTTGGCGTAGACGGTTCCGCCGTGGCGGGCGGTGAACTCGGCGGGCCGCGCGTAGGCGAGGGCGGCCAGCCGCGCCGGGTTGGTTCCGCTGAACGCCTCGTGGTGGCCGGGGTTCATGTTCCCGTTGAGCCGGGCGCCCAGTTCCACCAGGGCCGGGCCCGAGTCCGTCATGATCACCTCGGCGTGGCCGGGACCGTGCCGGATGCCGAGGGCGTCCAGCACCCGCAGGACGTAGGCGATCAGTTCGCGCACGTGCGGGGCGTCCGGGTCCTGGAGTACGTCCAGGTCGTAGAGCGGCCTGCCGGAGGGCAGCAGGTTCTTGTCATAGCGCCACACCCCGCACACGGCGTGCCGGCCGTGCGCGCTGACGGTGTCCACGATGTACTCCGTGCCGTCCAGATGGGACTGGACGAGGACGTCGGTGTTGCGCTCGTCGTACATGGTGATGCCGGCCAGCACGCTGCGGGCGGCCCGCGTCACCTCCGCCTCGGTGCGGCAGACGAACACGTTGTCCGAGGAGGACGAGGAGCGCGGTTTGACGACCACGGGGTAGCTGCCCCGCTCACGGGCCCAGGCGGTGATCCCGGCGGGATCGGAGCCGACGAACTGCTCGGCGCAGTGCAGTCCGGCGGCCCGCACCGTCTCGATCATGGTGAACTTGTCCCGCCGGGCGCGGGATCCCGCGGTGCCGTTGGTCGCCACCCCGAGCCGTTCGCTCAGCAGGTCCGCCAGCGGAACGCCGGGCTCCTGGCCGGCGGACACCGCGATCGGGGCGTACGGGCGCAGCCGTTCCACCAGGTCCTCGACCGCGTCCGGGCCCTCGCAGACGAAGGTCTCCCGGTAGGCGGACAGGTCCGGCGGGACCATCTTGGGCAGGAACTCCGCCGTGCTCTGCACGTGCAGGGCGCCGACTCCGAGGGCGGCGTATTCGCCGGTGTAGGCCCCCGAGTTGGAGTAGCCGTCGACGATGACGACGGACGGGCCGGCGGGTGTGGCGTTCATGGGTTCTCTCCTCAGCCGAGGTCGGCGCGGTGGTCCCGCAGCTTGCCGAGGGCGGCGGCGATGTCGTCCACATCGGACCGCTCGCCGAGCAGCGCGCTGTGGTGGAAGGTCAGATGACGGGCGGCGGCGCGCTCGCTGACGGGCAGCCGGTGCCGGGCGCGGTCGATCCGCCCGCGGTGTCGGTCGCCGAGGTCGAACCTGCGGCGGCTGTCCGGCCGGTACAGCGGGCTCGCGGGGATCGCCGGGTAGACCGGCTTGACCGGAAGGCTCAGCTCCGCGCTCACCGCGGCCGCGGCGGCCGCGCTGTCGATGCCGTCGAACTCCTCCGGCAGCCGGATCACGAACCCGAAGTACGTCCTGCGCTCCGTGCCCTCGGAGGTCCGCTGGGTGGCGAACCCGAGATCGGCCAGCGACTTCTCCAGTGCGGCGGCCTGGACGGCACGCTGTTCGTTCTGCTGGTCCAGCCGGCCGAGCTGGGCGATGAGCAGCGCCGCGTGGAACTCCGACAGCGCGCGGTTGCTGCCCATGACCGTGCCGGTGGTGACGAGTTCCATCTCGTTCAGCGGCGGCGGCTGCTCCGGCTGGTGCCGGCCGTCGGCGCGCAGTTCCGCCATCCGCAGCGCCAGCTGGGGATCGGCGGTGATCGCGGCTCCGCCTTCTCCGCAGGTCAGCACCTTGGTGTGGTGCATGCTGAACGCCCCGGCCCGGCCCATGGTCCCGGCCTTCGCACCCCGGTGGACCGCGCCGTGGGCCTGCGCGGCGTCCTCGATGAGGGTGAGGTCGTGACGCCGGGCGAGGGCGCGCAGCGCGTCCATGTCGGCCAGGGCCGAGTACAGGTGGACGACGATGATCGCCCTGGTGGCGGGGGTGATGGCGGCCTCCGCCGCCGCCGGGTCGAGGCACAGGGTGTCCGGGTCGACCTCGGCGAAGACCGGGACCGCGTTCACGGCGAGCACGGTCGAGGCGGTCGCCACCCAGGAGATCCCCGGCACGATCACCTCGTCACCCGCGCCGATCCCGCACGCCTCCAGAGCGATCATCAGCGCGGCGGTGCCGCTGGCCGCCGGTACGCAGTGCCCGGTCCCGTTGTACTCCGCGAACCTGCGGGCGAAGGTCCGCTCCCGGGTGTCCGCGCCCCGGTACGGACCGCTGATCGACCAGCGCCCGGAGGCCAGCACGTCGGCGAGTTGCCGGCCGGCCTCCGGGGCGGGCTGTGGCCAAATCGGCCAGGATGCGGTGCGCACCGGGTCTCCGCCGTGCAGCGCGAGTGTCATGGCAGAGCCCTGCTTTCCGGGTCGTGGGAATCGGGGACGGGCCGGGACCGGCACTGGACGGGCCGGGATCAGAACAGGCCGCGGATGGTGCCGCCGTCGACACCCCAGACGCTGCCGGTGACGAAGGCGGCGGCGTCCGAGGCCAGGAACGTGATCACCCGGGCGACCTCGTCCGGTTCTCCCATCCGCCCCAGGGGCAGCTGGCGGCGGCTGAGTTCGTGCCGGACCGCCGCCTCGGCGTCCCGGCCGTGCAGATCGCCCAGGGTGTCGGCGAAGCCGCCCGGACGGGTCCACAGGGGGGTCCACACGGGGCCGGGGGCCACCGCGTTGACCCGGATGCCGGGGCCCTCGGACAGCGCGAGGCTCTTGGTCAGGCTGACCAGGGCCACCTTGGACGCCTGGTAGTCGACCAGCCCGGGTTCGGGCTGGCGGGCCAGGTCGGAGGTGTTGGTCACCACACTGCCGTGGCCCTGCTCGCGCATGCCCGGCAGCACCAGGCGGATCGCCCGTACCGCGCTGAGGAAGTTGATCTCGAAGGTCGCCAGGTAGTCGGCGTCGGTGAGTTCGTCGAAGGACCGGGCCAGGCACTGCCCGACGTTGTTGACCAGCACGTCGCACGCGCCGTTCCAGCCGTCGAGGAGGCCGGTGATGCCGCTCCGCACGCCCTCGGCGGTGGAGAGGTCGGCGGTCGACACCCGGACCTCCCCGCCCTTGTCGCGGATCGCGTCCGCGACCGCGGACAGGCCCTCGGCGTCCCGGTCCACCAGGCCCAGGCGGGCTCCTTCGGCCGCGAAGGCCATCGCTGCCGACGCGCCGATTCCGCCGGCCGCCCCGGTGACGAGTACGCGTCTGCCGTCGAGTCCCAGGTTCATCGGACACCCACCCGGGTGCTGATCAGGGAGACGGGGCCGGCCGAGCGCACCGTCCAGGGGGTGCGGGGCGGGATCGCGAGCGACAGGCCGGGGCCTCCGGTGTGCCGGGCGCCCTCCACCTCGAACTCGACGCTGCCGTCCAGCACATGGACCACCTGCGTGTGGCCGTCCTGCGCCTCCTCTCTGACGGTGTCGCCGCCCGGGAGGTCCAGCAGGGTGAGGGAGTGCCAGTCGCCGGTGAAGTACGGGCGAAGGTCGACGGTCGCGCGGCGCGCGGCGCCGGCTTCCGGCAGCAGGGATGGTACGTGCAGCTGGGCCGGTTCGGCCGCCGGTCCCTCGTTGGGGAACACCTCGATGACGAAGAAGTGCATCTCCTCGTCGGTGCGGTTGGCGATGGAGTGCGCCGCCCCGATCGGTGTCGTGATCAGGTCGCCGGGTCCCGCGTGGAGTTCGACGTCGTTCATGGTGACCACGGCCCGGCCGCGGATGATGTAGTAGATCTCCTCGGTGCGCATGTGCACGTGCTCACCGACGGAGGCGCCGGGCGTGAGGACCACGTACTCGACGCAGTTCCACTCGCCTTCCAGGTGCATGCCGTTCATCAGCATCTTCCAGCGGCACACGCCCTCGCCGCCGACCTGGGCGTGGGTCGTCGCCAGGCCGCTGGTGTCGTTGATGATCGGGCCGAACGGGGACCGCTCGCCGCGGACGATCGTCGCCATGTCACGCCACCTCGGAAGTGATGGACTCGATGCCGAGCCGGACGACGGCCTCGGGCACCTGGGTGATCAGGGCGCCGCCCGGACGGTGCGGTTTGCCGAGCCCCTCCAGCAGGATGAGGTCGCGGCTGCCTGCCGTGCCCCTGACGTATCCGCGCTTGTTGTCCAGCGCGACGGTGCGCAGCACCTCCTCCGGGTCGACCCCGGCGGGCAGCACGGTGGGCGCGCCGTTGAGTACGAGCAGCTCGCGGTGCGCGGCTTCGTCCGCCGCGCTCAGCAGGCCCAGCTCGCGGGCGATCCGGGCCGCCGCGAGCATGCCCAGGCCGATGGCGTAGCCGTGTCGCAGCTCCCCGCCGGTGAGGAGTTCGGCGGCGTGGCCGATGGTGTGGCCGTACTCCAGGACGAGGGCGTCGCCGCGCTCGTGCGCGTCCTCGCACATGACGGCGGACTTCGCGTCCACGCACAGGTCGATGAAGAAGGCGATGTCCTCCGGGGTGTACTCGGCGTCGGCGCGCAGCCGGGCGGCCACCTCCGCGTACCGGTCCGGCACGATGCCCAGCACGTTCTTGATCATTTCGCAGAGCGCCGAGCGGACCTCGTCCGCGGGCAGCGTGCGCAGGAAGTCCAGGTGGTTCCAGACGAAGACCGGGGCGTGGAAGGTGCCCAGGTGGTTCTTGCCGACGCTGGAGTTGACGGCCTGCTTCAGCGAGAGCACCGAGTCGGACATGGCCAGCAGGGTGGTCGGGACGTGGACGAGGCGCAGGCCCCGGAAGACCAGGGCGCTGAGCAGACCGGCCATGTTGCCGACCAGGCCGCCGCCCAGCGCCATGACCACGGAGCGCCGGGTGACGCCGGTCGGGATCAGCTGCTCGGCGAGGGAGTCGACCGCGCCGAGGCTCTTGGTCTTCTCGTCCGCGGGGACGGACAGCACGGTGGTCGCGGCGGTCTCGCCGGCACACCGGGCGATCTCGCCGATCTGGTCCTCGGTCAGGCCGGCGTCGGCGACGATCACGAACCGGTCGGCGTCGAGACCCGCAAGTCTGTGGGTCAGGGCGCTCAGCGAGGTCGGACCGTGTCCGACGGCGAACCCGTAGCGCACGCCGCCGAAGCGGATCTCGCGCTCTCTCAGGGTGATGGCTTCGGCCAACAGAGACACAACTACCCCATTCACTGGTTCGAGCTTGCGTTGGGCGGCAGAGCAACTCGCTCCGGGTGCGGCAGTGGCCGGTCGTCTCCGGATGGCGCGTCATCCCGACTGATGCACCGACGGTAGCAACGTCTGGCAATTCTTGGCAATGTCCTGTTTCCGTTCCACACCCGACAACACGCCTGGCCGCCACCACGAGGGCCACTCGATGCCACGTCAAGCATGGATTCACCTCGTCTATTGCAGTTACCCCGCGCTACGAAAGTCGACATCAGTAACTTGCCAAGATTTGACAGATGTGGCAATATTCCGATCCGGGACGACCGGAGGCCGGCCCCTTGATGAGCCACACCGACAGGAGGTACTGAGGTGAGCGAACAATGGGGTCGCATCGTCATCGATGTCGATCGCGACGGGAGCGGCGAGAACGACGGGGCAGCCGGGTACACGGACGGCGCGGACCTGCTCAGACGCCTGGCCGACGGCACGGTCGCCGTCGTGGTGCTGCGCAATCTGCTGCCGGAGTCCGTGTTCGACGAGAACCGGAAGCGGCTGGCGCCGGTCTTCGGCCGGGCGTCGACCACGCGCTACAGCAACGGCACCCTCACCACCATCGGCCCGTACCTGGCCAAGCATCTGCACGAGCCGGACACGTACTTCGCCGAGGCGCGGAAGGCCAACGAGTTCACCGAGTCCATCGGCGTCGACCTCGGCACGCTGACCCGCCGGCGGCTGGCCGAAGTGCTGGGCCTGCAGCGGTTCGACACCGAGTCCGAGGCCGACGGCCGCAGCTACTCACAGCAGAACGTACGGATCTACGCGGACGGCATCCGCACCCCGCTGCACAACGACAACATCATGCGCGACGCCGCGGGCACCGGGCTGGCCCTGGCCGGGCTGCGCCACCAGCTCAGCTGCGTGGTGTGCATCCAGGAGTGCGAAGAGGGCGGTGAGCTGCGCATCCACCACAAGCGGTGGTCGGAGGAGGACACCGGCTACAAGATCGTCGGCGGTCTCGGCTACGACGAGTCGGTGACGGGCGACGCTCCCGCGCACGAGTTCAAGCCGCGGGCCGGGGACGTCTACCTGCTCAACCCCACCTACTACCACTCCATCGAGAAGGTCTCCGGCTCCGACCGGATCACCATGGGCTTCTTCTTCGGCTTCTACGACGACGAGCTCACCGAAGCCGTCTCGTGGATCTGACACCCGCCGACGGCGTCCGGGCCGGCACCTCATCCGGCTTCCGGGCGGCAGCCGTCCCTCAGGCCGGCAGCCGGCCCGGGTGCGCGGCCCGGCCTGCGGCGAGGCCTTGGTGCGGCAACGGTGCTTGCCGTGACTCATGGCCAGTTCTCGCGGTCGATCCGCCGCGGGACCGGCCGACAGCGTGGTCGTTCCGGTACGTCAGTCGGGGCCGGGGGCTGAGGAACATCCGTGCCAGATCGTGCTGCTAAGTGCTCGTCGGCCCTGGTTGGCGGCTGACGGAGTATCGGGGAACGGCGCTGTTTGAAGTCGTTCCACAGATAACGCCCTATTACCTGTAGCGTCGCTGAGCGTGGCCTGTGACGACGTCCGCGGGGCCGTGCGCGAAGCGGCCCCATTATCTGCGGCAAGGAGGAGACCGTGCCTGCGGTCGTACAGCTGCCCGCTGGGAAGGCGTTGACCGTCCGCACGGCGGCGGACGTGTTCCTCGGTTCTCTCGACAACCCGAATACCCTCCGCTCGTACGGCATCGGGGTCGGCAAGACCGCCGAACATCTCGGCGAGGACCGGCCGCTGGCGGTGGTCGCCGACGATGAAGACGGCAGCACCCTGGAGCTGTCGTGGGGCAGCTCGGCGGTGAACACGTGGAATGCCCGCCGGTCGGCGGTGCTCTCCTGGCTGGGCTGATGCGCCGAGCGCGGTTACGACAGCCCGCGTGTGCCGGGCTGGGCGGAGCGGTTGCCCCGCCGAACTCAAAAACCCCGGCCCGCGCGAAGATGGCCACCGACCGGCTGATCGCCCGCCGCGACGTGCACCTGCGGGAGAAGACGCTGTGGCGGATGCTGTACGAGACGGTCGCACGGTCGGAGGAGATCCTCGGCGTCAACATCGAGGAGCTGGACCTGGCCGGGCGGCGGGCCCCGGTGATGGCCAAGGGGGCCCGGCCGCGCACCCGGCGGCGCGGCGCCGCGAGGAGTTCGTGCTGGAGCCCGTGTTCTGGGACGCCGGCACCGCCCGCCTGCTGCCCCGGCTGATCAAGGGCCGGACCCGTGGGCCGGTGTTCGTCACCCACCGCAAGCCGGGCCCCGGCAAGGTCGTTGCGGCGCGGGATGTCTGCCCGGACACCGGGCTCGTCCGGCTGTCGTACGGTCAGGCCCGCGCCCTGCTGGATGCTCACACTGCGGTTGGCGGAGTAGCGGGCACGGGCTGGGACCTGCACGAGTTCCGGCACTCCGGTCTCACCCGCCTCGGCGAGGGCGGGGCCGGCCTTCCCATGCTCATGGCGAAGTCCCGCCACAAGAAGCCGGAGAACGTGCGGAAGTACTTCCATCCCTCAGCGGAGGCGATTGCCGAGGTCACCAGCCTGCCCGCACCCGGCGGCAGTCGGCGGTGACCGCACAGTCGCCGGGGCCGGCCAGGAAAGAGTTGAGGCCCGGCAGTTTCGCTGAAAAGCAATCCCAAGCGGTCAAGTCCCAGGTCAGGCGTCGTAAAGTTCCGGTGCAATGTTCCTGGTGCGTGGCGGGGAACGGGGGCCTCCGGTCAGGCCGGGCCAGGAGCCTGTGTCCGGAGGAAGTCCAGCAGGACGCGGTTGAAGCATTCTGGCTGCTCAGCGCCCGGAAGGTGCCCGGCACCGTCGATGACGTCCAGTACGGAGTGCGGGGCGAGGCGGCTGATGGCTTCGGCGTCGGTGACCGGTGTGTAGACGTCATCGGCGCCGACGACGATCAGCACCGGGCATCGCACGGCGGCGAGCGTGTCGCGGTAGTCGGGGCGCTCGGCCCGGCCTCGCAGGGCGGCCGCGGCACCACGGGGGTCGGTGGCGCGCATCATGCCGAGGACGTGCGTGGCGACGGCTGGCAGTGCGGTGACGTTGTAGGCGGCCAGCATCTTGTCGATAACGTCGTCCGCATAGTCGGCCATGCCGTCGGCGAGCAAGCGGTCGGCCAGGTGGTTGCGGAATGTCTTGCCGTCGGGTGTCTCGGCGGGGGCCGAGGTGTCGGACAGGACGAGAGCACGTATGCGGCGGGCGTAGCGGCGGTGCATCTCCATGGCGATCTGCCCTCCCATCGAGACGCCGCCGATCACGGCCTGATCGATGGTGAGCAGGTCCAAGAGGCCGATGAGGTCGTCTGCGAAGTCGGACAGATACACCGTTCCGGGAGTGACGTCGCTGTCGCCGTATCCGCGCAGGTCCGGGGTAATGACCCGGTATCCGGCCGCGGCCAGGGCTTTGCTCTGCGCTGCCCACAGTGTGCGGTTGAAGGGGTGCCCGTGGATCAGTAGAACCGCCGGCCCGGTCACGGGACCGTGGTCGTCGTAGTGGAGCGTGGCTCCGTTCACCGTTGCGTGGCTCATCGAGCATCCTTGTGCGGGTTGTTTGGGCTTTCGCGGCACAGTACGTCGCTGGTATTTGCTTCGCCAAGCAAATAGGGTGGCGACGTGATGTCTGAGCCACAGAGTTCCCGAGAGCCGCGTCCCGCCGACGATGCACAGGACGACCGATGGTGCATGGCGGTGCGGCTGCTGGGGCGTGTGGAGAAGCAGTTGGACGATACCTTGCAGCGTGAGCACGGCTTGCCGCTGTCGGAATACCGGGCCTTGTGTGCGCTGAGTCGTACGGAGACCGGTCCCGCCCTGCGGATGGGGGAGTTGGCCGATCGGATCGGGCTCAAGGACAGCACAGTGACGCGGCTGGTCGGCCGGTTGGAGGGGCGAGGACTTGCGAAGCGATCGTCCGGGGCCGATGACGGGCGGACGGTCACCACCAGCATCACGTCGGCGGGCAGGCAGCGTTACGCGGCGGTGACGCCCATGTACCGGGCTGCTCTCGGGGGCGCTTTGGAGGACGCCCTGGCCAACGTGTACCTCCGCGATCTCACCGCCTGGGTTCTGACGGGCGAGTCCGCCGTGCACGGTGTGTCCGCTCTCCAGAACACGGACGAGAACCCAGCTTCCACGACCTGATCGACCCGTTTCATGAAAGGCCATGTATGGCCACCGCTGCCGATCATTACGAAAGCCTGCTCGCCGAGCACTACACCTGGATGCTTGGCGGCGACATCGAGGAAGCAGCGGCGGCACAAGCCGACCTCTTCCGCGAGTTGGGGCTGACAGCACCAGTACTGGAGGGAGCCGCCGCCGTGGACCTCGGCTGCGGCCCGGGCCCGCAGACTCTCGCCCTGGCGTCTCTCGGTTTCGCTTCCGTGACCGCGGTGGACACCAGCGCCCGTCTCCTGGAAGAACTGATGGAGTTCGCCATGCGCTCCGGGCACCACCAGGCCGTCCGCACCGTGCACCAGGACATCCGCGAGGCCCTGCCCGGTCTCGCCTCCCCGGACTCTCTCGCCGTCGTCGCGTGCATGGGCGACACCCTCCCGCACCTGCCCAGCAGCCAGGACGTGCAGAAACTGATCACGGACGTGGCCAAGGCACTGCACCCCGGGGGGAGCTTCGTGGCCACTTACCGGGACCTGACCCGCGAACTCCACGGTCCGGAGCGGTTCATCCCGGTCCGCAGCACCGGTGACCGGATCCTCACCTGCTTCCTCGACTACCAGGGCGAGGACACCGTCCTGGTTCACGACCTGGTCCACACCCGCCATGCCGACAGCTGGAAGCTGAAGACCAGCAGCTACCCCAAGCTCCGTGTGTCTCCCCAGTGGCTCACCGATCAGTGCCACGCGGCCGGACTTGACGTACGGCGCCACGCCGCCGGCCCTCGTGGCCTGTACGTCCTGCACGCCGTCAAGCAGTGACAAGACCCCGGTCCGCCCACAGCAACACGCCCTGAGCAGCTGTCGCGTACGGGTCCGTCTTCTCCCTGCGCCCCGCACGCCCCCCGGTTCCCGTGTTCCCGCGTGTCTTCCGACGTGTCACGGCAGCGGTGGGACGACCAATTTCCGGTCGTGCTGGAAGATCACCGAGCTGCGGAAGCTGACGATCTCCCGCCGGTCGCTGAGCCGGTCGATGAGGAAGCTGTGCAGCTGGTCCACGTCCGGGACGGCGACATGAATGATCAAGTCGTCACCGCCGGTCAGAACATAGACGGCGAGCACCTCGTCCAGCGCGTCCATCGAGCGCCGAACCTCTTCAATCACCTGTCGGTTCAGCGGGCGTACCTGGAGTGCGACCAGTGCCTGCACGTTGCGGTTGAGGGACGGCAGGTCCACCTGCACCGTGTACTCGTTGATCACGCCCCTCTTGCGCAGCAGGCGGACACGCTCCAGACAGGTCGACGGTGCGACCCCCAGCGAACGGGCCAGTTCCCTGTTGGTCTGCCGTGCGTCTGCCTGGAGCCGGGCCACGATCGCCGAATCAAGTTCGTCCACGACGTACCGCACTCCCCATCCTCCGGCGTTAGTTCGGCAGTCGATCGTACAAGGCGCTCAACAACCTAACGTCAGGGCTTGCTTGCCGAATCTCCATCGGCATTCGATGACAGGGGAGGAGTAACGTGCAGGGAGCGAAACTCGGGTTGAGCGAGGGAACGGCCCTCTACATAGGCGGGGTGCTGGGGCCGGGGGTGCTCGCCCTGCCAGCTCTCGCAGCCGCCGTGGCCGGTCCTGCCTCGGTGATCGCCTGGGCAGGGCTGCTGCTCCTGAGCGTTCCCGTGGCCCTGTCCTTCGCGGCACTGGGCGCCCGATATCCGGACGGCGGCGGTGTCGCGACGTTCGTGGCCCGGGCCTTCGGCGCACGGGCCGCCGCCTGCGTCGGATGGTGGTTCTACGCCGCCGTCCCCGTAGGCGTGCTGGCGGGCGCCATGATCGGTGGACAGTACGTCGCCGAGGCGCTGGGCTTGGGGAGGGGGATCGCCCTGCTTGGAACCACCATCCTGCTCGCGGCCGCCTTCGCGGCCAACTACGTGGGCCTGCACCTCTCCGGACGGATCCAGGTGCTGCTGTGTACCGTGCTCGTCCTCCTGCTGGTCATCGCCATCGTCACCGCCGCACCGGACATGTCGTCGAGCAACTTCTCCCCGTTCATGCCGCAGGGCTGGACCTCCGTCGGCACCGCTGCGGTCGTGCTCTTCTACGCCTTCAGCGGCTGGGAGGCCGCCAGCCACCTCTCGGCCGAATTCGCACGCCCACAGCGACACCTGCGGATCGCCACGGTCACCACCCTGGCCGTCGTCGGGACCCTCTACCTGACGTTGGCCACGGTGACCGTCGGGGTGCTCGGCGAGACCTCCGACCGGTCTAGCGTTCCGCTGATGCTGCTGATCGAGCAGGGCGTGGGTCCGGGCGCCCGGACCGTGACCGCGGCAGCGGCGGTGTGCCTGACCTTCGGCGCCATCAACACCTTCGTCGCCGGCGCAGCCCGCCTCGGCGCCGCCCTGGGACGGGACGGCGCATTGCCCGGATGGCTGGCCAAGGGCACCGGAACTGGCCGTGTGCCGCGGCGCAGCCTCCTGGTCCAGGCCGTCCTCACCGGCGCCCTGCTCATGGTGGTCGCGGCGGCAGGAACCGAACTCGACCTGCTGATGCAGATCACCTCGGCGTTCCTGGCCACAGTCACCGCCGCGGGGATGGCCGCAGCCGTTGCCCTTCTGCCGCGTCGGCGACCGCTGTGGTGGCTGGCAGTGATCGCAGTGGCCTTCACACTGCTGGTCCTGCTGTTCAGCACGTGGCTGCTGGCACTGCCGGCAGTGGTGGCAGCAGCCGCGATGCTGTACCTCCGCGTGCTGCCGCGCGAGCCCGGGAACAGCGGCCACCGCGAGGCCGAAGTGGAACCGACGCCGCAGCGCACGTGACCGGGAGGGCAGAACCAGCAAGCGTTCAGCAAGTTTCCGGCCCCATCGTGGCGGATGCTGGACGGTGACGGGTTTCTCGTAAGTCCTCCCGGTTTCGAGCACTGCACGTCGGCAACGACGACTTGCGCTTGGCGCGAGATCGGCTGATGTGACGTGAGTGCCGACATGTGAAGCAGGAAGGGGGGCTGGCCGACGGGCTGGCCCCCTTCCCTTGCGTGGTCAGCCGACCAAGGGGCGCCACTGGTCCTTCAGTGAGGGGCTCACCCTTCTGCGCCACACCAGCGCCCCGCCGATCAGGCCGGGCCTGTCTCCGGTGGCCAGTGCCGGGGTTTCCAGCGCGTCAGCAGTCTCTTCGAGATAGGTAACGAGCGTGTCGAATACGTTGCCGGGAGCCTCGTTGTAGCGGGACCAGCGGCCCAGGTGACCGGTCACCGTTTCGAGGTACAGGCCTGAGGTGCTGTCTGCCGCGCCGTGCGAGACAACCGGAATCCACGTTGCCTTCCATACAGTGACTTTTTTCGTCCTCGGGCCGGGCGGCGTTGAAGGTGTCCTCGTGGGCCTGGGAGTCCATTTTCAGCCGGTAGGCGGCGGCCACGGCGTCCAGGGTCATCAGAGTCTCACCGCCCACCTGGCTGTCCCCGACAGTGACCGGGACTCCGTCTTCGACACGGCCGTACCCTATGAGTGGATCAAGCGGTCCATCGAGACGAGCGGTGCCGCTCGCCGGATCGTGATCCTCGACTGCTGCTACAGCGCCCGTGCCTTCGGTGTGCAGTCCGAGTCGGTCGCGGCACTCGCTGAGATCGACGGCACCTATTTGATGGCGGCCGCGGCGGAGACCGCTGTGGCACTGTCCCCGCCCGGCGAGCCCCACACCGCCTTCACCGGCGAACTCCTCGAGCTGCTGCGAAGCGGCGTCGCTTCCCCGAACGAGTTCCTCGACTTGGACGCCGTCTTCGACCAGCTCGCCCGGCGCCTGCAGGCCAAGCGCCGCCCTCGCCCGCAGAACCTGTGCCGCAACAGCCTCGGCTCCTGGCCGTTCGCCCGCAACAACGCCTACCAGCCTGCGCCGGAAGGCCACACTCCGATCCCGGACGTCGCCCGCGCCCTGGACGCATCCCGTGCCGGTGCCGGTGCTGGCGGCGCAGATCAGCGGGTTGAGCGAACACCGCCCGGCCACCGCGACCGAAATGGTCCACACTGCCCTGCAACACCGCCCGGTCACCGACCTCGTGCGCCTGTTCGCCGCCCTCTACCAGGCCGACTGCCAGCGCCACATCGAGGCCGCCCTGCCCGCCCTCGTAGCCGCCCGCACCGTTCAGGAATGCGCCGACCTCCTCGAACAGCTCCTGGCCACGCCCGCCGAAGATGGCGCAGTGGCCCTGCTGCGCCTGACGGCCGAACTCAAGCTGGCCGGAGTGATCACGACGAACAGCGGCAGGCCCTTGGTATCCACGACCAGGTGCCGCTTGCGGCCGTTGATCTTCTTCCCGGCGTCGTAGCCGCGGGAGTCCTTGGCCGACGGTCTCGGCGACCTTGATCGACTGGAAGTCGATGACGGTGGCGACCGCTCCAGGCGCCCGGCCCATCTCACGGCGGATCCGCTTGCGGAGCTGGTCACGGATCTGGCCGACGACGCCGCAGGCGGCCCAGCGGGCCATGAACCCGTAACACGTGCGCCAGGACGGGAAGTCCTTGGACAGGGCCCGCCACTTGCAGCCAGTTTCCACGACATAGCGGATCGCGTCCACGATCTCCCGGCGAGGATGCTTCTCGGGACGGCCGCCCGCCTTCGTTTCGCAGGCCGGTGTCGGCAACATGGGCTCGGTCAGGGCCCATTCGTCCTCCCAGGTCGGCGGGATAGCAGCGCCTGCGCGGCAACGTTTCCTCCCTCAAGGACAGGGCGGGCCGGTTCTTCCACGGCCCACTGGGTGATGTCGAGGTAGCAGGCACGGACCGCGGTCAGGAAGTCGAGGTAGTTCAGCCGCAGGCTGGTGGCGTAGGTGCCATCCGGCTGGCGCTTGCGGTCGAGTGCGGACGCGCTCTTTCCGGGCCGCTGCGGTCTCCGCGGAGAGGCGGAGGGAGTCGATGCCGGGCCGGAGGTCTTCGAGGTTCTCCAGAAGTGCCGGGACCAGGATCCGCGACAGATTCTCCAGAGAGGAGAAGTCCAGGGCGGGCCGGCGCTCGGCGAGGTAGTCGACCAGCAGATCGCGGACGGCGGTGTTCTGCAAGTGGTAGCGGCCCACCAGGTCCGCGACGCTGACCTGTCCCGAGTGCCGGGTGACGTCCCGCAGGGTGTGCGGGGCGTCCGGCGGCAAGTGCCCGAGCCCCTTCAGCCAGCTGTAGAACAGCGACCGACCGGTGCCGCCGCATGAGTAGACGCGGGATTCGGTGGCTCGCAGTCCAAGGCAGTCACCGACGGTGATGTCGCGGATGCGGCGACCCTTGGCTGCCAGCAGCACCGCGATCTGGTGACATGCCGGCCGCCCCACCCTGGCTGACCATGCGGGACCTGCGACTGCCGCAAGTTCTGCGTAGCCGTCCTGGTCCCGGGTCGCTTCGATCCGGGAGCGGAAGTTGGTCGAGTGCAGGTGCATCAGCCAGTCCGGACGGGGGCGGATCACGTCTCCGCAGATCAGGTGCAGAGCCCCCGAGGGGAGGTAGGAGGCGACGCCGACGCCGTGGTCGGCGTGCCAGGCCCTGGGCAGGCCGATCCAGCCTCGTAGCTGGTCGTCCGCCGTGCTGTTCCGCCACCTCTGCTGCCAGGTCGCCCCGGGGAAGGTCTCCAGCCAGCGCAAGATCTGCTCGGCCCCGCGTATCCGGTGGTAGCAGGTGTGCTTCGAAGAGTCGGCGGACAGATCGCGGAGCCGGTCCATGACCTGGTCGCGGGACTCGGCGGTGGCCGTCCAGGCGTCCGGCACCAACCGGGGCGGGAAGGTCTCCCGAAGTGCTTTGTGTGCCGCCCCGTGAAACGCCATGACCTTCCCCTGCGAGGTGGCTGGCGTCGCGGTCGTCGTAGTCGTCGTCATCCCGCCTGCCCGGAGAGCACGTCGAGACTGGCGGCGTTGTGGCCGGGGGCCGGCGTCGGCGGCTGCACTGGCTGCCGTTCCCGGCGGGCATGGTGGGCGAGGACCTGCTCGATGACCTTCTCCTGGCTCGCGGCCAGATAGATCTCGGTGGTGGACAGGTGTGCGTGTCCGAGGACCCATTGCACGTCCGTCAGCGACATCTGCGGGTCGCGGGCCATCCGATAGGCCGCGGTGTGCCGCAGGTCGTGCAGGGTCCAGTTCGACCCGAGCAGGCCGTTGGCGCGGTTCAGCATGGCCCGGGCGGCGTGGTAGTTCACGGGCCGCCATGGACGCCGCAGTGTCCACCACAGGGTGTGGTTGCGTCCGCGGGGTGTCCCCTTGCTCCAGGCTTCCTCCTGGGCCAGCCGCAGCCAGACGAACGCGTCGGTGGAGGCGGGAAGCTGCTGGTAGGCGCGGGTTCCCTTGCGCGTCACGCCGATGAGCTGCTGGCCGGGAAGGGCGTCCTTCTCCCGGCTGGTGAGGAGTTCCTCGGCGCGGGCGCCGGTGGAGACCCAGGAAGCGAGCAGGGCCCGGTCGCGGTTGTCCTTCAGCGCTGCGAACAGGGCGTTGAACAGCTCGTCCGGGGTCCGCCGCGGGATGCGCTTGGGGACTTTCGGCCGGTAACGGCCCTGCCGCTCGGAGCGGAAGGAATCCATCGGGTTGTGGTGGGCGTGGGCCCGGCCAGCGCGCCGGGAGCGGTCCAACGGGAAGGGATTGACGATCGGCCCCGTGCCCTCCTCGAGGTGGAAGTCGTAGAAGGCCCGAAGCACCGTCTCGCTGTGAGCCTTGGTGGAGGCCGCGTACTTCCGGCTCGGCGCGGGCCTGCCGGTCACCGGGTTCGGCGTACCTGGTTCGGCGCGGCGCGGACCGCGTTGGGCAAGCACGGCGTCCGCCTCGGTGGCCTTACGCTGATGCCGCCAGTGCACGCGCAGGGGATTGCCAGCGAGCTGGAACCGGCGGGAGAAGTCCCGGGCTTCGACCCTGATCGCCTGGTTCCAGGGCACATCCACGGCCCACAAGAAGCGGTACCACCGCAGCAAGCCCATGCCGTACGAACGGATCGTCGTCGACGGCGTCGATGCCGCCTGCAGGTCGGCGAAGAACACCGCCGCCGGCACGACAAGCCGTTCCTCGGAGTCGAGCAGCCGGTACGGCTCAGCTACTTCGCCGGTCTCCTCCAGTCGACCGGTCTGCGGCACGACGAAGGACGCCGGGTTACGGACCAGCCCGTCAGCATCACTCATGCACCAACTGACGCAGACCTTTTCAATAGGTCACTGACCTGCGGAAATTCGGGTCTTAGTTCAGTCAACACCCCCCTCACGCGGGCGACGTTCTCGTGGACGATGGTGCGTTCGTCCTCGCCGAGCTGGCGGTCGCGCAGCCCGGGGACGACGCGGCCGGCCGCCGCGACGAAGGAGTGGCAGGCGGTGACCAGGTCCAGGAACTCCACCGACCGGTCGATTGCGGGGATCGCCGGGGCGACGGGGCTGGTCTCCTCGAAGTGCTCGCGGGCCTGCCGGCCTCGCTCGACCTGGGGAACGATCTTCGGATGGCTCGTGGGGATCTGACGGGCGAACAGTGGCTGTGCCTGCCGGCGGAGTTGCCGGTGATGGGACGCAAGCCACGGGATCGGCGGCAATCTTCAACGGGACCTGGCGGCGCCCTTTGGATCCTCGGATCGCAGTCATCGATGTCGGCGGCGATGACCACCTGATGATCGTCGAAACCACTACCGCCCCCACCACTGATCTCGATCCCCTCAGCAATGCCGGATGGGGGCTGCGCGTGGGAACACACGCGCAACTATGTGAGGTCCGCAAACAAATTCTGGGCGCCGGGTGGCCGGTCGGACAGATCGAGACACTGCCCACGCAGTGAACGATGACAGCTCGCGATCCCGATGGACGCCCTGTGGACGTTCGAGCCCATCGCCCACGCACCTCATCGCCATCACCAACCACTGGCTACTGCGGTTGAACTCGTGATGTCGCATGGCTGTTCAGGTGGGTCGGGTGATCAGACCGGTCTCGGCGAGGCAGCCGTCTATGAGGTCGCTGCGGTATTGGATGTGCCGTAGGCCGCGGCGGATGCGCTGGAGGAGGTGTTCGGGTGTGCTGAAGGCGACGTTGGAGAGCCAGCCGTGCCGCAGCAGTGACCAGATCCCTTCCACGGGGTTGAGGTCGGGTGCGTAGGGCGGCGGGTAGTGGATGGTCAGCCAGTCCTGGTCCTGGGCGAACGTTCGCAGGTCGGCGGCTTTGTGGACGTTGAGGTTGTCCCAGATGAGCACGATCGGGCCCCTGAGCTGTTGGTGGGCGGCGATCAGCAGGTCCCGGTAGTCGCGCCAGGAAAAGCTCTTGCGTCCGTCGCGGCGGCCGTCGTCCCGGCGTGGCACCGTTAGATCAGCCGGGTCTGCTGGTCAGGTTTGTAGCAGGTCAGCGCGGCAATGGACACGCGTCTGCGGGAACGGCCCCGTACCCGCACCACCGGGGTACGACCGCGCTGTGACCAAGTCTTCGCCTGCGGCGGCGTCATGGAGAATCCGGCTTCGTCCTCGAAGACGAGCCAGGCTCCACGGGCCGCCGCGAGTCTTCCGCGCACGGCCACACCTCCTTGACCCAGCCGGCCACCGCGTCGTCGTCCCGCTCCATGGCGCGTCGGGCCGGGATCTGGCAGGACCAGCCGTTGCGTACCAGCAGTTTCCGCACGCCCTGGATGGTGTAGGTCAGATGGAAGCGCCGTCCGATCACCGTCTTGATCCGCGCGAGCGTCCATCGCTGGTCCTCCCAGCCGTGTGCGGCAGGCCCCTTGGCCAGCCCGGCCTCCAGCTGGGCGAACTGCTTCTCGTTCAGTCTCGGCAGCGACGCCGGCCCCTGTGACCGCAGAGCCCGCGGGCCGTCCTCGTCCCACGTCTGCCGCCATCGCTGCACGGAGCGGACGCTGACCCGCAGGTCCCTGGCGATCACCGAGTTCGCCTCGCCCTGGGCGAACCACTCGGCCGCCTACAGCCGTAACTCCTCGCGGAACATCTGTCGCTCGGCGGTCAGCCCGCCCCCTTGTGGATACCGCATGCCTCGGTGATACCGCAGAGGCGACGAACCGTCAGCCTCTACGACTCCACGAGTTCAACCTCAGTAGGAACTCTTACAGCAACTGGTGCAACGAAGGCACTGCGGGCCCACCCGCATGGGAGACCTTTCATCTGTACGAGCTGCGACGACTGCTGGAGTACGACTACGGGGCAGGTGTGTCGACGGTCTCGTAATTCCCCAGGGGTGTGGTCACGTAATTCCCCAGGTAGCGGCCTGCCGTGAAGCCGTCTGGCTAGGAATCTGATTGCTCCTTCGCGGCTGGCTGCGCATCCTGCTGGGATGCGCTTCTCCATCAACATCCCCAACTTCGGTGACTTTGCGGACCCTCGTAACGTGGCGACCGTGGCGGCTGCGGCGGAACAGGCTGGCTGGGACGGGCTCTTCGTCTGGGACCATGTACTGCATCGACAACATCAGGGGCGTCCCTTCGGAGACCCTTGGATGCTGTTGACCGCGGCCGCGCTGGCGACCTCCCGGATCCGGCTGGGCACCCTGCTGACGCCGGTCCCCCGTTATCGTCCGCAGCAGCTCGCTCGTCAGGTGGCCACCCTGGACCACCTCAGCGGCGGCCGGGTGATCTTTGCAGCGGGTCTGGGCGGGCCGATTGAGGATGAATACCGCAGCTTCGGCGACGCTGCCGAGCCACGTCTCCTCGCCGAGCGGCTGGATGAGGGACTGGAGCTGTTGAGTCGCTTCTGGTCCGGCGAGCCGGTGGACCACAACGGCCGACACTACGAGGTCCAAGACGTGGCACTGCTGCCCGCCACTGTGCAGCGGCCCGGTCCACCGGTGTGGATCGGGGGGTTCTGGCCGCGTCGTCCGCCCATGCGGCGGGCAGCGCGGTGGGACGGCGCGGTGCCGCTCTTCGAGACGGCCAGGCATGGTCATGTGCCGGATGTGGCCGAGGTGCGGGATCTGGTCGGCTTTGTGCGCAAGCAACGTGCGACTGGAGCCGAGCGCCCCTTCGAGTTCGTGCTCGGCGGTGCCACGCCCTCGGACGTGGCCAAGGCCAGGGACGTGATCGGTCCGCTGCACGACGCCGGCGCCACCTGGTGGGACGAGCGGCAGGTCCAGACCGGCCCCGACCTGGACCGCCTGCCTCCAGTACTGCACCGTATCGAGGCAGGGCCGCCGGTGGTCTGATCAGCCGTTCGAGGGCGTGTCCGCCATGTCGGTGGGGAGCCAGAGTCGTAGGCAGGCGAGGGTGGCCAGGGCTTTGTAGTGGCGGGCTCGTTTGTCGTAGCGGGTGGCGAGAGCTTTGTGCTGCTTGAGCCGGTTGAAGCAGCGTTCGACGACGTTGCGGCGGCGGTAGACGGTGCGGTCGAGGTGGCAGAGTGTCTCGCCGCGTCGTCGGCGTCCGCTGATCTGGTCGATGCGTTCGGGAATGGTGCACGCGATGCCGCGTCTGCGCAGGTAGGCCCGGATCGTGCGGGAGGAGCAGCCCTTGTCGCCGGCCACCCGGTCAGGCCGGGTGCGAGGCCGTTTGGGCCCGCTCCGCTTGATGGCGATGCGGGCCATGACCGGCTCGAACTGCGTGCAGTCGTTGACGTTTCCGCCCGTGATGGTGAACGCGAGCGGTCGGCCCTGCCCGTCGCGGGCGAGGTGGATCTTCGTGCTCAGCCCGCCGCGGAACCGGCCGAGGGCTTCGCCGGTCCAGGCCCCCCTTTTTCGGGCCCCGGCCGCGTGCTGGTGGGCACGCACGATCGTCGAGTCGACGCACACGATCGACCAGTCGACCTCGCCGACCGCGTCGGAGTGCTGCTGGACATGGGCCAGGAGCCGGTCCCAGGTTCCGTCCGCCAACCAGCGGCGGATCCGTTCGCAGACCGTCTTCCACGGCCTGTACCGTTCCGGCAGGTCCCGCCAGGCGGCACCCGTGGACAGCTTCCACAGGATCCCGTCGAGAACCTGGCGCCGGTCCCGCACTGGACGACCCGTCCGAGGCGGAGCCAGCAACGGTCCGATCACGCCCCAGGCTCGATCAGTCACTCCATGACGGCGCACCACGAACGGGCTGACGACCAACCGACTTTACGGACACCCCCTAGATGTATTGGTCACGAGCGTTGTTGACACTGGGGGCTTGATGAATGGCGAAGACCTCCGCTGTGGTGGAGCTGTCTAGGACTGCACTGCAGGGAGGTCTTCGTGTCCCACCGTAATGCCCGGCTGACCGTTCACGGCAGGCGGCTGTTGGTCGAACGTGTCCGTCGGGGGCGTCCCGTGGCCCATGTAGCTGCTGAGATGGGTATCTCTCGCGCTACCGGCCACAAGTGGCTGCGACGGCGGCAGGCTCTCGGCGACGCCGGCCTTCCAGTCGGCGTTCGACAACACGTCCTGCATGAAGGCTGCGCAGCGGGCTGTTCCGTAACGAGGTGCTTGGCCGAGTTCGGCATGCCAGAGCAGGTGATCCCAATCTGGATGCGTGGAGAAGCCTGCCACCACGGGCTGGCCCAGCTCACGTAGGTCGTTCGCCAGGCAGGTCATTTCGGCGCCGGTGATCCCGACGTCTACGAGTAGCACGCCGTCCCTGCCGTGCACGACAACGGTGTTGTTCTCGAGCAACTCACTCTGGTGGATCAGTACACTCTCGGCGACCTGCTGCAGCATGGGCCCTTCCCGTGGGCCCGCACGAACGGGTTCCGGCGCGGAGACCGGCGAGTTTTGGAAGCCGCAGGTGCAGTACCGGCTGCTGCGCCCCCGGGGGGTGGGCGGTTTTTCGGGTTGGTGGGCCGGGGGGTGGGCTGGTTGTGAACGGTACGTGGGGGAGGGCCGGGGGCGTAGGCCGGGAAGGGGGCGTCCCCGGGTGGTGAGGAGTCATCGGGCCGGCGGATGTGTGGTCGTGGTTCATCGTTGAGGGCCGGAGTGGGAACCGGCGCCGGCTGTCCGCCACGCGTCCTCCGCCCTCTCTGGTCCCGGGGCCTGGTGCCCGGGCGCCCTTCGCCGTCGGCTTTCCCCGGCGTCCTCCGGTGTCCTCCGGTGTCCGCTGCCCGTTCCTCGGTCTCCGGCGTCCTGTGTCCTCCGGCCCCGTCCTCCACCATCTGCCGTCTGCCGCCCGCCGTCCGGTGTCCGCCACGCGTCCTCCGCCCTCTCTGGTCCCGGGGCCTGGTGCCCGGTGTCCTCCGGTCTTCTGCCTTCGGCGCTTCCCGGGCTCCCGCCCGTCTTCCGGCTTCCGGTCTCCGCCCCCTTCCGGGTGGTCTCCGCCCCTGCGGGGTGGCCGCCTCTGGGGGGGCGCCGCCTCCCGGCGGTCTCCGCTCCCCGGCGGCCTCCGGTCTCCGGTCTCCGGCCCCCTGCCTGTCCTCCGGGTCCCCGGTGCCCGTCGCTCGCCGCCCGTCGCTCGCCGTGCCCCGTCGCTCGCTGCCCTCGTCGGTCTCCGTCGCCATTCGTTGTCCGCTGCGCGTCCTCCGCCGCCGGGCTGCTCGCTACGCGTCTCCGGTCTCCGGTCTCCGGTCGCCGTTTCCCTCCGTCGTCCGCTACGCGTCCTCCGTCCTCCGTCCTCCGTCCCCGTGGCGGTTTCCGGTGTCCTGCGGGTGTCCAGCTCTCCTGGCGCGCTTCGGGGTTCGTTGGTTTCGTGTGCCCGGGGCTGGACGGTATCCGGGCGGGTGTTCGTGCGGGTGGTGGTTCATGGCAGTCCTTGCCTTGTTTTGGGCTTGGTGGGTGGGGGGTTGTTTTCCGTTTCACGGCAATGACCGTGTCCTGGATGCTGCTGTAGCGCGTACCTGTTCCGGTGGCGGCCCGGTGTCAGGATCGTTTCCATGAGTGAAGCGCCCGAGATGACCTGTCGTCCGTTCACCAGCCGTCCGGGCCGGTTTTTCGCTGTGTTCGGTGTCGTGACGGGTGTCTGGGCGGTGCCGGCCGGGTTGTTGCCCATGGAACGGGGCGGGTGGTTCGTGGTGTGGCTGGCCGCTGGTTTCTGCGTGATCGGGCTGGGTCTGCTGCTGCTGCCGTGGGTGGCGGCCCGGGTGCGTGCCGACGCGGTCGGGGTCCACGCGCGGATGCTGCGCCGCCGTAGTGTGCCGTGGAGTGAGGTGGCGGATCTGCAGGTGCGTCTGCAGCGGGTGCGTCACGGTCATGTGCGCCGTCTGGATGTGGTGTTGCGCGGCGGGGGCACGGTGCACCTGCCGCTGCCGCAGAGTGCCCGGGAGGACGACCCGGCGTTCGACAGGCAGGTGGAACAGCTGCGGGCGCTGCACCGCCGGTACGGCACGCCGCGATCGGCGCATCTGCCGGTGGTGTCCTATCGCACCGCCGGGCGGGGCCGGCGCCTGCTGCTGGCGTTGTTCGTGCTGCTGCTCGCGGGTGCGGGTCTGGCCGCGTCGTTCGTGCCGGGCACCGACGCGCAGCGGCGGGCGTGGGAGGCGGCGGTGCCGTGTGCCCAGGGGGTGCCCGCCGCGGCGCGGGGCGGGTGTCTGACCACCGTGCCGGCGGTCATCGCGCGGAGCGACCCGCACGGCGGGAAGCGGGCCAGCTGGCTGTACTTCACCGGCAGCCGGCCGGTGCGGCGGGTCCAGGTCTCCTACGAAGGCGCCCAGGGGTTCACGGCCGGCCACCGGGTCGAGGTGACCGTGTGGCGGGGGGAGGTCAGGGAGGTCGCGGGGGACGGGCATCTGTGGCGCGAGCACATGACGCCTCCCGGTGACGTGGCCGTCATCGCGGCCGGGCTGGCCCTGGGCGCGGGATACCCGGGCGCCCTGCTCCTGGTGCGCCGGCGCGGGCGCCGGCTGGCCGGGGACGAAGTGCTCCCCTCGGCCCTGCCGTTCGCGGGCGTGCTCCTGGCCACCGCCGCGTGGCTGCTGCCGCTGTGCTACCTCCACCCGACCACCCTGTTCTCCTCCCGCGCGCCGGCCGCCTGGTGGGCGGCGGGCCTGCTCCTCACCCTGGTCCTGTCCGCCCTCGCCTGGCGCGCCACACGGGTCCGTAGCCCGGGGGAGGGGGGAAGGGTCCCGGTGCCGCCGGTGTGCGGGGAGACGTTTTTGGCCGCCCGTTTCCTGGACCAGACCGACTACAACCCGTACTTCTTCGGCACCCACGTCGTCCTGGGCGACGGTCCTCCCGCGGTGGTACCCCACGCCGGCCCCGGGCGCACCGCGGCCAGACGCATCCCGGTGGAGCGGCTCACCGCGGTGAACGTGCGGCGCGCCCGGGGCGAGGAGAACGTCCGCAGAAGTTGGCACGTCGCTGAACTCGACGACGCGGGAACCTTGGTGCGTCTGGCAGCGGCCCCCGCCGACCTGGCCCGGATCCTGCGCGAACTGGGCCTGGAGCACCTTCCCGCGCCCGCTGCGGGCCACGGGACCTGACGCCGGAGCCCCCGGGCCGGCCGACGGCCCGCCCGCAAGCGCCGCCTCGTGCGGCGGCCCGGCCCGTGCTCCGCCCGCTCTCCCCGTCTCTGTCGGTCTCCCTGCGCCGCGCGGTCTCTTTCGCGCCCGCGCGTGGCCTGCCGCCTACGGGGGTCGGGCCGCTGCCCGCCGCGGTGCCCTACGGGCGGACGGCCCCGCCCGTAGGGCACCGCCCGGCCCCGCAGGGGGGCGCGGCGGCAGCGCCCGGCAGCACCGAACACCCCTCTTCCGCGTCCCTCTTCCGGCCCTTTTCCGCCGGGCGGGGGAGGAGGCCCGGCGGGCAGGCCCGGGGCGGCCTGTGCCTGCGGGCGGCACGGGCCGGCGCAGCGCCGCAACCACCCGCGCCTTCAGACGCCGGGCCCCTGCCGCCCCGGCAGCCCCCGACCCCTGAAGCGCGGCGCCCGGCGGACCGCCCGGACCCCGGCCGGCCGCGGCGCGGCCCCCCGGGACCATGGCCGGACACGGCGGCGGGCCGGCGCAGCACCGCACACGTGATGACCAGGACGCCACCGGACTCAGCACTGAACGCCGCGCCGCCCGCCAGGACCACCCCCGCAACGCCCCCGCCCCGCGGCCACGGCCCCACAACCGCCCCCTCACAACCGCCCCCGGCAACCGCAATCCCGCCACAGCCACCGCACGACAATCACACGCGCACCCACCCTCAACCCGCATCCCGCCGCCCCACCCAAACCCACCCCTCACCCCACTCCCAACCCCGCACCCGCCCCCGCCCACAGCCCCCGGCCGGAACGCCGGATGCCGCAGAGGCCCGCCCGCCGTCTGCGGCCCGCTCCCGCAAACCCCGCACGGCCCGAACGCCGGATACTGCGAAGGTTTTCCCCGCCGCGTCGGCATGCGCCCTGCGGCTTGTGCGCCGACCCCGGTGTGACGCCCAGCGCCGCAACCATGGCCGGCGACGGGACGACGGACGAGTCCCTGCCGGGGCAGAACACCTGGCAGCCCGGAACGCGGGATGCCCCATAACGCGGGATACCGGGGAAGGCGGGACTGCCCGGGAGCGCGGGGGACTGCCCGGGAACGCCGGGGAACCCCCGAGAACGCGGGAAACTGCCGTGCCCGGGCGGCACGGCCTGAACGAACGCGCCACGCACCATGCCGTAGCCCGGCCCGGCCCGGCCCGGCCCGGCCCGGGCTCCGGGCACGGTCGCGCCACCCCGTGGCCATGCCGAGCACGTCGTCGAGGACGCGCCCGCTCCGCATGACCGACGGCCCCGACACCGGCCGGCGATCGCCCGCGGAGAACGATGCCGACGCGGGCCGAGGACGTACACGCATCCCGGGCCGGGCGCAGACCCAGAGCGAACCGGCCCACCGCCGCGCCCCCGCAACAGCCGCCGGCCTCACCGACCACCCAGGCCACCGACCACCCAGGCCACCCACCACCCAGGCCACCCGCCACCCCA